>NZ_CP065534.1:3216422-3538064 GCF_015999465.1 Lonsdalea populi
ATGAAAATTACGCACAGTATATAAAGCAGAAACAGGAGTTGCTGGGATGACAAGCGCCGTAGGAGCACTTTTTGCGCTACCCCGTAAGTCACCCAGACCATCGCGGCACCTACACCTAATAACACGCCTAACGTGTAGTCACTCAGTCGGGTAAAAATCTCAATCAGGCTGGTGTTGAAGAACATTATCAGACCACTCAGCAACGTAACCGCACCAATCACCTGAGTGACACGCATTTTTTCTTTCAGAATGAGTACGCTGGCGAACATCATCCCGACCGGGGAGAGCTGGCCGATAACTTGAGAAGCCGTAGGGCTGAGATATTTTAATGACGAGCTGAATAGAACAAAGTTGCCCAGCAGACCGCACGTTGCGATCAGAAGCAATATCCACCAACGCCGACGCCGTAACAAACGAAATCGGGGCATTGCTCCTTTAAAGTACAGAAGGAGGAAGAGCCCAAATGATGCCATTAAAAATCGATACCAGACGACGGTATACGGATCCATAACACTCAGAACCTGCTTCATGGCGATGGGCAAAGCGCCCCAGCAAACAGCGGTAGTCACAGCCAGACAAAGCCCCAAGCCTCCATTCTGTTTCATGGTGTTATCCGCAGCAGATGATGTTTACAGTATTGCCAAACGAAAAAAGCCCTGCAACGTGTGCAGGGCTTTTAAAAGACTTAGAAACTGTAATTATTCAGCGACAATGCTGATAAATTTACGGTTTTTAGGGCCTTTGATTTCGAACTGAACTTTACCGTTAGACAGTGCAAACAACGTGTGGTCTTTACCACAACCAACGTTAGTACCTGCATGGAACTTAGTACCACGCTGACGAACGATGATGCTGCCTGCCAGAACGGATTCACCGCCGAAACGTTTTACGCCCAAGCGTTTGCTTTCTGAGTCACGGCCGTTACGAGTGGAACCGCCAGCTTTTTTATGTGCCATTATTCGCTCTCCTAAGACTTAAGCGCTGATGCCGGTGATCTTCACCTCAGTGAACCACTGACGGTGACCAGCTTGTTTACGGTAGTGTTTACGGCGACGGAACTTAACGATTTTAACTTTCTCGCCACGACCGTGAGCAACAACCTCAGCCTTGATTTTACCGCCATCAACGTAAGGAACGCCGATTTTGATGTCTTCACCATTAGCGATCATCAGAACCTGGTCAAACTCAACGGCTTCACCAGTTGCGATATCCAGCTTTTCCAAGCGAACGGTCTGGCCTTCGCTTACTCGGTGTTGTTTACCACCACTTTGGAAAACTGCGTACATATAAAACTCCGCTTTCCGCGCACCCTATTGATTTTGGAAGTGCGCTACAAATATTCACAATAGGGCGCGAATTCTACGCAAAAAGATGAGGCATGACAAGTGCAGAATTAAGCAACATGAAGAAAAAGGATACAAGCCATTAACTGCCGTTTATCTGCGTCATTTTTCAAGTACAATCAATACAACCTTTTCTTATTTAACGCCGTTCTAGAACAGCAGAACGGCGATAGCGTTGAAGAAATCAGCTGGCAGAAACAATGAATCTAGAACAAATCACAGCGTTAAGCTCCCAGGATATGTCCGCCGTTAATACTACGATCCTGGAACATCTTTCCTCCGATGTCGCGCTTATCAATCAGTTAGGCCATTACATTGTCAGCGGCGGCGGAAAACGTATTCGGCCGATGATTGCTGTTCTGGCAGCCAAGGCTTTGGCCTATCAGGGTGACAAGCACGTTACCGTTGCGGCGCTAATCGAATTCATCCATACCGCTACCCTGCTGCATGACGACGTTGTCGACGAATCCGACATGCGTCGAGGAAAAGCGACGGCAAACGCCGCCTTTGGCAACGCTGCTAGCGTATTAGTCGGCGACTTCATCTATACGCGGGCCTTTCAGATGATGACGAGTCTTGGCTCACTGCAGGTTCTCACGGTGATGTCCGATGCGGTCAACGTCATCGCGGAAGGCGAAGTGCTGCAGTTGATGAACTGTAACGATCCCAATATCACCGAGGACAGCTATATGCGCGTGATCTACAGCAAAACGGCACGCTTATTCGAAGCAGCCTCTCAGTCTTCCGCTATTCTGGCAGGTGCTACCACAGAGCAAGAGAGGGCGTTAAAGGACTACGGACGCTATTTGGGAACGGCATTCCAACTGATAGACGATTTGCTGGATTACAGCGCAGATGGCGAAACGCTGGGCAAAAATACCGGTGACGACCTTAACGAAGGCAAGCCTACCCTACCGCTGCTGCATGCCATGCGCCATGGCAACCCTGAACAAAGCGCCATGATCCGCGAGGCGATTGAACAGGGCAACGGTCGTCATCTGCTGGCACCGGTTCTTACCGCGATGCAGGAATGCGGCTCGCTCGGCTATACCCGTCAGCGGGCGGAAGAAGAAGCAGACAAAGCAATCAGCGCGCTGCAGTGTCTGCCAGAAACGCCCTATCGCCTGGCTTTAGAAGGGTTGGCGCATTTAGCCGTTCAGCGAGAGTTCTGATCGCTCGCTTGGGCATCGCTCGCTTGCTGCAAGCTGCCAAGGCGAGTCAACATCGCCAGAGCACCTTCATGCAGAATATGATTTATCAGTAGCGAACGTTCGCTTCCCGTTAACTGGTGATAAACCTGTATCCACGTCGACAATAATTCAGTCTCTGCCGGTGTGGTATATTCTGGGATAGGTGACTCCTCCATCATCAGCGAGTGCTTAACGCTGTCGGGTAAGCTCCAGATAGCGTATTCCACGCCTTTCCCCTGTACACCTTTACGACGCCGTTTCTCCCAGCCGCTTTCTTTCGCCTTCTTATTCAGCCCCTGCCTGGACGTCGGTAATCCAGCTACACCCAACAATTCTTTTGTCGCAAACCACTTTTTGTCCATACATCCCTCCTAGTTGGCCTGACATTCCCTGCTTAACGATTCCAAACCGAGCGATAACAGGCACCCAGATTACATAAAGTTTCCACATAATAGATCAACATAAAGGAAAGCTCTAATCATTAAACATAAGAAGAGACGTAATGCGTTGGTGCAGTACAAATCGAGGAATCAGGCAGGGATTAACAAGGGGATAAGCACAAGAAGCGCTGCCATTCCCGCAGGAATGGCAGAAAGATCATTCAGAGGTTTCGTTTGTAACGGGTGAGGTAGAAGGTGGGCATAACCCTAACTGCTTAAGAGTTGCATAAACACCTTCCCGCATGATGTAGCTAATCAACTTTTCGCGTTCAGAGACTGAAAGCTGTTGATATATCTGCATCCACACCGGCAGCATATCCGATGGCTTCGCTGAATATTCTCCGGGTGTTTCCTGCATTAGCAATAAAGACTGCTGTACGGAGTCAGGCAAGCTGTGTATTGAATATTCAACACCTCGTCCTTGCACACCTTTTCTGCGACGTTTTTCCCAACCATCTTCTCGGGCACGTTTATTCAATCCTTGCCGTGATTTAGGGAGTCCGCCGATGCCAACCAACTCGCTGGTCGCAAACCACTCTTTTTTCATGTCCATTTCATCCCGATAGTGCTACTCATTACAAAAAAAGATTTATTAGGAAATAATTTTGGAAATAATTAGAAAACTGATGATATATTATTTCCAAATAATGGTTTTTTAGTTCATGAAACCATTTAACCCAATTCGTTAGTTATACCACTAATACACTGTCGTCTTATAGCACTAAGGGAAGGATTATGAATTCAAGGAAACATGACTGGCACCCTGCTGATATCATTGCGGCATTAAAGAAAAAAGGGACCACCCTTGCCGCAGTATCACGGTCTGCCGGATTAAGTTCGTCCACGCTTGCTAATGCTATATCGCGCCCATGGCCGAAAGGAGAGTGGCTGATTGCGGATGCGCTAGGAATACACCCTGCCGAAATCTGGCCCAGCCGTTACTATAATCCTGAAACAAACGAACTGCTCGATCGCAAAAAATTGATTCGGCCGCAGTGAACGAAAAAAAGCCGAAGAACGAATTCTCCGGCTTGTATTCACTCTTAGACGTACAGTGAAAGCTACTTATTGACGAAGGAGACGCCCATCGCAATATCTTCTTTTAACGTATCCAGCATCTTATCCAGAGAACGCTGCTCGAAGTCGCTGAGAGGGCCAATAGGCATACGCTGGGCGATGCCCTCTTTGCCCAATAATAACGGCTGAGCAAAGAAGCGGGCATATTCGCCATCGCTTTCAACATACGCACATTCCACGATGTTGCTTTCGCCTTGCAACGCACGAACCAAAGAGACGCCAAAACGTGCGGCAGCCTGGCCCATGGACAAGGTTGCGGAGCCTCCTCCAGCCTTGGCTTCAACCACTTCCGTGCCGGCATGCTGAATACGGTCGGTCAGAGCGACTGCTTCCTGTTCAGTAAAGCTGAGTCCTGGGATGTGCGACAGCAACGGCAGAATAGTCACGCCGGAATGACCACCAATCACAGGCACTTCGATGTCCTGCGGTTGTTTGCCCTTAAGCTCGGCGGCAAAAACGTTGGAGCGAAAGATATCCAGTGTTGTCACGCCAAAGAGTTTGTTCCGATTATAAACGCCGGCCTTTTTCAATACTTCTGCGGCAATAGTCACAATAGTATTGACCGGGTTAGTGATAATGCCGAGGCAAGCGTTAGGACAAACGCGGGCCACTTGCTCAACCAGATTACGGACGATGCCTGCATTGACGTTGAACAAATCGGAACGATCCATGCCCGGCTTACGAGCCACACCGGCGGAGATCAGAACGACATCAGCCCCTTCCAGTGCGGAAGCCGCATCTTCACCACAAAAACCTTTGATTGTGACCGCAGTGGGGATGTGACTTAAATCTACAGCAACACCTGGCGTTACGGGAGCAATATCATAAAGTGATAGCTCTGAGCCTGAAGGAAGCTGGGTTTTGAGAAGAAGTGCCAGAGACTGACCGATACCGCCGGCGGCTCCAAGAACAGCAACTTTCATCTTAAACTCCTTAATTTATTATCATTAGTTAAATATGCCGTGGATTTGTTTCGTTACAGACGTCCGTGCTCATAATAAAAAAGTAGAATAAGGCCACCAATCGGCGCGTCGAGAGCGCTATTTGGCTAATAATAAATTAAAATGCACACAGGTTATAAAAATGTAATTAAGATAACTAAAGTAACAAGTCGCGATACCTCTTAGAGGTTTCTCCAGCTCGTTACCTGAGCATGCACAGATTAATCATGGCAAATAAATAACAACTAAAATCATTCGAGTAACAATTTAGTGACCTTTGTGTGACCAGGCGCACATTCTCCAGTTTTATTTTCGACTAGCAACCTCTTTTCTCAGCAAAGCTTGTTATATCGATTGGCTAGGCACCCAGATTGCATAAAAATTCATTCCACAGCATAATATCGTCATGATTAACCATGATGGACCGCAGCCAAATGCGTCATTCAACAAAGCAGGAAGAGTTGGTTAAGGCATTCAATGCGCTGTTAAAAGAAGAAAAATTCAGTTCTCAGAGCGAGATTGTGCAAGCACTGCAGGACGAGGGATTTAAAAATATTAACCAGTCCAAAGTATCGAGAATGCTCACCAAATTTGGCGCAGTCCGTACGCGTAACGCCAAGATGGAGATGGTTTACTGCCTTCCCGCTGAACTTGGCGTGCCGACCACATCCAGCCCGTTAAAAAATCTGGTGCGGGACGTAGACTTCAACGAATCCGTCGTCGTCATCCACACAAGTCCGGGTGCCGCTCAGCTCATCGCACGGCTATTGGATTCTCTGGGAAAATCGGAAGGGATACTCGGTACGATTGCCGGGGATGACACCATATTTACCACCCCGGCGAAGGGGTTCAGCGTGAAGCAGCTCTACGAAGCCATTCTCGCCTTGTTTGAACAAGAGCTATAAGCCACCTTACAGAGACGGTAGTTCGGCCAGCGGCCAACGCGGCCGCACCATCACACCCAATGACGCCGATCCACCTTGCTGCAAGCGGATGGCTCCCGCGTAAGCGATCATCGCGCCGTTGTCGGTACAAAATTCAGGTCGGGCATAAAACACTTCACCACCGCGTTTAGCCATAACCTCTGCCAGTTTTTCCCGTAACGTGCGATTAGCGCTGACTCCGCCGGCGATAACGAGTCGTTTAAATCCGGTTTCATCCAACGCTCGTCGGCACTTGATCGCCAACGTGTCCACCACCGCATCTTCAAATGCACGGGCAATGTCCGCCTGGGTTTGAGCGTCTTTACCCTGTTCACGGATAGTATTCGCGGCAAAAGTTTTCAGTCCGGAAAAACTGAAATCCAGTCCTGGCCGGTCGGTCATTGGACGAGGGAACGTGAAACGACCCGCCTCCCCGGACTGAGCCATTTTCGACAACAGCGGGCCACCGGGATAATCGAGCCCAAGCAGCTTGGCCGTTTTATCAAACGCTTCTCCAGCGGCATCGTCGATTGACTCGCCCAGCAAGTGATATTCGCCGATCCCCGTCACGCTGATTAATTGAGTGTGACCACCCGAAACCAACAACGCCACAAAAGGAAAAGCGGGAGGATCCTCTTCCAGCATGGGGGCAAGCAAATGCCCTTCCATGTGATGAACAGCAATGGCTGGAACATCCCATGCGAACGCCAACGAACGCCCCACCGTCGCGCCAACCAACAGCGCGCCCACTAGACCGGGGCCAGCCGTGTAGGCAATCCCGTCGATGTCTTTACGCTGCAGCTCAGCTTCCTGCAATGCCGCCTGAATCAAGGGTACGGTTTTACGAACGTGATCGCGGGAAGCGAGCTCAGGAACGACACCGCCATAATCCGCGTGCAGTTTTACCTGGCTGTAGAGCTGGTTTGCCAGGAGACCGGCCTTAGTGTCATAAATCGCGACTCCCGTTTCATCACAAGATGTTTCAATACCCAATACGCGCATTGCTGTTTTTTCACTCTCGGTTACGGTTAACAAGCGGCTTGCTTCAAGCGGCGAATAGTCTACCATAAGCGCTCCCATTTGAGCGTGGACATAAGACCGCGAGGTTTGTTATTGCCGCAATGCTTTACAACAGCCTCGTTGTTGCAGTAGAATTCCGCACCATTTTGAAAAGGCTGGCACCAGGCCAGCGACAAACCGAATTTATTGAGGTGAGAGGCACATGCCGGTAATTAAAGTACGTGAAAACGAGCCGTTCGACGTAGCTCTGCGTCGCTTCAAGCGTTCCTGCGAAAAAGCAGGGGTTTTGGCCGAAGTTCGTCGTCGTGAGTTTTATGAAAAACCGACAACTGAACGTAAACGCGCTAAAGCGTCCGCAGTAAAACGCCACGCGAAGAAACTGGCTCGAGAAAACGCACGCCGCACTCGTCTGTATTAATTTAGGAGGTGCAACCTCCGATCGCGTGATTAATCCGCAGACTTAGCAGTTGCATACGAAGGCCGTGCATTTCCGAAAGGAATGCGCGGCTTGTTGTCGTTTATAAGCTATGAATCAGGGGCTTATGGCTGGACGAATCCCACGCGTATTTATTGGTGACCTGTTGGCTCGCACCGACATCGTCGACTTGATCGATGCGCGCGTGAAGCTGAAGAAACAGGGCAAGAATTATCATGCGTGTTGTCCATTTCATCACGAGAAGACCCCTTCATTTACCGTTAACGGCGATAAGCAGTTCTACCACTGTTTCGGCTGCGGTGCTCATGGTAACGCCATCGATTTTTTGATGAATTTCGACAGACTGGAATTCGTTGAAAGCATTGAGGAATTGGCGACCATGCATGGCCTTGAGGTGCCTTACGAGGCAGGTTCGGGGCCCACTCAGCTCGAACGTCATCAGCGGCAGAGCCTGTACGAGCTGATGGAACAATTGAGCACGTTTTACCAACATACGCTACATCAGCCCGCCGGCACCCCAGCCAAAATCTATCTGGCGAAACGTGGTCTAAGTGACGACATTATCAGGCATTTTGCGATTGGATGCGCGCCGCCGGGATGGGATAACGCATTAAAACGTTTTGGCCGCAGCAGCGAAGATAAAAGAACGCTGAACGATGCGGGCATGTTGGTGACTAACGATCAAGGGCGAATTTACGATCGTTTCCGCGAACGAGTCATGTTCCCTATCCGGGACAAAAGAGGACGCGTTATTGCATTTGGTGGTCGAGTATTGGGGGACGGCGTTCCCAAATATCTTAACTCGCCGGAAACAGAGATCTTTCATAAGGGGCGCCAGCTTTATGGCCTGTATGAAGCCCAGCAAAAACACCCCGAGCTGAGAGAGCTGCTGGTGGTTGAAGGGTACATGGACGTCGTCGCTCTGGCGCAGTTCGGCATTGACTATGCCGTGGCTTCTCTGGGGACGTCAACGACGGCCGATCACATTCAGTTGCTCTTCCGCACCACCGATCGCGTTGTCTGCTGTTACGACGGTGATAGAGCCGGGCGGGATGCGGCATGGCGCGCGCTGGAAACAGCCCTGCCTTATCTGGACGATGGACGCCAACTGCTGTTCATGTTTTTACCGGACGGCGAAGACCCGGACACACTGGTGAGGCAGGAAGGGAAAACCGCTTTTGAGCAGCGTATCGAACAAGCAATGCCGCTATCTTCATTCCTGTTCGACACGCTGTTGCAACAGGTCGACATGAGCACGCCGGATGGCCGTACCAAGCTAAGTACGTTGGCACTGCCGCTGATTGGTCAGGTGCCGGGCGAAACGTTACGGTTATATTTACGCCAGCAGTTGGGCAAAAAGCTGGGATTGCTGGATGACTCCCAGCTTGATCGTTTGATGCCCAAGACCACAATGCACGCATCGTCTTATCAGCCTCCACGGCTAAAAGTCACAACTATGCGTATACTGATAGGACTTTTAGTACAAAATCCCCGGCTAGCATCTGAGGTGCCAGCGCTGGCTCTGGAAGGCAGCGACGAAAGTAAAATGGCGGGACTGGGATTATTCCTCGATCTGGTTCAGACCTGCAATGAAAGTCCAGGCATGACCATGGGACTGTTGTTGGAAAAATATCGCGATAGTCGATATCGCAAACAGCTTGAAACCATGGCCGCCTGGAACCATATGATCGTAGATGAGGAGATCGAGGAAAAATTCAGGATCAGCTTGGCTGAGCTTTACGATCAACTGCTGCAGCTTCGTCTGGACACGCTGATAGCCCGAGATAGAACACATGGGCTCAGTGCGGAAGAGCGAAAGGAACTCTGGTCATTGCAGCTGGCCCTGACAAGAAAAAACTGATTACCGAGGCTTAATTGCCGATAAATAGTAGGGTTGAACCCTACAGAGTGCCGTGACGGGGGCTGCGGCGATAGCAAAAACCCCTACTGTTATTGTCAGCGATTACGCTGACCGACACCAACCCAAATACTCTGAAGTGTGGATACCGTCTTATGGAGCAAAACCCGCAGTCACAGCTCAAGCTTCTTGTCACCCGTGGTAAAGAGCAAGGCTACCTGACCTATGCTGAGGTCAATGACCATCTGCCGGAAGATATCATCGACTCCGACCAGATCGAAGACATCATCCAGATGATTAATGACATGGGCATCCAGGTGATGGAAGAAGCACCGGATGCAGATGATCTTCTGCTGGCAGAAAATACCAATGACGCAGACGAAGATGCGGCAGAGGCAGCTGCGCAGGTGTTATCCAGCGTTGAATCCGAAATTGGCCGCACGACCGACCCAGTGCGCATGTACATGCGTGAAATGGGTACCGTTGAACTTTTGACGCGCGAAGGTGAGATTGATATCGCCAAACGCATTGAAGATGGTATTAACCAAGTTCAGTGCTCTGTGGCCGAGTATCCGGAAGCCATTACCTATCTATTGGATCAGTACGATCGCGTTGAAGCAGGCGAAAGTCGCTTATCCGATCTGATTACCGGCTTCGTCGATCCCAATGCGGAAGCAGACATCGCGCCTACCGCGACTCACGTGGGCTCCGAGCTTCCCAGCAAAGAACTCGATGATAACGATGACGACGATGACGATGACGACAGCGATGACGACAACAGCATCGATCCAGAACTGGCTCGCCAGAAATTCACCGAGCTGCGCGATCAGTATGAAGTAACCCGTCAGACCATTAAGGCCAACGGTCGCAGTCATGCTAAGGCCGCGCTGGAAATTCTGAATCTGTCCGAGGTCTTCAAGCAGTTCCGTCTGGTACCTAAACAGTTCGATTTCCTGGTTAACAGCATGCGCACCATGATGGATCGCGTGCGTACCCAGGAACGACTGATCATGAAGTACTGCATCGAGCAGTGCAAAATGCCGAAGAAAAACTTCGTGACGCTGTTTGGCGGCAACGAAACCAACGATAAGTGGTTTGATGCCGCGCTGGCCATGAATAAACCGTGGTCTGAAAAACTGCGCGAAGTGCAGGACGATGTTAATCGCAGCATGTTGAAACTGCAGCAGATCGAAGAAGAAACCGGACTGACGATCGAGCAGGTCAAAGACATTAACCGCCGTATGTCGATTGGTGAAGCGAAGGCGCGCCGTGCCAAGAAAGAGATGGTTGAGGCGAACCTACGTCTGGTGATCTCCATCGCCAAGAAATATACCAACCGTGGCCTGCAGTTCCTGGATCTGATTCAGGAAGGGAACATCGGTCTGATGAAAGCCGTGGATAAGTTTGAATATCGTCGCGGTTACAAGTTCTCAACTTACGCCACATGGTGGATACGTCAGGCCATCACCCGTTCTATCGCCGACCAGGCGCGTACCATCCGTATACCGGTGCATATGATTGAAACCATAAACAAACTCAATCGTATCTCGCGCCAGATGCTGCAGGAAATGGGGCGCGAGCCCACGCCGGAAGAGTTGGCAGAACGTATGTTGATGCCGGAAGAGAAAATCCGCAAAGTGCTGAAGATCGCGAAAGAACCCATCTCAATGGAAACCCCGATCGGTGATGATGAAGATTCGCATCTGGGTGACTTCATTGAAGATACCACGCTGGAGCTGCCGCTGGACTCAGCAACGTCAGAAAGCCTGCGTTCTGCAACGCATGACGTTCTGGCAGGCCTGACCGCTCGTGAAGCGAAAGTACTGCGCATGCGCTTCGGTATCGATATGAACACCGACCACACGCTGGAAGAAGTGGGCAAGCAGTTTGACGTTACGCGTGAACGTATCCGTCAGATTGAGGCCAAAGCGCTGCGTAAATTGCGTCACCCCAGCCGTTCCGAAGTGCTTCGCAGCTTCCTGGACGACTAATTCCGTCTGTTTACGTATAGGATCGGCGCGCCGATCCTATACTTACCCTTCCTACAGGCACACAGGCAAAAACAGATGAAAGCCCACCACCTTAACGCAGGCATCACTCTTGCGGCATTGCTCTCATTTTCTTCCTTTTCAGCCAACCACTCCCTGAGCGGTTGTCAGGCAAAAGAGCACAATATCAAACAGGAAATTTCTCAGGCCAAAGCGCTCGGTAATCAAAACCGCGTAGCCGGGCTGGAAAAAGCCTTGAAAGAAGCAAAAGCAAACTGCATAGATAGCGCACTGCACATTAAGCGTCAGCAAAACATCGATGAGAAGCAGCACAAAGTGCAGGAACTTGAACGCGAAGTTCAGGAGGCCAAGCAGTCTGGGAAAGCGGATAAAATCAGTAGGAAAACCGCCAAACTGGAAGAAGCACGCCATGAGCTGAAGCAGGCTCAGGCAGAGCTTCGCCATTAATTCAGCATACTCGGGTTGCCGGCAGATGGCGGTGTCATCCTCTTTTCAGCGACCGGGTTTTCTTTGACTACCTCTCCGTTGTTAGGCCTGCAACGCCTGATAGAGCTCATGGTAGGATGCCGTCAGTGATTCCAGCGTCGCGCGATTCAAACCGCTCGGATTCGGCAAAACCCACACCTGAGTCTCTCCCAGAAAAGTGTCTTGCTGACCCCAGCCCACCTTACTGCTGCCGAATGCCTGAGAAAATGCCTGCTTACCCAGCACGGCAAGGGCTTGAGGCTGATACCTCATTATCTTTTCACGCAATAGCTCCCCGCCCTGCTTCAACTCGTGACAAGCCAACTCCGAGGCTTCCACGGTGGGTCTTTCCACTAGCATGGTTATCCCACAGCCATAATCCAGCAAGAGACTCTCTTCTTTCGGTGCCAACTGACGATCGGTAAATCCCGCTTGATGAATCACCCGCCAGAAACGATTGTTGGCATTCGCGAAATGATAGCCCCGATGTGCGGTCGAAAGCCCCGGATTGATACCACAGAAAACCACCTGAAGATGTGAAGCCAGAATATCCGTTATCATCTCGACCTCTTAATGTTATCTCGGACGTTTATGACAAATTCCGGCAATAATAACAACAGGCTAGCTTTGTTTATAAAACCGCCACCTGACCGCCCGTCTATAGACCTATTCATACAGGGTAACGTATAATCAGCACCCGCTGGCCCCTTAGCTCAGTGGTTAGAGCAGGCGACTCATAATCGCTTGGTCGTTGGTTCAAACCCAACAGGGGCCACCAAATTTTAGATTTAAAATCATGAAATTAAGCCACTTTAACCAGAGTGGCTTTTTTGTTTTTGCAGAAAGATGGCGATGAAGTGGCGATAAAAAATCGATACAAGACCTTTTTGGGCAATAAAAAAGTGCCCGGACGGGGCACTTAACTCATAGCAATATCAAAAATCACATCTTAAAAATTCATGTGTCCTTGACCACTACTTGAAGGATGTGGCGGAGCAAAATTAACCTGATTTGTGGTCACAATGTATCGCACAACGGTTTCATGAGTAACAAAGGTCGCACCACAGTTAATATTCTGGCACTGACAGTAACGCTCTTTTGTCTGCTCTGACACCCGAAAACTGCTCCTGGTGTGAGCCGAACATCCACATTTCGGGCAATTCATCATAAAAAAACCTCACATCAGAATTAAAGATTCACTTTTGGTGAATTTACTACTAATTCATATCTAAATCATCAATTTTCACCTCCAGCTCCAGCGCGGTCGTAAACCCCTGCCCACTGAGCGAGTGCGTCACCGTCGCGATCGTCCACTCCGCTGCGTCGATTTCCTGCTTAAAGCCACTGACCTTCGCTGGCAGTTCCGGGTACAGCTCGGCCCATCCTCTTGCTAGCGTGATGGAGAATGAAGCGACGCCGCGCTGCAGCCGTTCCCAGTGCATCTTGGCTGCGCGCTCTGCGTTGGCCTTGTTGGCATAAGTGCGGCTCAGTACCATTACGTTTTCATCGGTGCCGATCAGGTATTCACCCTGTTTGTCCTCAGGCGTTTTTTTCTGGCGGGTGTGACGGCGCCGGCGTTTGACTTGTGTTTCCTGGCTTTTCTTCGGCTCCTGCGTGTGTAGCCAACTGGCGACTACGCCGGTATAAGCGCCCCGATCAGCCAGCGAAAAGCGATGGCTGTCGCCGGCGGCGCGGGTGATCGTCACCGCCGGCAGCGCTTTGCCGCTGGCCGTTTTTCCCTGTCCCTGACGCAGAAACAGCAGGCGGCCGTCTTTCACTGCGGCGATGGCGCCGTGCTCTTTGGCCAGGCGCATCAGGAAGGAGCAATCCGACTCTTTGGTCTGGTCGATGTGGTCAACCGGCTGCGCAGCCGTGGCCGCGTCCAGCGCCGCGGTCAGCTTGTGGCGGTTGGCGATATCCGTGACGATCGCCCCGACCGTGGTCTGATGCCAGGAGCGTTCGCGTTTGATGTTCAGCGTCTGGCGAAAATCGGCGCTGCGGGCGCGGAGCGTCAGTCGGTCAGGCACGCCGCCGTGTTCAATTTCATCCACCACGTAGGTGCCTTTACCGATTAACGCTTCACCTTTCCAGCCCAAAAATAGCGTGATTTCAGCGCCGCGACGGGGCAGCGCCAGCTGGCCGTCCGCGTCGTCCAGTTCCAGATCGAGCTGGTCCGCCTCAAAGCCGCGGTTGTCGGTGAGCGTCAATGAGATCAGCCGCTTTTCCAGTACCGGCGTAATGTCGGTTTTCCCCAGGCGCAGCCGGTAATCCGGCGTAGACTCGGCGCCCGTCAGCCAATCCGTCATGACAACACCCCGCTGACGGCAGACGTCAGCCCGCCGATGGCCTGTGTCGCGCTGTCTTTCAGGCCGCCCAATGACGTGGATAAGTCGCCCAGCATCGCGGACAGCGATTCATCCACACGTTTTAACGTCAGGGTGAACTCGATACGCCGGGCTTTGCCGTCCTGAAAAAACTGGCTGCGGGTTTCGTTCAGGCTTTCGATGACATACATGCCGTAAATCGTGCCGCTGCCCTCCAGTAACGCCCAGGCTTTTCCGGTCTCGGCCATCTGCTCCAGCGCCCACAGGGACAGCGCACCGCCGGTCACCTGTGGCAGTAGCACGCCCTGTAACGTGATGGTGTCATTGTCCGGGCCGACATACTGCGTCACCGGGCGATAGCCGATGCGGCTATTGGTCACATGACGCCAGGCGCGCTGGCGTTGCAGTTCCTGATAAGGCACGGTCTTTAACGTGAACACAAACAGGCCTAATACCATCATCATGATTCGAGTCCTCCCTGATCGCGGTAACTGCTACGGGCTTTCGCCTGAGCGCGTCGCTCGCGTTCATCGAGCTGGCGCGCCACTTCGCGGGCGATATCGGTCGCGCTCTGGCCGGGTTGCGGCACGATGGTGATCGGCGCATGGACGGTCACCGGCGTGATGACCGACGCAGACTGGCGCGATGTGGTAGCCGTGGGGGCTGCGGGCGACAGGCTGAATGGATGCAGCGGATAAGCCGTTGCCGGGGAGGCGGTGGTGCCCAACGTCAGCGCCGCCGCAGCTAAAGCGGCCGTGCGCCGTCGACTGGTCACGGACGCCGGACCGGCGACAATCTCCGGGCCGTTCTCGCCGACAATACCCAGTTGGCCGGACCCGATTTGGCCGCCGGTGTCATACATCGGAATGTCGCTGTACACCGGTAGAGGGCGATGGGTCGGAGGTAAAGGCATTGGCGTGGCCGAATCGGGTTTCATCCAGTTCGGCAGATAATCGGTCATGGACGAGAGCTTGGCCTTGAGCGTGTCCCATTTTTCACTGATGCCGTTCATCAGTCCGTCGATCAATTTCCCGCCGGCCTCTTTGAAGCGGGCCGGCAGCGACAAGACGCTATTCAGTAAACTGTCCCAGCGCTCACCCAGCATGCGCTTGATGCTGTCCCAGGCTTCGCTGATCCCGGCTTTGATCGCATCCCAATTCTGATAAATCAGTCCCGGCAGCGTGTAGTTCAGGAAGTAAGATTTGATCCCTTCCCACGCCATCCCGACCACCGCTTTGATTTTCTCCCAGGCTTCTGCGGCACCCGCTTTGATGCTGTCCCAATGCTGATAGACCAGACCCGGCAGCGTGTAATTCATGAAATACGATTTGATGACGTCCCAGGCGACACCGACCGCCTGGCAAATTGCATTCCAGGCGATCGACGCGACGCGACAGATGCCGTCCCACAGCGCTTTAAATTTGGGGCCGAGCGTGTCCCAGTTCTGCCAGAGATAGAGCGCCCCCATCGCAATCAACCCAATCACCGCGAGGATCGGATTCGCCATCATCAGCCGTCCCAGCCACATCACCGCGCCGCCCATGTTCTTGAGCGCACTGCCAATTAGTCCTACCGCGCTGACGCCTTTGATGCCGAGCATCGACAGACTTAAGCGCATCATCGCCATTGGCCCCAGAATGGCGGCGATGGTGAGCATCACCGCGCCGATGGCCCCGGTGACGATGGCGAATCCCGCCGCCGCTTTAAACAGCCCGGCGGTCAATGCTGGATGCTTCTGCGCAAACTGATTCAACTGGCCGGCCAGTTCGCCCAGCCCGTCGACCAGTCGTTTCAGGTCCGGCGCCACCGTGGCGCCGATGGTGGCCATCGCGTTAGTGAAAGAGCCGCTTGCCGCGTCCCATTTGTTCCCCAGCGTTTTCAGCTGGGCGTCGACACGCTCCCGTAATGAGGCTTGCTCCGCTAACTTGGCCTGCGCGTCCTGATAGGCGCCCATGCCCTGACGCAGGATGTTGATCACCTGCAGCGTTTCCGCATCATCGCCGAACAGTCCTTTGATCACCTGCGTCCGTTTGGCGGTGTTCAGTTTGTTCAACTGCTCGAGTTGTTGATACAGCTGGTCGACCCCGCCGAACTCGCCTTTGCCGTTGGTGAAGTCGAACTTGATGCCGCTGCCTTTCAGGCTCTGGTTGACGTTGCCGACCTTTTTGGTGTCCATCACCATTTGGAACACTTTGCGGTAGGCGTTGCCGGCCGATTCGCCCGCCATGCCTTTCTGGTCGGCCATGACCAGGAACGGCGCCAGCATTTTCGCGCCGTCCAGCCCTTTGGTGTGCAGGATATCCATCGCGCTGCTGATTTTGGTGAAGCCCTGCAGCATGTTGGTGGGGTCGACGCCGGCATAGAAGCCTTTCTGAATGACGTCCATCAGGCCCATCATGTCTTTTTCCGTGGTGCCGGTGGCGTCCTGCATTTTGGCCGCAAACTCCGCCGCCTCCTCTGAGGGCATTTTCAGCTGCACGCCCAGATAGGCGGTCGCTTCCCCCATGCCGCCCAGGATGGTTTGCGCGGAAATGCCCTGGCGGCGCAGCATGGTCATCATGTTCTGAAAATCCGCCGTGGTGCCGGGCAGCTTGTCGCCCAGCGCGATGGCCAGCCGGTTGATTTTTTCGAACTCGGGGGAGACTTTCGCCCCCGGTCCCATCATGGCGCCGGATAACTGCGTGCCGGCCTCTTCTGCCTCAGCGTACGCTTTGACCGGTGCCATCAGTGGGGCTGCCGTGGTGACACTGGTGGCAATCAGGCCGCCGCCATTGCCGGCTAACTGATTGCGGATCTCCATCGTCTTGGCATGGCGGGCGCGGATCGCGTTGAGCTTTTTCTGCTGTTCGCCGGCTTGCCGCAGGCGCCGGGTCTGCTCCGACAACTGGCGGTTGTAGCGTGCGGTTTCGTCGGTGATGCGCGCCGTGGCTCGCGCGCTGTCCTGCGTCGATATCCCCATGCGGTACATGTCGCTGCGCAGGCGTCCCAACTGGTTCTGCTCGGCCTGGTGTTTATTCTCCAGACGGCTGACGGCGCGCCACTGGTCTTCCAGCGCTTTCGTTTGCGCGCGGGTCGGCGAGACGAGGTTGCTCATTTCCTGCGTCATCATTTGAGCGCGCAGCCGGGCCTGCGCCAGCGCTTCGCCGGTCTGGCCGACGTTCTGCTCCAGGCGTTTAAATGCCGTCAGCTTACCGCCGGCTTCATTCAATTGCTTAAGCTGGTTCTGCGTCTTTTTGATGTCGGAGGCTAATGACCGGCTGCTGTCCCTGGCCGTGCGGAGCGGACGGGTCATCCGGTCAACGGCACTCATCACCACCTGTAAACGCAGATTCTTGTCACTCATCGTCAGATCCGCTGCGAATAATGGCTTTGTGGCGCCAGTTCAGTACCTCGGTTAATGACATCTCCTCGGTGACCGCCGGCGGCCAGTGAAACACGGTGGCGATATCCGCCACTAAATCCTCGACCGTCAGGCTGGGGGCAAAGCTGACCGCGCCGAGTTCGGCAACAAAAAAGTGACCAGCTCCACCGACAGGCTGACCAGATCGGCGGGGTCCAGCTCCAGTACGTCCGCCTGCGTCAGGGCCGGGGCGGTGACGCGCGGCAGTACCACCATCAGGGCGTTGACGTCCATTTCCATCAGCGCCTGTAAGCGGGTGCCGCGCAGGCTGCCGGAAGTGGGTTTGCGGAGCGTGATGGCCGTCAGAGTGGCGTCGCCACGTTTCAGCGGGGTGTCCAGCGTAATGACTTTTTCAGTGCTCAGGGTGTTATCGTCTTTCTGCATGATGTGTCTCTGTGAGGTTGGGGCGCAGGGGTGAACCTGCGCAATTAAAGGGGCGCGTTACAGGCCGATGGCGGAACGGTGGGCCTCCATCAGGTCCACGCCGCCGACGATTTCGATCATGTTCAGCAGGTCAATTTCGATCAGCACCTCGCCGTTCACGGTCAGTTTGTAGTAGGTGCAGGTCGTCGACACTTTGGTTTTGGTCAGTTCGCCGAGTTTGGCTTCACCGCCGTCGATTTCCTTGTGCCGACCGCGCAGTACCACCTCGACCGCCTGCACCTCGGCGGTGTCGTCCCGCTGTACCGAACAGGTGAAACGCAGCGGCACGCCGTCGGCTTTGGTGTTGCCGAGCTGCTTGTAAATCAGCGGTTCAATGCCGGCAATCTGCCATTCGGCTTCCAGCGCGCTGTCGTCCAGCCCCATGTCGATATCGACCGCGCCCGGCATCCCGCCGCCGCGCCATTTTTCAAACTTGCGCGTCAGCTTGGGCTGGGTGAAGGATTCGACGACGCCCATAAAGCTGTTGCCGTCGTTGAACAGATTCAGCTGTTTTAATACCCGTGGTAATGCCATGTTCGCCCCTTAGCTGTTGACCTGGCTGGTGAAGTCGATGAGATAGCTGTCCGTGATGCGCTGGCGCAGCATCAGGTTTTCCAGCGGCGGAACCGGCGTGTAGTCGTAGTCGAGGGTCAGCGTGCCGGCTTTCAGCGTGTCTTTGGTGTTGGCCGCTTCATCAATCCAGCAGTCGCCGCCAAGCAGATAGCCGTTAGTGGTCATTTCGCGCAGCTTGGCGCGGATACCCTCGATAATGTCGCGGGCCAGCGAGGGCGTCAGCGGTTTGTCGCTGGCCCACATGTGCGCTTCGGCCATCGTGTCGGCCAGCACCTGGGCGGTGCGGGTGTAGGACTCGAAGGCGAACAGCGGATCGTCGCTGCAGGTGCGCGACCCCCAAAAGCGAAAGCCGTCTTTACGGATCAGCGTGGTGACGTCGTTCTGGTTCAGCAGGCCCGCATCGGTCGCCGGATCTTGCAGGTCCCAGAACACATCGGCGGAAATGCCGGTCACGCCGTTGACGCCGACGTTAGACAGGGTTTTATGCCAGCCGGTTTGCTCGTCGATTTTGGCCCGCAGGCCCAGCGCGCGCGCGGTCGCCCAGGCGGACGCGTCGGCATTGGCGACCGTATCCCAGGCGATGAAGTCCGGCCAAATCAGCATCAGTTCGCGCTGGCTGAAATGAGCGCGGTAGGCGATCGCTGCTTCCACCGTGTTGCAGCCGTAGGCGCTGATGTAGGAAAAGGCGCGCAGGCTCTGAGCGACGCTCGCCAGTTCGGCGGCCACCGCCTGATTGTCGTGGCCGGGTACGCCGAGGATGCGGGGTTTGACGCCGAGCTGTCCCTGGGTGGCCAGCAGGGCTTTCATGCCGGTCTTTTTGCCGTCGGCGGTGACGCCGCCGATGATGTTGGAGGTGGTCTCCGCCTCGCTGTCTCCCTGCGCGACACGCACGACCACCGTCACCGGTTTGGCCTGATCGCCAATTGCATCCAGTGCGCGGGCCAGCGTGCCGGACTCGCCCGCCTTGCCGCTGGCCGTCACGACGTCGGTCAGCAAGACCGGTTTATTGAGGGGAAAGGTCGTCGCGTCGGCATCGTCGGCGGTACATACCATACCGACGATGGCCGTCGAAACGGTCTGGATGGGGCGGGTGCCTTCGTTGATTTCAACCACGCGCACGCCGTGATGATAATCTTGCGCCATAGATCAGATCTCCGCTAAATGAGTTCTGGTATGGTGAAAGACACGGCAACACCGCGCACCCCTTCGGGGCTGTATCAGGAATGACACAATCGAAGAGGCAAGGATGCGTGAAGTGGATATGTTGGGCGTGACGATTGATGTGCTGGATGCCGAGGACAGTCTGGTCGACTGCCCGGTGGATAGCTATGCGGTATTTAACGATGACGGCTGGATGGCGGTACATCGGCAGGCGGAGCAGGCTATTCCCCTGCATATCGATCCGCTGCCGAGTCTCAAAGCGGCGCTGAAAGAGGTGCTCTGCGTCACGCTGGGGTTAATCGCAGATAAGGCGGCGAGAACCATCGGGTTTAATATAAACGATATTCGCTTCAGATGGCTCTCCATTACAGCGATGTGCGTAGTCATTGTAGAGCCAAAACTCTGTTATACCGTTGAGATCTTTGTCATTTTTTTTATTATAGAATGTCATGACGGCTATTTCGTGGTCTCCTGTATCTTGGTATTTCTGATATTCGGTTAACATGGATTGATCCCACCAGTGAGCTAACGGCCTCTTACCACTGAGTGGAGAATCTACACTTTTCTCATAAAAAACAGCAGAGTATTCATCACCATTCTTATCAAAAGGATGTTGTTTGAAGTAATTCATAATCAAGTCAATGAGTGCTTGTTGCCCTTTAGGCGGATTGTTTATCACATAATGAAGTTTGTTTTCAGTTAATTTAATAGTCGGTGTAGAAAAAGACAAATAGGCTGAAACCGGGCCAATATAATTAATCCATAGCAATGTAAAAGCATATAGAAATGTATTCCATCCCACGAAACGCCATTTATGAGCAAATCGACGGCGTAGAAAGATAAGCGTAGATACAGGACTCAGGACTAACATCAACGGCAGCATCGTGGAATAGTGCATGTACAAAAAGGAGTCTTCATCGAATTGATAAAGTCGTCCCACGACCAGGATGAGGTAATTCACAACCAGAAAAGCAAAGGTAAAATTCATAACGTTCCCTTTATGGGGTAGTCCATTTCCATAACGGTGATGAATGGTTTATACCCGAACTGCTTCATATGTTGCAGGATAAACCAGCCTCGGAACCCTACAAGCATGCCATATTTTTTTATAGAGCCGTTGGTCGGATCGGGGCCGATGTCTGGAATATCTAACCCAAAATGGTCGTAGAACGTGACGCGAACCTTACCGGTATAAAAGCGTCCTACGCGGTCATACTTAACCAGTTCTGCTTTAGCTGCCCAGACATCGTTAATTGACATAGTCAATCCCCCGATAATATCTGAAGTTCTATGGAAGGCTGGAGGACGTAACTTATTTTCATTTTCTTTTTTATACGGCTGCATCCATTCTTCCAGAGGCAAAGCATTAATTTCGCCCTTTTTTAATAGAATTGTCCCGTTTATACCGCTCAACAACGTGGTAACAAACGCTTGAGTATCTGGATGAGCGCGCACCGCGCGTGTCAGAGCGGGGTGCCTGAACTCTCCGCCTTCCTTCTTTTGGAATTTGGCGATCATCGCCAAGATGACCATCTCCAGTTCCCCCGTAGAAAAAAGGCTCGTTGCCATTTCTCTGAATTTATAAAAGAAAATATCAGGGGACTCGAAGTCAACCATCCAGTCATCCACGTCAAACATGTGCGTATGCATATAGGTGGGAATGGCGGTGATTTCTTCTTTGGTCATATCACCGTAAAGCATATCCGCCGCCGGCGTTCCATCGGCGTTTAATCCCGGCTTTCGCTTAGTCTCGTACACCAAAATGGGGAGATCAATCCGCGTCGCACTGGTGGTGTCGGTGACTTCGGTGACCTTGAGCGTCGGCTCGGGTTCGGTTCGCGGCGTGGCAGGTCGGGGCGCAAATCCCCAACCCGCTTTCTGTGCCGGCGCATTCACCCTGGCGCGGTCATAGGCATTCCGGACGGCATTGGCGAAATCGCGGTGGGCGTTGATGTCTAAGGTGCCCGCCGTCAATGAACAACAGGCGTGCTCTTGCGAGCCTAATACGACGGTTCTGGCATCCAGCGCACTGCCTTTTTCGGGCGGCAGGATGCGGGTAAATTCCTCCGGCGTCAGTTCATCAATACGCTTGGTGATCAGCATGTTTCATTCCCTGTAAATGGATTCATCCTTGTGGCGCGCGGATATTCTATGCGCCGCTTATTGTTATGTAAATGAACGATATGCCACGAAAAAACCGCCGAATTCGGCGGTTTAATTTTCCCTGGTGTCGGCATGTGTTTTTAGTATGCAGACTCATGATGACATCAGGGCTGTTTATTTTATAAACGTTTCTAAAGATCGATTTCTCGATTTCGATCGGTATGAGCGATCAATCGTTCAAGCTGGTTTTCGCTACCGACTGCGGCATTACTCAGGTTCATCCGGCCAGGTGATATCCGGCGCGGTTGACGTATCAATGGATTGCAAGGTCTGAATGTATTTCATCCAGGCAATCAGGCGGGCTTTGTCCTCGTCACTGATAAGGCCAAGCTGTAATTCAGTCTGCCACAGGTTGATAGCGCCTTTCGCCGCCGCCAGAAGCGTCGTTTTTTTCTGCTCGGCGTCCTGTACCTGGCCGCGTTTTAAGGCGTCCTCATCAATGACCCATTGGTTGCCGTTCCAGGTGTCGTAAGGCGTTGAGGGGGCGATGGCCGTCACGTTGTCGGGATAATCGCCCGGTACGGTGATTTCAACAGGCAAACCGCTGATTTTGTCATACACCGTTTCGCCTCGGTGGTCGGGAACATATTCCCACTTATCTGCGCCGACCGTGCGGCAAACGGCAAAACCGGCTTTCATATTGCCCGGCGCATCGCTGCAAGAGTTCGCGGGAATACCCACGCCCACGGCGAGATACTCGACGGAAGAAGACCGATATTCGCGCGTGTCGCCGTCAAAGTTATAGACAGTAATGTCACCGGCTCGGGTAGCAATGCCGTGGTTATTCAGTACCGCTTTCGCCATCATGCCGCCCTCACAATATAGTTAAATGACACGTTACGGGGGCGAACATAGGCGCGTCCCCGAGAACCATGATTACTTCCTAAGGACAATGAACTTGCCGCGCCGGTTTCACCCGTATTAAAGGGACGCTCGCTGTTACCAAAACCAATGGCGGCCGCTTCTGTATTCGCCTCAATATTGGCCTGTATCCAGCTCGCTTCCTGCATACTGAGCAGGTCACGACCGCTGTCGAGACCCCTGCCATCATCCCAGCCACGGATAAACTCGCCGCGTAAATCAGGCAAATTGCCGGAAGGGTACGCCATGGCCAGCGTCGGATATTCCGCCTTATCAAAGGGCGCGCCATTGCATTTCAGCCAGCCCTGGGGCGGGGTTGCCTGCGGCCACGGCTGCGGAACGCCGACTGGAAGGTAGCGATCGATATCGGCAGTTTTAAGGTACTGCGGGTGGGGATGCGTGGCGGCCAAATGCGCGGCCAGCAGGCTATCCGCATAGCCCTTCACCTCAATCGCCTTATCGTCCACGTACTGACGCGTCGCCAGCACCACCGACGGGTCGATTTTCAGCGTCACGGCGTCGGTGCTGTTGACGATGAGGATCATGCGCACGGTCTGGGTGCGGCCGCTGCCTTCCTGCAACTGTGGCTTGTAGGTTTCCGCGCAGTTGGCGACGGCAATCATCACCCCGTCGGCGTCGAACAGGCCAATCTCGCGGATCCAGAATCCGCCCTCGTTTTCGGGGATGATCTGCTCGGCGATAATCTGGCTGCTGTTGGCCGCATCAATAGTTAGCGCGTTCAACGCCGCCCGCCGTTTTTCGCCGATAAGCGTGGTCTGCGCCGGGTCGGGTGTCGGCAGCGTGCCGCCGCCATCGCCGACGGCCATCTGGGTGATCGGCACCTGATTGCCCAGGGCGGCGGCGTTCGCCAGCCGGGCCGCGCCCTGATGGGTCAGCAGGGCAAAGTATTTTGTCGTCATACGCGCACTTCCATTAGGTCAATGAGTTGCACCGCTGCGGCGGTATAGCCTGGCCCGCTCACGGTGATAGTTTCAGGGGTATAGGGGTAAACGGTCAGCTCGTCGCCGCTGTAGCAGGCGGCGGCTACCGGTAAAGCGCCGTAGGCGTCGAGGGTGATAGACAGTCCTGTCAGGTGCCGACTGCATGGTCTGGCACCGGCAATCAACCGCTCCAGTTCGGTGTAGGTCTCCTCGCTGATCCCTTGCTCCTGCACGCCGATATCGAGCCGGAACGTGCCGGGCTGGCCGCCCGTTTGCCACCACTCGTCGATACGGATCAGATAACCGAAGGGTTCCACGACGCGCCGCAGCGCGCCGAGCGTTCCCTTGTGCCGATGCACAAAGTAGGCGTCTTTGATCACCTGGCGTTTCACCGTCTCCGGCCATTGCTCATCCCAGCGATCGACCGAAAAAGCCCAGGCGAGATAAGGCAGGAACGACGCCGGGCAGGCGTCCGGGTTCCACAGTTGGCGGACAGGGACCGACAACGCGCTGATATCGCCGCACGCCTTAGCAAGTCGGCGCTCCAGCATGGACGATCCGGGCGGCAGCAGGCTGTTATTCATCGCTGCCTCCGGTTAACACCTGCCAGCCGGTGCAGTAGGCGGCCTGGGTGCTGTCCAGCACCACGTCGGCCGTCGGCGACAGCAGTTCCACCCGCTGCACGCCCTCCACATGCAGGGCGGCATACAGCGCGGAAAGCCGGATATCTCGGCCCAGCCGGCGCTGGGCGGTGATGTAACTTTGCAGTCGCGTCTGCGCTGCGGCACGAACGGGTTCGGCCTCCGGTCCCGGATAGAGATAGAGCCGGGCCTCCACCGCGTAAGCGATAATCGTGGCCGTTTGCACCGTGACCCGATCGGCCACCGGGCGCACCGCCTCATCGTTCAACGCCTGACTGACGACGGCCAGCAGGTCGTCCGAGGCGGTGCCGTCTCCTTCGCGTGATAACACAGTGACGGTCACCGCCGCCGGGGCTGGACTGATGGCGCTGGCATCGGAGACGCGCCCGTCGGCGCTCAGCGCATGAAACTCATAGGCGCCGGTCGGTCCGGCTACGCTCAGCCCCTCGAATGCGGCGGGGATCCGCTGGCGCAGGTCGTCGTCGCTTTCCATCACGGCGTCGACGGGCGGGATGGATGACGTATCCGCCGGCGTCACGGTCAGGCGCTGCACGTTGACGTTGGCGGCCAACTGGTCCAGATCGCTGCCCAGCGCATAGGCCACCATGCAGGCTTTGGCGGTTTCGTTGATGCGTTGCAGCAGTAGGATCTCCCGGTAGGCGTTTTCCTGCAGCAGCTTCACCATCGGCTCCGATTCCAGCGCCAGCGTCGCGGCGACCGCCGCCTGTTCATCCTCGGGATACAGCGCCAGTAAGGCTGCTTTGCGCGCGTTAAACACGGTGTCAAAGTCGGGTACTTCGACGATAGCCGGGGCCGGCAGTTGGGACAGGTCAATCAGGCTCATGCGTTACTCCCTACCGGAATGGACAGGCTCAGCGACTGGCCGTCAGTCAGTTCACCGGTCAGCTCGACTGCCAGACTCCCGTCAAAGCCGGTGTGCAACTGGACGGCACTCAAACGGACGCGCGGCTCCCAGCGGTTCAGCGCGGTGTAGATGGCGGACATCACCTGCAGGCGCGTCGCGTTATTTTGGGGCTGGTCGATCAGCGCCGACAGCAGCGAGCCGTATTCGCGTCGGGCCAGCCGGGAGCCGATGGGCGTCATCAGAATATCGCGCATCGACTGGCGCAAATGATCGCTGTCCGTGACCCGCTGGCCGGTGCGTTGTGCCATGCCGAGATACCGCATTACATCGGTCCTCCGGTGGGGCCGGGGCCGGGCAGTACTCCGCTATGAACGTGGGTGTGAACCACCACGCCGTTAGAACTCATCGCGCCGCCGGAGTGCGTAACGGGGCCGTTGATGGTGGTCTGGCCCGCGTCAATGGTCAGCTGTCCGGTGGTCAACGCGATGCTATCGGCCGCCTCAATCGCCACGCTTTTAATGCCGCGGATCAGCAGGCGACCGTTTTCCGGCTCGTATTCGAAGTGGCCGCCGTCGGGAAACAGCGTCACCAGCGCCTCATCCGAGGTCGATGGCGGCGGGTTTTCCGAGGAGAAGATGGCTGGCAACACAAAGGCCGTGGTGAGTTCGCCGCCGAGACTCAGCAGCAATACCTGTTCGCCCGGCGACGGTTTCCACCAGGTGCGGGCCGTGCCGGCGCGCGTGGTCAGCCAGTTGAGCCAGCCGGTTTGCAGGTTGCCGGTTTGAACCCGACACAGCCAGCGCGTGTTATCCACGTCCGTGATAACGCCGGTGCGCACGATGTTCAGCAGCAGGCGCATGATTTCAGTGAGTTGTTCATTCATGAGGACAGCCTGCCAGCAATACCGCGATCCCTCACCGGTCGGCCATTGTGCGGTGCAAGAGACAATTTAGCGGCCAAGGTGGGCGACTATCTTATCGGCGATGAGCCGGGTCTGCTGTTCCTCCAGCCCCAGCAACTGCCGTTGTTCGTACTGGACCACCGCGCCGCCCGGTCGGACCCGATCCCGCAGGCCATAGTGATGCACGCGGGCAATGCGCTGCACCGCGCCGGTAAATTCCACACCGGCCACATCGGCCGAGGCGGTGGCTTTCAGGTATTTGGCCGTGCGCAGCTTGCTGAACATCTGACGGCGGATCCGCCCGGTTTTGTGGCGTGACGTCGCGCGTCGCGGCGCGTAGGCGGTGCCGTCGGGATTTTTTTGCAGGCGGATGCGGGCCTGTTGCTGTTGGCGCAGCGTACGCGCCACCTCACGCATCAGCGTTTTACGTTCGCCGGCCGACAGCCGGGTCAACAGCGCCGTCAGCCATTCGTCCAGACGCTGCGTGTCAGCCATGCGGCACCGTCCAGCATTCTTCGAACGGTGCCGGCTCTGGGATAGCGGCCACCATCTGGGCACCATCCCGTTCGCTGATCAGCACCCGTTCCGTCAGTTTCAGGTTGATACTGAGATCGCAGCTTTGGTGATTGAGGATATCGACCTCGAAGCTCAACGCCGGGTCGCGACTGTCCGGGGAGGCCAGCGCATCCGGCTGATGCTCCCGCAGCCAGTGCAGGATAGGCGCCATCAGCAGATTCTGGTCGCCGGCAAAATCGGTAATGACCATATTCAGCGTGTAGCGATACTCCCAGGAGAGCGACGGCGCCAGCGTGCCGATCACCGCGCCGTTGTCGACGAACAGGTGCAGGCACTCAGGGTTAGCACTGATGGCCGGCACCGCCTCAGTCAGGGCGCGGCGCAGCGAGGGCGGTTTTTGCATCGAAGGACTCCTGACAGGCAAGGATGATATCCACCTGATCCGCGCACAGGGCCAGCGCGGCTTCGGTGGCGTCCAGTTGGTTATTCAGATCGCCGTTAGTCTGCGGGCTGGCCGCCGGAAACCGGCAGGGCGTCAGCCTGGGACAGCCATTGACGGTAAGCGTGACCGCCGGCGAGGGCGGGACGCTGGCGCAGCCGGACAACATCAGCAGGCAGCCGAGCATCAGCCCAGCGCCGCACCTCTTCATTTTCACGGGTTAACCTCGCTATGGTTTTTTGTCGGGCGGCCAGCGCCGTCTGGGTATCAGCGGCCAGCGCGCGCAGCCGGGCCTGTGCTTTGTCGTTACGTTCGGCCAGCGCGTTTAATTCCCGCAGCTGGCGCTCGCGTTCATCCAGCGCCGCGCGTTGTACCGTCAGCGTCATCGACTGCCGATCGGCAATCATCTGTATGTGGTGCAGTCGCCAGGACTGCATCCCCAGCGCCACGGCCAGCAGACCGAGGACGACGGCGCGCCAGTGGGACAGTAGCCAGGAGAACGCCGTCATAGCGTGACCCGCTCGCGCACCCAGCCATACAAAAACGCCTCGTTGGCGGCGCGCTGCTCGGCCAGCTCCAGATAGCGGGCGCCCTGGCTGCAGTTCAGCGCGCGCAGCAAGACGCGATGACCGTCGGCCCCGCGCGCATCCAGATACTGACGTAAGGCGGTGAGGGTCCGCGGGCCGATATTGCCGTCCGGCTGCAGGTCCGGGTAAAGGCGGCCGCCGTCGTTCAACGCCGTCAGCCAGCGCTGGAGCCAGCGCGTTGATACGCCCGGCCCCATGTTGATGCCGGTATCGCACAGCTCCGCGGCGATAGCGGGCGACACCTCCGCCACCTGGTCATAGCGCGGGCCGTACCAGTAATCCGCCTCGTAGATCGCCAGCGCCGCGTCGCGCGTCAGGGCGCGCATCTCGCCCTGATACCCGTGCGCTCGTGCCACCGCTTCGGTCACGCCCCAGTGCGTCGGGCCGCCCTTGTCCGCCGGGTGATCGACATAGCCCCCTTCGCGGGAGAGGATGGCATTAAAGATGTCTGTCGCTGTCATGGCTGATGCTCCTTGATGGATTATTCCGCCGGGCCGTTGCCGGAGGGATTGCCGTCGCTCCAGCGCTTGGCGCGCCGCTGGATAATCAGCTCTACGGTTTGATAACCGGCGATCCCCAGCGCCGCGCCGATGCCGTTGATGGCGACCGGTGACAGGTCGGGAAACTGCACCAGCGCCACGCCCGCGATCATGGAGACGAAGCCGCCCAGCAACACGCGGCCGACAAACAGGCGCAGGGTGACCGGTTCGCCGCCGGCCAGCACTTTGCCGCAGGCGATCAACACGCCGATGATGAACAGCGACAAAATGTTTTTTTCAGGTTCATTCATGATTCAGTCCCAGAGTCGTACGGTCTGCTGAACGGGCGCCGACACCACGTCGGGAAGCTCCACCCACAGGCCGTGAGGTAAAAAGGGGCCGTGCTCAGCCAGCCCCGGATTAGCGTTCAACACCTGCTCGGTCATGCCTTGCGTGCGCCCGTAGTAGCGCCAGCACAGGGCGTCGACCGTGTCATACTGCTGCGCATGCACTTTCATCAGATCAGCTCGACCGTGCAGTGCGGCGCATCCTGCACCCGGCTGATCGCCCAGCGCGCATCGCGCCACAGCTCGCCGCTGGCTTCCGCCAGTTCCTCGCCGCGCTTGACGCCGGACGCCGTGGCGTCGTAGTCCTGATAACGTTCATTCAGCACGGCGCGCGCCCAGCAAAACACGGCGTTCTGGTAGTGCTGTAGGCGCACGCTGTTGCCGTCCAGCACCTCGGCTGGCACGGCGGCCAACGTGAGATACCCCTGCCTTTGCTGGCGTTGGCGGAAGTCGAACAGTTCCGCGTTGACCTCCGACATGGCGGTGAGCACCACCTGCTTTAGACGCGGCGGCGTCATGGTGCCGTCGATGCGCATCACGCTGCGAAATGCCGACAGATCCACGTCCGGCCAGAACGGCGTGTTTTCGATGGTCTCCGCCTGTTCCGGCGCCGGTTCGGGCGCAACAAACTTCATGCGGCTTTCTCCTGAATAAGGGGGCGGTGAACGGGGTTTTGATGCGGCGCTGCCTGTCGCCACCCCGTGCCGCCCGTGCGCGGGGCACGTTCCGTTAGCGGTCGTTGCGCAGTTTGCGCTCCAACTGCTGTTTGTCTTTTTTCACGCCGCAGCGGGGATCGAGTTGCAGCGCATGGGTGAGGTGATTGAGGGCCGCGGCCGGATGGCTGTCGCTCAGCACGCCGCCGAGGGCTTTGTGCAATCGCGCCCGCGACTGGTCCGGCATATCCAGCCCGTCCGTCAGGTCCAGCGTTTGCAGCAGCAGGTCGGCGTCGAAAGCGGCCGAGGCGACCAGGGCGTGTTGCGCCGCGTCGGCGATCTCCTCGACCAGCACGGTTTGCACGTTCCGGTTGCCGATCGGCATCACCCAGCCGTGGCGCAGCGCGTGACGCCCGATGGCGAGCGCGCCGGCATAGTCCCCGGCGTCAATGCGCCACAGCATCACGAACATCAACACGTCATCCTGCTGCGTGCCGCCGGCCGTCAGTACGCCCTCGGCCCAGGCGGCGTACTTCGGCAGCAGCTCGACCTTGAGTTCGGCCTTTTTGACCGTGGACTGGACGCCTTTCAGGCGGCGGCGATCTTCCGCCAGTTGCGGCAGCATCAGGTCATAGCCGGTCGCGTGGCCAACACTGCCGCCCTGTCGGGCGGCCTCCTTTGCCTGGATAAAACGGGTATGGGTACGAAAGGGATTCGTCACGGATCACGCTCCGCTTTCACTGCTGCCCGCGATGGGTGTTTCCGCTGCGACAGTTTCCGGCTCTGCATTCATGGACTTGACCACGCTGGCCGCCACCGTCGCGATGCGTTCAATCTCGGCATCGCTCAGCGCTTCATGGGGGTCGGCATCAGCGGCAGCCAGTAACTCAATGTTTTCGATCAGGCAGGTGCAGTCGTAGTCCTCAACCACATACGCTTCATTGACGGATTCGAAGTTCTCCACGCGATCGCGCTTCGGATTGTCAATGACCGCCCGGCGGCGGGTATCTTCCTGCCAGTAGATCGACAGGTTATCCAGACGGGTGATCAGCAGCGCGTTGGCGGGGAAGAAAGGCGCACGTACGGCGGGCAGATTGCCGATGCGCTTCGAACTGATAATCAGGTCGGCGGCGATTTTCTCGCTGTTGGGCTGGTCCTGATTGACCAAAGGGAAATATTTGTCGGCCAGCAGCTCGCGACCGCAGATCACCACCAGTTCGGTGTCGTCCTGATACTGCACGGCAATTTTCTCGCTGACGGCCGCCATCACCATCGCGTCGAGGTTGTGGAACACGCCGCCTTTGCCGATGGTGATCTTCTCGCCAATCACCGTGCCATCTTCGGCAATCACCTGACTCATCACCTGCGAGGGTTTTTCCTGACGGATTTTTTCCAGCCAGCCGATATTCACGTCCTGCAGCAGCGGGTTTTGCAACCGGTTTGAGGTTTTTTCACGCTTCACGCCGTTGAAGCCGATCATGATGCGGTCCAGCGCCTGACGCTTCACGATGGCGTCGCGGATGCGCACCTGAAAGTCCTGGAACTTCGCCCACATATCCAGTTTCGGGTAAGGCAGCGCCGTATCGAAGTTGGTCTGTGTGCATTTGTAGCCATCACCGTCGATGTAGGTCGGGTCGGTCGGCTCACGCTCTTTGGTGCTGGTATCGGTGGTGCCGGCGATGGTGCTGCCAATCCCCAGCCCCAGACGTTCGCCGCTTTGCTCGTCGACCGGCACTACGTTGATTTCCGTCAAAAAGGCGGAGGATTCCTGAATTTTGGACTCCAGCGTCTGCGTGACCGACGGTTCGACGGTGAACTTGCTGTTCAGGTCCGACAGGCTGACGTCGTTGATTTTTGCCAGCTGCGTCAGGAAGGCGTTGAACTTGAATTTGGTTTCTTTTTTCATCTGATTGTCTTCTCGATTCGTAAAAGGGAAAGGCGCGCCGGCCTTATCAGCAGTCGGTCAGCGCTTCGCCGGCGCCCGTGCTGCCCGGTGTTTTGGGGCGAACATCTTGGCGGCTGTCTTCGCGGCTCAGCGTTTGCTCCAGTGCCGCAAACGCGGCCTGCTGCGCTTGCAGGGAAGATTCCAGCACGGCGAGACGGTCGGCCTGTTCGGTCAGGGCCTGGTCGGTGCGATCGCTCAGGTGCTGTTGCTCCGTGGCGACCAGCTCCACGGCGTTATGCACGTCAGAGAAACGGGCGTCGTCGGACTCCGCTTTTTTAGTGAACAGCGCGGTGACGCGGGTAAACAGGGAAGGTTTGTCGTCGGGAATTTCTTCCAGCTCGATCACCGTTTCTTCTGCGGCGGTAAACAGGTTGCCGGGATGCTGCTTGCGGTTCGCCAGCGGGTTATGCGCCGCGCTGGCGCTGAACGTCAGCATTTCGGTGCCGAGGCTGGCCGGATCGTCGGTCACGGCCAGGCCGACCAGATAGGCTTCGCCGGTATCCGCAAATTCCGGGTTCACTTCAATCGAGGTATAAATTTTCTGCCGCGCCTGGGTCATGGCGATCAGCTCATCGGTCGGGTCGATATAGCCATACAACGCCAACTTGCCTTTTAGCGGACCGTCGCCAATCTCTTCGGCTTCCACTTTGGCCACGTCGCCGAACCGGCGAAACGCACTGTCGGCGGCATACCCGCGAATGTGCTCCATGTTGATGCGCGCACCGTACAGGGTCGGGTCGTAGTTCTTCGCCATCTGCGAAATCCAGGCGCGCGAGATCACCCGCCCATCGGTCGTGGCGCCTTCCACCGCGATGCGAAAACGCTTTGCTTTCACTGTCATGAGCCATGCTCCGTTAAAAAAACTGTCTGGAGCCTTATGGTTGCGGTGATGGGGGGAGCGAGACAACGCGCGCACCTTGTGCGGTTAACGGCACAAGCGGCCGTCAGGGAAAGCCAGTGATCAAGACCGTAGGCTTGTGCCATGAACTCAACACTGACCCCCGCAGATCTCGATCCCCGTCGGCAGGCCATGCTGCTTTACTTTCAGGGATACCGTGTCGCCCGCATTGCTGAAATGCTGGGAGAGAAACCCGCAACCGTTCACAGCTGGAAGAAGCGCGACAAGTGGGGAGAATATGGGCCGCTGGATCAGATGCAGCTCACCACCGCCGCGCGTTACTGCCAGCTCATCATGAAGGAGCAAAAAGAAGGGAAGGACTTCAAAGAAATCGACCTGTTGGCGCGCCAGTCTGAGCGGCACGCCCGCATCGGCAAATTCACTCACGGCGGCAACGAAGCCGACCTGAACCCGAACGTCGCCAACCGCAACAAAGGCCCGCGTCGGGCACCGGAAAAAAACGTTTTCACCGACGAGCAACTCGACAAGCTGCAAGCGATTTTTCACGACTCGCTGTTTGCCTATCAGCGCCACTGGTATGAGGCCGGCAACCGTCACCGCATCCGTAACCTGCTCAAATCGCGCCAGATTGGGGCGACCTTTTTCTTTGCCCGCGAGGCGCTGATTGATGCGCTCACCACCGGGCGTAACCAGATATTCCTGTCGGCCAGCAAGGCGCAGGCGCACGTCTTCAAGCAGTACATCATCGACTTCGCCAAAGAGGTCGACGTGGAGCTGAAAGGCGACCCGATGACGCTGAACAACGGCGCGTGCCTTTACTTCCTCGGCACCAATGCCCGCACGGCGCAGAGCTATCACGGCAACCTGTATCTGGACGAATATTTCTGGATCCCCAAATTTCAGGAACTGCGCAAAGTCGCGTCTGGGATGGCCATCCATAAAAAATGGCGTCAGACCTACTTCTCGACGCCGTCCAGCCTGACCCACAGCGCCTATCCGTTCTGGTCCGGCGCGCTGTTCAACCGGGGCCGCGCCAAAGCGGACAAGGTAGACATTGACCTGACCCACGGCAATCTGTCCCCCGGCCTGTTGTGTCCTGACGGGCAATATCGGCAGATCGTCACGGTAGAAGACGCGGTGCGCGGCGGCTGTAACCTGTTCGACCTCGACCAGTTGCGCAGGGAGTACAGCCCGGACGAATACCAGAACCTGCTGATGTGCGAATTCATCGACGATTTGGCGTCGGTGTTCCCGCTCAGCGAGTTGCAGGCGTGCATGGTGGACAGCTGGGAAGTGTGGGCCGACTTTCAGGCTTTGGCGCTGCGGCCGTTCGGCTGGCGCGAAGTGTGGATCGGATATGACCCGGCGAAAGGCACACAGCACGGCGACAGTGCCGGGTGCGTCGTGGTAGCACCGCCGACCGTACCGGGCGGCAAGTTCCGTATTCTGGAACGTCACCAGTGGCGCGGGATGGACTTCCGCGCCCAGGCTGAGGCCATCCAGAAACTGACCCAGCAATACAACGTGACTTATATCGGCATCGACTCGACCGGCGTCGGTCACGGCGTGTATGAGAACGTGAAAGCGTTCTTTCCCGCCGTCCGGGAGTTCGTCTACAACCCCAACGTCAAAAACGCCCTGGTGCTTAAGGCTTACGACATTATCAGCCATCGCCGCTTGGAGTTCGACGCCGGTCACACCAACATCGCGCAGTCGTTCATGGCCATTCGCCGCGCCACCACAGCCAGCGGCAACCGTCCCACCTATGAGGCCAGCCGCAGCGAAGAAGCCAGCCACGCCGATCTGGCCTGGGCGACGATGCACGCACTATTTAACGAACCGCTGCAGGGCGAAGCCGCCAATACCAGCAACATTGTGGAGATTTTTTAATGGGCAAACGTAAGAACCGCGCGCATGCGCCGCAGCAACCGATGACCAACGGCGCGGCGGCGGAAGCCTTCACTTTCGGCGATCCGGTGCCGGTGCTGGACCGTCGCGAACTGCTCGACTACGTGGAATGCGTACAGGTGGATCGCTGGTATGAACCGCCGGTGAGTTTCGACGGGCTGGCGCGCACGTTCCGCGCCGCCGTGCATCACAGCTCGCCGATCAATGTGAAGCGTAACATCCTGACCAGCACGTTTATTCCGCACCCGCTGCTCAGTCAGCAGGCGTTCAGCCGTTTCGTGCTGGACTATCTGGTGTTCGGCAATGCCTATCTGGAGAAGCGCACCAACCGGCTCGGCGGCGTGCTATCACTGGAGCCAGCGCTGGCAAAATACACCCGGCGCGGCGTTGATCTCGATACCTACTGGTTTGTGCAGTACGGCCTGACGACGGAGCCTTACGAATTTACCCAGGGCAGCATTTTTCACCTGATGGAGCCGGATTTAAATCAGGAAGTCTACGGCCTGCCGGAATACCTGTCCGCCATCCCGTCGACGCTACTGAACGAGTCGGCCACGCTGTTCCGTCGCAAGTATTACCTCAACGGCAGTCACGCGGGATTCATCATGTATATGACCGATGCGGCGCAGAATCAGGAGGACGTGAACAACATCCGCCAGGCGATGAAAAGCGCCAAGGGACCGGGCAATTTCCGCAACCTGTTTATGTACTCGCCGAACGGCAAAAAGGACGGCATTCAGATCATCCCGCTGTCCGAGGTGGCCGCGAAAGATGAGTTTTTGAATATCAAGAACGTCAGCCGCGATGACATGATGGCTGCGCATCGCGTGCCGCCGCAAATGATGGGGATAATGCCGAGTAATGCGGGCGGATTTGGGGATGTGGAGAAAGCGAGCCATGTCTTTGTTCGCAATGAACTGATGCCCTTACAACGTCGTTTGGAAGAACTAAACGCTTGGCTTGGCGACGAGGTGATCCGCTGGCAGCCATACATACTGGAGCAGAAAGGAGACTAGCTCCCCGATTAATTCCCCCCTTACAGCGTCTCAGCAGCATTCTGCGAGGCGCTTTTTTGTTTTGTACCGCCCTTCGATCGACGCTACCAAACTGCGGGTGTCCCCCCAAATTTTAACCATTTCACCCCACAGCGCGCGCTCGTATCCCCGCCACGCCTGCCCGCTTTATGTAGTGGTTTTCATGCACCTGCATGACATAAGAAAAAGCCCGCCAGTTCTGGCGGGCCTCATCAAAAACGATCCTCAAACGATCGTGCGAATTCATGCAGTGTAGTCATGCACTACCTTGTTCCGCATCGTCTGTAGTCCTTCGCATGCGAGGTGATGACTTTTTGCCACCCAACTTGCGGCAGTCTTTTCTGTCTCGCGCTTCATCCTCTTTAAATTTGTTGTACGTTTCAGTATCAAAGAACGAGATAGTTTCAATTTCATCTTTTGGAATCAGCACACGGAAATCCTGAATGTTCAGGTGCGACATTCCACTAATGACACCACTTTCAAGATAATGCTGATGGTAGTTAGTCGTGATACTTATCGTGAGGTCATCTTTATCACGATAGCCGCTCAGCATAGGGAGTATTTCAAGGTGTTCCGACAGCCCATTCTCCAGCGCGGGGCAAGTCACTAGACCTACATAGATTTTGCGTGATGAAAGTGTAGTGATGATAGGGAACTGGCGCACTGATGCTTCCATGATAAGTGACTCAAAAGCATTATTTCCCACAGCCTTTGCCAGTGCATCCCAACGACGATCACCTTTTGAAGTACGCCGCTTGTTTAGCCAACCAAACAGGGCCGCCAGTACTATTGAAATCACGACCCAAGCAATCTGTTTAATTTCATTGATACGCTGGGATTTATCGGTTGTAGAGGATAACATCCCGTTAAAGCTATCAGGAGTCAGGTTCAGCGCATTGGAGAACCAGCGAAACCCACCACAAATGTTAAGAACAAAGGTAAGGAAGCCACCAGTAAGGAAAAAAACAATTCCCCATGCTGCCACAAAAAAATAAGCGTCCCAGCCGTTGGAACGCTTATATCTATATCGCGCTGACAGTGAAAGGTTCACATATAGAAAACCGCTAACCAAAATCACTGCTAAAAGTAATGTCGCCATTATCGGGCTCTATTATAGTTTTTTTCTTTGACAGCATTCGTTTTGATACTTTCAAGCTTATCCATCTGATCTTTAATGGCTTTCATAGCTTTATCGTTGGACAAATCTACAGACACAAAACCATCTTTACTCAGATTGAGCTTGTCTTGGTTCTCTTTTAGAACCCGTGCCAAACGTTCAACTGGATTACCCAGTCTCAATGCGGCTATACTTGACATAACCCCCCCTTATTTATGTGGCGCGAAAGTGTACACTTCGTCACCCGCAATCACAACAGCTGATTCCTTACAACTAAGACAATCGTTTTAACTGTTGGTGCGCTACTTAACTTAAGTTCATCGCCCCTAATCACGCAAGATATTTCTGCTTTAACTCGTTGTATATAGCACATGTAGTGCTTCTTATTAAGAAGTAGGCACTAACAAAGACATTTCCTAACACCTCGAAAAACTAGTCGGTCAACCTTGCGAACGGTTAAAACCAGTTTTACCGTCCACGATGTTCCATCATGTAGCCAGCTGTCGTCTTCCCAAACCTGTTGCATAATCTCCATCATTAGCTTTTTGTTTTCATCAAGTTTCAACCCACTCAGCTCAACACCAGTGATGCTCTCCTTGCGGATATGAATTGCTGAGTTGGATATAAAGGGCGCGAATTACGATAATGCTCTAATTTCAAAAGTATTCAGTGTCACCAGACTGATCTATGAGCTTTCTTTCTATCGCTCACTATTTCTGCACACATACAGAGTCCTCTTGACTGGCAACATCCATCGAACGGTTGTATTCATAGATCCTGATTTTTGCCATAAGCTCACCAGTCATCTCAGAAACCCACTGGATGGCCAGATGTTTTTCTTCATCGCTGCACTCACTCGCTGCCACAAGCTTGATAAAAAAATCAATGCGTTGGAGCTTCAACGACTCCAAAAAATAATCCTGCATCTTCCCTCCCATTACTCCCGTCGTATACTATGATCAGTCACATATTTACTGTATATAATTACAGTATAATGTGATTGCCTAGTTGTAAACCATTTTTTAACTTTCAATAAGAAAGGTCTTATGAAAATCGTCAATAACAACAATGGATAAAGGGAGAAGGGATGCGAAAAGCATGTGTAGAACTCATCCGTGAAACCAATGTAGCCTGTCTAATCGTCACCTGGCTGCATCAATACCACTGTCGCCACTTGTCATCCTCTTGGAGTCGGCCGTTTCGGTAAAAGAGACGCATCCCTCCCCCTGACGGAATACTGCCGCCACGCAATAGCAGATCCATTTCCGTTTCGCTGCCGTCGAACCCTCTCCTTCTAAGTTCTGCCTCAAGCCCGAACCGATGTCGTTCCGTAATTTCTTGTTTGTATCCTTTCCGGCGCTTCGGCTTGACCAATCTCAGCCTGACGTTCAATTCACGCAGGTCTTTTTTGCTCATGTTATGGAAATCAGGAAGCGGGTCGGCCCTTTCTGCATCTGGTCTATCCACCCCGGTTTCGTTTGTTTTTTCAACAAGGGGACAGTTATTGCCACGAGTCCAAGGGGCGCTAGCGCCCTCGTCGGCTTGCGCCTCCTGAACGTCAACGGCTTTACGGACCTTTTTCCACTTCACCGAATGCGTACATACGCGCCCCTGCGTTAACGGGGACCAAATGCCATAAATACGGATGCCATGATCGCCATAGGTACTTGGCTCGTCGTTAAGCTCATAGGCAGTTCTGACAATGTAATGTTTGCGGGGGACCAGCACTCCGCCCTGTTTCATGATGTACGTTGCAAAGCAGCCCGCATCGGCAGCGGCCAGCACCGCGTCTAAACGCTTATCGGCCAGTACCGGAGCGCCCGGCTTGCTGTCGCCCTGCCCCCTCGCCGCCTGACCGGCCAGTAAACGCAGTTCGCGATATGCCTGACGGCCCGGAATACCAAAGAAGCGGAACTGCTGAACACGATGCAATGACGCCCAGGCATTCACATGCTCAGCGTTATCTCGCAGCGATCTGCCAGTTTCCTTGCTGATTTCATCACCCAGGCCACGGCCATCAATGTTCTTGCTGATGTATTTCGCGATATAGCTGGTCGGCGTACCTTTGCGCGGGTTAATCAGCTCCACCTTGTAACGCGGTCCTGTGTTTTTGCCCAGTTCCGCGCGGTCTTCTCGGATAGCAAACTTACGCAACAATGCGGTGATGGAACGACGCTCTTTTTTGCGCATGAAGCACAGCAGGTGCCAATGCACGGTGCCGTCATGATGTGGCTCTGCAACCCGGACGCCATACCAGCGCAGCCCGGCTTTGTGCATAGCTTTACGGAACGCGGCAAACGTATTGACCAGATAGTCACTGCTTTGCCTAACGGTTTGATGGGTCCACGTCGGATTAGGTCGGCCGTTATTCAGCGTGGCGTGAAAACGCGATGGGCAGGTGATGGTATAAAACACGGCGCAGTCACCCCGCATTTCCGCGATCAACTCCAGCCCTTTAACGCAGGCCATCATTTCATTGCGTCGATGTGCCGGATTGCTGCTACTGGCATTCACGACATCTTCCATATCCAACGTGTCGCCGTCTTCGTTCACCAGTTCATGCGAACGAAAAAACTCCAACGATTTACGACGTTGCTCACGCTTATGGATCACCGCTTCATAGCTGACATACGGGGACGCTTTTTTGTTGACCAGACAGGCGGCGCGCAACTGCTCTTCCCGCCACTCACAACGCATTTGCCACAATTTGCGATACCACCAATCAGCGCAAAGCATACGCGCCAGCGATCCTGGAATAAGGTCATAAGGCACAGGCTTGCGACGGCGTTTCTTTCGGCGAAGCTGCTCAAACGCAGGCGGGATCACATCCAGCCTCATCACCTCAGCAGCTACGCGTTCCCACGTCCGGCGTATTTCTTCCGGTTTTACATCATCCGTCAGAAATGTATCCGCGCAGGCTGCATCTAAAACCATACTCATATGCGCCGAAACCAGCGTTGACAGTCTTTTCACCTGGTTCTGATTCATTTCAGGTAGGTCCAGCAGCCCGTCTAAACCATCGACGCTTGCCATATATCGGAATGAACACGACATTTGGCTGTCACGCACACGCGCCAGCCGCTCAAGGCTTGGCCGGATCGTTTCGCGCAGATAACGGGAATACGCTTTTGGCCTGTCCAGACCGTGAAAGTATTCAATCCGTTGTAATAGAGACGTTCTGATAAAAGACGGTTCAGCCCTCACATCGGCGAGGATGACCAAATCGGGATTAAAGCGTTGCTGCTCGCGGGCCATTTTGGCGCGGCTAATGAGATTGTCCTGCTCCATCTCACGCTGAACCGGATCGCGGGATTCATTGAAAAAGTAACGATTCCAAACCTCATCACTCAACGCCTCACGGCGTAACCGCTCCTGCTCATTGTCAGCAGCGTACAAAGTGATCAGGTTTGAAAGCACCGAGTCAGAGGTAGACGGCTCTTGCTCCAGATATGGGTTAATTGCCTGTTTCGGTTTATTCCATGAGAAACCCTCGCTGGGTTCTCTGAACTTGTCAGGGCGTGATGCCAATGCAATTCGGCTACTTTCAGATTGTTGAGACATATTATTCGTAGCCTGAAAAATTAATTACTTTGTGAACCCCTCTGTTGATTTGACTAAATAGAGATGGGTAGCATGACCGTCTAGATGGATTTAGATGAGAAAAAAAATGAAAGATACTTACATTGATGGCATCGCCAAGTCTGGGCTTGATGATGAAATTACTCGCATAGTGAAAAAAGCAAAACGCCGTGAACTCGGCGGCTCGGAAATGGTTACCGCAATTCAGAATGAAGACGGGGTCATTTATAGAGTTATCTGTGTTGATGGGCTGGGAGCCTACATGTATCTGGCGATGGAAATTACGGGAATTGGCCTTGTTGATCTGCATGCTGAAAACCTCAATCCGGGCAAATACGACTCACTGTTTATATTCAAAAAGTAACCACTGGCGGCAATATGCCGCCAGCCTTTACCCATGTTTTGCGTTGTACTTTTCAGTGTATTTTTGGATTTGTTTTCTACTTCCAATATCGGAACCGCCGACTGACGCAGAAGTAGCACTCCCCCTCCCCCTGACGCTGTTCAATTCGTCATGGGCCTGGCACCTAAGCTGGACCGCCTTTAGCTGTAACTGCTCAAGCTCTCCAGCGACTTTATTTGCTTCTGCTGCGATGAACTCCAGCGCAGATTCATAAGTCGAGAAAAACGCGTAGTGCTCGTCTAAATACATCGATCCTTTATCACGGGCATAGCTAACGCTCAGGCGATATCCTTTTTCTGTCCGTTTAATTACTTCATATTCCTTAATAAGCGGAACAACTCCCGTCAATTCGGGTGGAATATAAGTCGTAGTGACCGGGCGCTTACTAATTACAAAAACTGTTTTCATACCGCCCCTCCGCTGTAATGCTTGCCCTTCAGCTCAACGATTTCCTGACAGGTGACGCAGCACTGCACGCCCGGAATAGCACGGCGGCGTGCCGGCGGGATCGGAGCATCGCAATCAATGCAAAGCACACGGGAAGCACCCAGAATTTTATTGCGGGCAGCGTGAATATGGCGCTGACGCTCCTCTTCAACACGCTGCTGCACAAGGTCCATTGAGTCAGCCATTAGTGCAGCTCCTGTGATTCATTCTCAAAACGGGTGGCTTCGCGGCGCAGCAGCTCAGCCGCTTCTTTCCCACTCATGCCTTTTTGAGTGATATGAACAGCCAGCGCCTCAAGGCGGATTGAAACGGCAAGAGCACGATCTTTTCGCTCTTCGTTTTTAGCTTCTTTCAACAGCACAACAAGTGCGTCGTTATCAGCTTTAAACTGGTGGTTTTTGATATTTCGCATAATGCCTACTCCTGAATTTTGGCAATAAGAAGCCCGGCAGGTTTACGCCATTAATTTCTGCTCTGGGTTAATTCGGCATGGTCAGCCGTTTGGGAAATAAGCTCACCACTGCACGAAAATGATTCATTGCGTTAATCAGCTCCCGCTTTTCGTCAGTGGTCAGATCATTAATATTGATGCCATGACGTTCTGCCGGAATTTTTGCCATATAAAATATTGCCGCTAATGCCCGTTCGTTCTGTTTATTATTAACGTCTCGCGGATCGCGCATATCGCGAATAAAGCGATCAAGCTCTGGCTCAATATTCAAACCAAATACTTTCGCTCTTAGTTCCGCAATATGATTCAGCCCGTTAAGGCGTTCGCCCGCACTTAATGGAACAGTTGCCGTAGCGTCTTCAATAGCCATGATTTCCCCTGTCTAGAGGTGGACAAGTCGGCCAGTAGTTCCTCCTGAGATCGGCACGGGTGCCAACGTTTACCATCCGTTCCCATAATCCAGCCGTGGCCGTAGTGCATTGATGGGCTTTGCTTAACGAGAAGCGATGCAGCGGTAGGTTTCTCCATCAGCATCATCACCTCAGACCAACCCGAATGAGGCACCGAGGCCCGTCATGGTATCCACCGCGCTTGCCATCGCTGGGTTGGCTTGCAAACGTGCCTGCATGGAAATAGCAGCTAACGCCATCAGTCGCGTTACAGAGTTAATACTGCTGATAACGTCACGACGACCTGCAATGGTTTTTACATCACCAGATACAGCACCAGCAGCCACACGCCCGATCTCTGCGGTCGCACTCATGACGTAATGCGGCAGCTTCTCTTTTGCCACTTCATTCATCGGCACGCATGGCAAGCAGTGGATCTGAGCCAGAAAGCCGTCAACCAACGTTGAATCCTCTGTCAAGTCGGTCAGCAGCCAGACTTCCGGGACAGTCAACTGATGCGGTTGTTCCGGGTTTAGTTTGTTACGCAGCGTTTGGACATTCATCTCCGCGCGTTCTGCCAGCTTCGCCATGTTGTGACGCAATGCGAATACCCGGCAGGCTTCATTAAAATGTGGGTGTTTGGAAACCCGATAATCAAACATGTTGCATCCTTACAAATCACATAAAGTGAATTACTCACCAATGACGAGTTGAAAACGGGAATGCCCCAACGCCTTACGCAACTGTTCTTCTTTCCAGCGCGCGTAATAAATACGGATGGGGCCACCTGCTTTCTTGCATCCTTTCCGGATGGTGCGAGGTTCGATTGGTACACAAGGGTTGTCGCCGGTTGTCCAGCGGTAAGCGGTTCGCGCTGAGACCCCCTCAAGCTCTGCGAACTGTTGCAGAGTAACGATAGGTGCAGGCACTTTGATGATTGCGATTTCAGAAGCCATGTTGCATGATTCCCTATTTGCTGTTTTGAACAATGTTGGCCTCTCATTCCCCAATGTTTGCCAACATACGCACTTCACTTGTGAGCAATGTAATTAACTTTATAGCATTGGTCAACATTGGAATTAACTAATGAGCATAAACAAAGACACTTTCGAGCCTACTGCCATTCTCGATAGGATCATTGCCGTTTACGGTTTTACGCAAAAATTACAGCTGGCAAATCACTTTGAAATGTCGCCAAGCTCCCTGCAGAACCGCTTTACACGCGGCACTATCTCCTATGATTTAGCAGCTTTCTGTTCGCTAGAAACAGGAGCAAGCCTAAGGTGGTTACTTACCGGTGAAGGTCCAAAGTTTGATGAAAAACCTCCTCTTACAGACCCCAAAGTAATGAACTTATACACTCTTAGGGATGGAATTCTTGAAAAAAATTCCATATTGAATATCGACCCAGGTTTTTTGAGTAAGCAGATTTCAGAAGGAATTGCGGTTCGGGCTGAGGGGAAGTTGCATTTTGTCGATCAGGAAGCCCCGCTTTCTGATGGTCTTTGGTTAGTTGATATTGAAGGAGCTAACAGCATCAGAGAATTGACATTACTACCTGGCAAAAAACTACACGTAGCGGGCGGCAAAGTGCCGTTTGAATGTGGGATTGACGAGATAAAACTGATTGGCCGTGTAGTGGGTGTGTACAGCGAGGTTAATTGATGACTGTCCGTAAAAACCCCTCCGGCGGATGGATTTGTGAGCTTTATCCAAACGGGGCAAAAGGTAAGCGCATCAGGAAGAAATTCGCTACCAAAGGCGAGGCGCTGGCCTTTGAACAGTACACTGTACAAAATCCGTGGCAGGAAGAAAAAGAAGACCGACGCACGTTAAAGGGGCTGGTTGACTCATGGTATAGCGCTCATGGCATTACTCTGAAAGACGGCCTTAAACGTCAGTTAGCGATGCACCATGCTTTTGAGTGTATGGGCGAACCACTTGTGCGTGATTTTGATGCGCAGATGTTTTCCCGCTATCGGGAAAAGCGGTTACAAGGCCAATATGCACGTTCAAACAGGGTGAAAGAGGTCTCTCCCCGCACCCTTAACCTTGAGTTGGCCTACTTTCGAGCGGTGTTTAATGAGCTAAGTCGCCTCGGAGAATGGAAAGGCGAAAATCCGCTAAAAAATATGCGCCCTTTCCGCACAGAAGAAATGGAAATGGCCTGGTTAACTCAAGACCAGATCGTGTTGCTCCTCGGAGAGTGCAAACGGCATGGTCATCCTGATTTAGAAACCGTGGTAAGAATCTGTCTCGCGACTGGTGCTCGCTGGTCTGAAGCTGAGAGCTTGAAAAAAAGCCAGCTTGCGAAATACAAAATCACCTATACCAAAACGAAAGGCAGAAAAAACCGTACCGTTCCCATCAGCAAAGAGCTTTATGACTCTCTGCCCGGTGATAAAAAAGGTCGGTTATTTAGTGATTGTTATGGCGCATTCCGGTCAGCTATGGAAAGAACAGGCATCGAACTACCCTCGGGGCAACTGACCCACGTATTGCGCCACACCTTCGCCAGTCACTTTATGATGAATGGGGGAAATATATTAGTTTTACAAAGGATATTAGGACATACAGACATCAAGATGACTATGCGTTATTCTCATTTTTCACCTGATCACCTCGAGGATGTTCTTCGATACAATCCCCTTAAGGATGTCATGTGACATGATCTAGACTAAACATCAGCGATAGGAAAAAAGATGAAAGTACGTGATTTTGAAGACAAAGTATGGGAAACAGAAGGTGTTAGAATCGTTATTCATGCTAAAGAGGACACCCAGGTCTCTGAGTATGAGTACAAAAAAGCAGCAGACGCCTCTTGGCGTATAACAGAGTTAGCTCAGAAAAGAATTGATAAGCATCTTGATGGTAATACATTCACTGTAATACAAGGTGATGGCGAGGAACCTAATGGTCGAGTAATTCTTCGCACCATTCGCAGTAGTTACAATATTAAATAGTTAGCACCCAGCCCTTTTAATATTCTCTTACCGAGGCTATATCTATTTTCTTATTATTTAAGTGGCGATAAAGTGGCGGTAGAGATGGCGTATAATGAGTAACTATTGGCAAAAAGAGACAAACTATGTCAATGATAAATAACGCAAACCATTGATTTTATGTTATTCCGGTAGGAACTCATAATCGCTTGGTCGTTGGTTCAAGTCCAGCAGGGGCCACCAAATTTAGTGATGAAAATCATGAAGTTAAGCCACTCTTTAGTGGTGGCTTTTTTGTTTTCATAATCTACCATTGGCAGCAAAATGGCAGCAGATTTTTTTGTATTGCTACCTTGTGCTACCATCGCCTATTGCATAAAACAGCACTCCTGCACGTCATTCCCACTTGTAGTGGTCAACAAAAACTGGCCACGGCGTTAGAGTTTTTCCAGTATCGGTTTTCCGATTCGTTTGGTGGTAATCCACCATTATATACGTGCGGTCTTAGTACGCTGTAATATCCAACGATATAGTCCGTTATTGCGTGAGCTGCATCGCTGAAGCTTACATAGCCCGTCATCGGCACCCATTCGTTCTTCAGACTCTTGAAGAAGCGCTCCATTGGGCTGTTATCCCAACAGTTTCCACGCCGACTCATACTCTGCTTGATCCGGTATTGCCACAGTAACTGCCGGAACTGCCTGCTCGTATAATGACTGCCTTGATCGCTGTGGAACATCACTCCGACGGGCTTACCACGCGTTTCCCATGCCATTTCCAGCGCTTTCATGGTGAGTCTGCTGTCCGGCGAGAACGACATTGCCCAGCCCACTGGTTTTCTTGCGAACAGATCGAGAACAACGGCGAGGTACGCCCAGCGCTTACCCGTCCAGATATAGGTCACATCACCGCACCACACCTGGTTTGGCTCCGTTACGGCGAACTGTCGCTCAAGATGATTCGGGATGGCAACGTGCTCATAACCGCCACGCTTATACCGGTGAGTCGGCTGCTGGCAACTGACCAGCCCCAGCTCTTTCATGAGCCTGCCGGCAAGCCAGCGCCCCATCTGATAGCCTCTCTGGGTTACCATAGTGGCGATGCTTCTTACTCCGGCCGAACCGTGGCTGCTGCCATGCAACTCAAGTACCTGACTGCGTAATACAGCCCGTCTGCCGTCTGGCTTTTCAGGACGGTTTTTCCAGTATTTGTAGCTACTGCGATGAACCCTGAATACGTGGCAGAGTGTGGCCACTGGATAACGCGCCCTGAGTTTCCCGATTAACGAGAACTGTTCAGGGAGTCTGACATCAAGAGCGCGGTAGCCTTTTTTAGAATATCGTTTTCCATTTCAATACGTTGCAGCTTTTTATTTAGCTCACGTATTTCGATTTGTTCCGGCGTTATCGGGGAGGCTTTTGGCGTTTTGCCCTGACGCTCATCACGCAGTTGTTTGACCCATTTCGTCATCGTGGAAAGACCAACATCCATTGCCTTAGCAGCGTCAGAGACGGTGTAGTTTTGGTCGACAACCAGCTGAGCTGATTCGCGTTTGAATTCAGGACTAAAATTTCTTCTTTTCATTGGTGCACCTGTGTTGTTCTGAGGTGAGCATATCACCTCTGTTCAGGTGGCCAAATTCAGTATTCCACTTCATTAGCGGCAGCATGGTGGAGTAGTGCGTCCACAGGAACGTGCTGTCGTCGAACTGGTATAAACGGCCGATGATGAGCAATAGATAATTCATCACCAGAAAAGCAAAGGTCAGCTTCATAGTTCTCCCTTAATGGGATAATCCATTTCCATTACAGTGATAAAGGGTTTATATCCGAAACGGTCCAGGTGTTGCAAAATAAACCAGGACCGGAATCCTCCCAACGCGCTGTAAGATTTTATTGAACCATTCGATGGGTCGGGACCGATATCAGGGGTATCAAGGCCGAAATGGTCGTAAAAAGTTACGCGTACCTTTCCTTTATAGAAACGCCCACAACGGTCGAATTCGACGATCTCCGCTTTAGCACCCCATACGTCATTAACCGTTATTGTCAGGCCCCCGTTCCACCATCCCAGCCATTTGTCTTCCGCTGTATTGAATGCCGGAGGAAGAAGAGGTCTTTCGTTATTTCTATCATCGATATAAACATAATTTTCCATCCAATCACCCAGTTGCAACGAGTTTATTTCACCATTGCTTTGCTTGATCGCTTTTTTCATGCCATCCAGTAATAGAGTCATAAACTTCTACGTTTTCGGGTGTGCACGAGCAGCGCGCGTCAACGCGGGGTGACTGAATTCCCCCCCTTCATTTTTTCAAATTTGGCAATCATCGCAAGAATAACGTTTCTCAAATCCCCGGAAGAGAACAACGTCGCCGCCATCACCCTAAATTTTATAAAGTTGATGGTCGGTGAATCGAAGCCAAACAAATAACCATCCTTCGAGAAAAGGTGTAAATGGCCAAAGTTTGGTATGGCTTTGATTTCTTCTTCGGTCATATCGCCATAGGTCATATCCGCAGCCGGGCTGCCGTCGGCGTTGAAACCGGGCTTACGCGGCGACTGATATACCAGTACGGGGACATGGATCCGCGTCGCACTGGTGGTGTCGGTGACTTCGGTGACCTTGAGCGTCGGCTCGGGTTCGGTTCGCGGCGTGGCAGGTCGGGGCGCAAATCCCCAGCCGGCTTTCTGTGCCGGCGCATTCACCCTGGCGCGGTCATAGGCATTCCGGACGGCATTGGCGAAATCGCGGTTGGCATTGATGTCTAACGAGCCGGCCGTTAATGAACAACAGGCGTGCTCTTGCGAGCCTAATACGACGGTTCTGGCATCCAGCGCACTGCCTTTTTCGGGCGGCAGGATGCGGGTAAATTCCTCCGGCGTCAGTTCATCAATACGCTTGGTGATCAGCATGTTTCATTCCCTGTAAATGGATTCATCCTTGTGGCGCGCGGATATTCTATGCGCCGCTTATTGTTATGTAAATGAACGATATGCCACGAAAAAACCGCCGAATTCGGCGGTTTGATTTTCCCTGGTGTCAGCATGTGTTTTTAGTATGCAGACTCATGATGACATCAGGGCTGTTTATTTTATAAACGTTTCTACAGATCGATTTCTCGATTTCGATCGGTATGAGCGATCAATCGTTCAAGCTGGTTTTCGCTACCGACTGCGGCATTACTCAGGTTCATCCGGCCAGGTGATATCCGGCGCGGTTGACGTATCAATGGATTGCAAGGTCTGAATGTATTTCATCCAGGCAATCAGGCGGGCTTTGTCCTCGTCACTGATAAGGCCAAGCTGTAATTCAGTCTGCCACAGGTTGATAGCGCCTTTCGCCGCCGCCAGAAGCGTCGTTTTTTTCTGCTCGGCGTCCTGTACCTGGCCGCGTTTTAAGGCGTCCTCATCAATGACCCATTGGTTGCCGTTCCAGGTGTCGTAAGGCGTTGAGGGGGCGATGGCCGTCACGTTGTCGGGATAATCGCCCGGTACGGTGATTTCAACAGGCAAACCGCTGATTTTGTCATACACCGTTTCGCCTCGGTGGTCGGGAACATATTCCCACTTATCTGCGCCGACCGTGCGGCAAACGGCAAAACCGGCTTTCATATTGCCCGGCGCATCGCTGCAAGAGTTCGCGGGAATACCCACGCCCACGGCGAGATACTCGACGGAAGAAGACCGATATTCGCGCGTGTCGCCGTCAAAGTTATAGACGGTCAGTTCACCGGCTCGGGTAGCAATGCCGTGGTTATTCAGTACCGCTTTCGCCATCATGCCGCCCTCACAATGTAGTTAAATGACACGTTACGGGGGCGAACATAGGCGCGTCCCCGAGAACCATGATTACTTCCTAAGGACAATGAACTTGCCGCGCCGGTTTCACCCGTATTAAAGGGACGCTCGCTGTTACCAAAACCAATGGCGGCCGCTTCTGTATTCGCCTCAATATTGGCCTGTATCCAGCTCGCTTCCTGCATACTGAGCAGGTCTCGAGCGCTGTCGAGACCTCTGCCATCATCCCAGCCACGGATAAACTCGCCGCGTAAATCAGGCAAATTGCCGGAAGGGTACGCCACAGCCAGCTTCGGATACTCCGCCTTATCAAAGGGTGCGCCATTGCATTTCAGCCAGCCCTGGGGCGGGGTTGCCTGCGGCCACGGCTGCGGAACGCCGACTGGAAGGTAGCGATCGATATCGGCAGTTTTAAGGTACTGCGGGTGGGGATGCGTGGCGGCCAAATGCGCGGCCAGCAGGCTATCCGCATACCGGTGCTGGACCGCCGCGAACTGCTCGACTACGTGGAGTGCGTGCAGATGGATCGCTGGTATGAACCGCCGGTGAGTTTCGACGGGCTGGCGCGCACGTTCCGCGCCGCCGTGCATCACAGCTCGCCGATCAACGTGAAGCGTAACATCCTGACCAGCACGTTTATCCCGCATCCGCTGCTCAGTCAGCAGGCGTTCAGCCGTTTCGTGCAGGACTATCTGGTCTTCGGCAATGCCTATCTGGAGAAGCGCACTAACCGGCTAGGCGGCGTGCTGTCGCTGGAGCCGGCGCTGGCAAAATATACCCGGCGCGGCGTCGATCTCGATACCTACTGGTTTGTGCAGTATGGTCTGACGACGGAGCCTTACGAGTTCACGAAAGGCAGTCTCTTTCATCTGATGGAGCCGGATTTAAATCAGGAAGTCTACGGCCTGCCGGAATACCTGTCCGCCATCCCGTCGACGCTGCTAAACGAGTCGGCCACGCTGTTCCGCCGCAAGTATTACCTTAACGGCAGTCACGCGGGGTTTATCATGTATATGACTGCCGCGGCGCAGAATCAGGAGGACGTCAACAACATCCGCCAGGCGATGAAAAGCGCCAAGGGGCCGGGCAACTTCCGCAACCTGTTTATGTACTCGCCGAACGGCAAGAAGGACGGCATTCAGATCATCCCGCTGTCCGAGGTGGCCGCGAAGGATGAGTTTTTGAACATCAAGAACGTCAGCCGCGACGACATGATGGCCGCGCACCGCGTGCCGCCGCAGATGATGGGGATCATGCCGAGCAATGTCGGCGGCTTCGGGGATGTGGAGAAGGCGAGCAGGGTATTTGTGAGGAATGAGTTGATGCCGTTGCAGAGGCGGTTTGAGGAGTTGAATGAGTGGTTAGGAGAAGAAGTTATTAGGTTCGGGCTGTATAGCTTTCTTTGACCACAATGAAAGAGCTGCAGTTCTCAGCAGCTCTCTATGATGAAAGCTTATTGGCTAAACACGCAATCCTCTGGATTGGAGGATGTGCAGTGAACAAACACACTGCCGTCGGATTGCTTCTCATCTTGCCAATATTCCCCTAATGGTTTTACAGGCCATTTTAATGTGAGAGACATCCTCATTCCGGAAACATTGTCCTGGCCTACATAATCACAAGCAACCAGATTCTTGACGTTGAGAATATAGGCCTCTTTGAATGAAACGTTTTGCAGATCATTTTTTTCGGCATAAGGGTTCTCGCCCGTCCATTTCATGTTATTCCCAGCGTTAGCCTTATAACTGTAGCCTGAGTCGGCTTTATTTTGTTTTATCTTATTAATTGATGGACATGAAAATACGGTCGCTTCAGCATGACCAATCATAAGAAAAGAGAGTAAAGAAATAATTAACTTGCTATTAGCTGACATATTTTAAATCCTTTTTAATACTGCTAGTCCTTTGGATGACGCTATTGAACTCATCACTGTCACAGCGCAGGTGATTTATGCCATATGATTCATGGTAAGTCTATAATATTCACGGAATTTAACAGTAAAAATAATAGAAGCAGTGAGTCTCATTAAGGAGGGATGATTTCAGCGTGTGTGAAGGAGGAACCAAAGAATAACCAGTCTATATGATCCCTTTCATCGTATTTACCTCAAATATTAAACAAATATTGATGTTGAAGTTTCGATGGTCTCGCGCTCACGTTCCGCGCTTTCGTGCGTCACAAATCCCCGATCAACATCCGTAGGCGATGAAAAGCGACAAGGGACCGGGCAACTTCCGCAACCTGTTTATGTACTCGCCGAACGGCAAAAAGGACGGCATTCAGATCATCCCGCTGCCCGAGGTGATCGCGAAAGATGAGCTTTTGGGCATCAAGAACGTCAGCCGTGACGACATGATGGCCGCGCATCGTGTGCCGCCGCAGATGATGGGGATCATGCCCAGTAACGTGGGCGGCTTCGGGGATGTGGAAAAGGTGAGCTGGGTGTTTGTAAGGAATTGTAAGTATCCCGATAAAACGTCCCATTCACATTTAGAGATCTTCCGGCATACTGAATATGTCCCCATGAGGAGATCGCCATGCGTAAAGCCCGATTCACCGAACATCAGATCATCGCCGTTCTGAAGTCTGTCGAAGCTGGACGGACCGTCAAGGATGTGTGTCGCGAGGCCGCTATTTCTGAAGCCAGCTATTACAATTGGAAGGCGAAGTATAGCGGGATGGAAGCTGCAGATATTAAAAAGTTCAAAGATCTGGAGGAAGAGAACCGGCGGCTCAAACAGATGTTTGCCGATCTGAGCCTCGAAAACCGGGCACTGAAGGACGTCATAGAAAAAAAAGCTTCAAAGCCAGCGATAAAGCGTGAGTTTGTCAGCTATCTGACGACGCAGTTTACGATGAGCATACGCCAGGCATGCAGGACGTCATCGCTGAGCAGGACGGTGTTTCGTTATCAACCGGATACACGACGTGATGAACCGGTGATCCAGAGCCTGACTGAGGCGGCTGAACGCTATCCTCGCTACGGCTTCAAGAAGCTATTTCAGGTTCTTCGCAGGCAGGGAAATACCTGGAATCATAAGCGTGTACACCGGATTTACTGCCTGCTGAAACTGAATTTTCGTCGCAAAGGAAAACAACGACTGCCATTGCGTAATCCGGTTCCGCTGGCCACACCGGGAGCGGTGAACCAGAGTTGGTCCATTAATTTTATGCATGATGCGCTCGTCTGCGGCAGACGCTTCAGAACCTTCAACGTGGTGGATGATTTTAACCGTGAGGTGCTGGCGATAGAAATCGATCTGAATATCCCGGCTCAGCGTGTCGTCCGGGTACTGGATAGGATAGTGGCAAACCGCGGATATCCACTGAAGATACGGATGGGCAATGGGCCGGAATGAGTCTCACTGACTCTGGCACAGTGGGCTGAAGAGCATGGTGTGATGCTGGAGTTTATAAAGCCGGGTAAACCAACGCAAAATGCTTTTATCGAACGCTTTAACCAGACATACCGGACAGAAATACTGGATTTTTACCTGTTCAGAACACTGAACGAGGCACGGGAAATCACAGAGCGCTGGCTGACGGAATACAACAGCGAGCGGCCTCATGAATCCCTGAATAACCTGACACCGGAAGAGTACCGGCTAATGGCTGAAAAACCGGAACTCTCAAAAAATGCGTGGAACTAAAACGGGTGTGCTTACAATTTGTTTGTTTTATAACCACTTATGATGATCAATTTTTCGATTTTGATCGATAGCAGCGATCCATCAGGCAATGCGTCTGCAGTCGCTTCGAAGCGCATTGGCCGGGGGACGGCTAACTGGGCGTAGCACATTAATCAAGCTGAGGTGCCAAGCGTGCTTGATCCGGACTTTACCCCACCAATGCGAACAACACCTAAACTCACCACGACGTTGCCGTAAAGAAAGAGTGAGAATGAAAATGTAGCGCGCAACCCTATGCCGTCCGTGTTAAATAAACATCTTCATAATAAGGAAAGAATAAACGAAATGGATAAGACAGGAAGTTTTCCGGCATAACGGAGAACAATACGAGCGTAGACTTGCGATGCATTAATGCCAGACATTGATTCATCACCTCCCTCATCTTATTTACTCAGGGTGTCCTTTGACACCTTACCCTTATTAACTGACTGATATACCTTAATTCACCATGAATTAAAAAACGGGGGTAAATAGGATAATTTATTCTATAGTCATCTAGACTCGTGAATATTACATCATCCAAGCAGAATAATTAATGACCGAGATTAACTATTTTTACTTCAATACTTCAACCAATAACATTCATCTATCCTATTCGGAGCAGAAAAGCCGCTACTCCACGGATAATAAGGAAAAAATTGAGGGACTCATCACGCTAACCCCACACCAAAGCCAGTACTTTAAACCATAAAAGATAAAAAAAAAGCATATAAAATCAAAAATAAAGAAAAACACAATATATTAAAATTAATTACCCTCTGAATTTGGCTTAGTACTCAAAGCACCTATAATTAAAATTAATATATCCAAACAAAATAGGAGAAGTCGGTAAGTTCATTCAACTAATAATGAATTCCTGGTTATTAATATTCTGCCATTTAATTGATTAACGTCTATCATCGCTTGCCACTATTAATAATAAGCGCTGTAAACTTCAATCACCCTACCTATATATGTCTCTTTATCTTAAGGACACATATAAAGAAATGGTCATCTATGACTGAGGAATAATATGAAAACAGTTCGTTCACTTGCTCTTTCCCTATTGAGCACCGCGCTAACCCTGTCTTTTGTTGCCGCTGCTCATGCGGCTACCGGGTCACTGACCGGCGAGATTGGCGTTCAACTGACCATTGGGGAAGGCTGTACGGTTTCCAATAACAATTCATCCAGTGGGGCGAACGAATGGGGAACCTTGAACTTTGGTGAATACGCCGACCTGACCAACGCCGTTAACGGTACCGTTATCGGCAAAGATGGCAGCAGCACAGTATCCATCACCTGCAGTAATGGCCTGTCTCCTTCTCTGGCTTTGGATGGCGGTTTATACGGTACTTCCTCCGTTCGTAATTTGTCATCCAACGGTGGCAGCACCGTGATCCCTTACCACCTGTATTCAGACAGCAGCCGTAGTTCCGAAATCGCGATCAATGGCTCTCTGTCTCTGAATGCCGACGGTAGCGCGCAGAACATCCCGATTTATGGCCGTATTTCTCCGGCGGACCAGTCCACGACCGCCCCTGCATCCGGTACTTATACAGATATCGTAACCGCCACACTGTCCTGGTAGAGCAGGCAATCAGGGAGAAACGCATTGAGGTTCGTTATTAAGGCGGGTTTGGTGAAGCGCTTATGGCAGTGGATGCCGATCTTCGCCAGCCTGCTCGTCTCTCCATGTACTTCGGCAAGCAGCGTCAGCAAGCAGTTTACGGTAGCGGCAATCATCAACAGCGGCTGCGTCTTCGGCAATAGCGCCAGAAGTACGGCATCCCATTTAGGCACCTTGAACTTTGGCGAGAAGGCCTTTTTGGACAGCAACGTTGATGTTACCAGTACCAGCGGTGGCAGCTCCATTGTCGTGACATGCACACCCGGGCTCGCCATCAGTATTGCTATGGACTATGGGGTGAATGGCGGAAGCAGCTCGTCCCGCTACATGGCAAGAAATAACAGTAGCGACACCATCGCCTACCAGCTCTATCAAGATGCCGGACGCAGCATCGTCTGGGGAACGGGTTCTCTGGCCTATGGTGTTTCTTCTTTTCCCACCGGTACGCAAACTTATCCAGTCTATGGCCGTCTGTTTTCGTCCAACATCCAACCTTCGGCAGGCACGTATACAGACACAGTCACAGTCACACTTACTTATTGAAATTACCCAATAAAATGGAAAAAATACTCACAAAATGGCATTTGACGCTCTTTGCAACTTTGCTCGGTTTATTCACCGCTTCCGCCCTGGCGGCCAGCTCGGTTCTGGTGTGGCCGATTTATCAGGTCATCGAGTCGGATGAAAAGGGATCCGCCCTGTGGCTGGAAAACCGCGGTTCAACGCCAGTGACGCTGCAGATCCGCGTCTTGGCCTGGCAGCAGCAGGACGGCAAGGATCGCTACGCGAATCAGACCGATGCTATCGCCAGCCCACCTTTCGCCACCGTACCGCCGAATCAGCGTCAGATGATCCGGCTGATGAAAACGATCCCCATCGCGCCGCAAAGCGAACGCGCCTATCGCATCGTGATCGATGAAATCCCAACGCTCAACACCGCCGATAAAACGCAATCCGGGCTGAAGCTGCAGATGCGCTATTTGCTGCCGTTGTTTATGACGGGCGACGGTATCGCGCTCAAACCGCCGAAAAATAAACATTCGGACGATTCGATGTTAACCCACCCCTTACTCAGTTGGCGCCTGATCCGCAACGGTGAGCAGACAGAGCTTGCCATCAAAAACAGCGGCATCGTCCATGCACGGCTGAGCAATGCCTTCTTTGGCGATAAGCCGCGCGCGACCAAATCGTCAATTTCGCTGGCTCAGGGTTTTTTTGCTTATGTTCTGCCGGGGCAGGAAGTCCGCTGGCCGCTGCCTGTGAATAAACGCCCTGTAATGCAGAGCCATCTCTACGCTCAATTAGCCGATAACCATCCGCCAACGCTCATCAGCCCCGCGCCTTAATGAGGGAAAAGAATGCTTATTTTATGCCATGGATATTGGCTGCGGCGCTATATCGGGGTCATCCCCCTGCTCGTTGTCGCGTATGGCGATCCGGCTGCTGCTGCGGAAGAGTATGGCGATTTACCCAAACCACCTCAGACTGCGCCCACCGTCGAGAACACCACGTATTACCTGACGTTGATAGTGAACGGCGTCTCAGATCGACAGGTGGTTCCGGTGCAATACAATCGCGGACACTTCTTGGTGGAATCGGGCGTTTTAGCCAAAAGCCACATCCGTATCGGGACGCAACGTTCCGGCTGGGTCGACGTCAACACGCTCCCCAGGGTGAAGGTTTACTATGACTCCGGCAATCAGTCATTGAATCTGACCGTTCCACTGGAATGGCTGCCAGAGCAGTCGGCCAACAGCGGGGAGATGGTCAAGGCGACGGAAGCACAGAGCACGCCCGGCCTGGCGTTTAACTACGATGCGTATTACTTCAAGGGCTATCAATCCTCACAAAGCCTGACCACCTGGCTGGAACAGCGGCTGTTCAACGATTACGCCCTTATTTCCAATACGGGGACCTACTCACACTATTTCAGTAACGATCAAGACGGCAACCGTAACAAAGGGTATCTGCGTTACGACACCTTCTGGCGTTACAATGATATCGACGATATGCACACCTTTCAGGCGGGCGATTTCATCAGTAATTCGCTGACCTGGAGCAATTCAGTACGTATGGGAGGCGTGCGGTTTAGCCGCGATTTCGCAGTACGTCCGGATATCGTCACCTACCCGCTGATTCAGTACGCCGGGGCAAACCCGTTACCGAGTACGGTCGATCTGTTTATCAATGGCTACAAGGCCAGCAGTGCCTCGCTGAATTCCGGTCCTTTCACGCTCACCAACGTGCCCTATATCAATGGCGCGGGCGAAGCGACGGTCATCACGACCGATGCGCTGGGACGGCAGGTATCCACCAGCGTCCCCTTTTACGTGTCTAACGCCTTGCTGCGTAAAGGATTAGATGACTTCGATGTGTCTCTCGGCGTTTTGCGCCGCAACTACGGCGTGAAAGATGCGGATTATGGCCAGGCGGCGGCCAGCGGCATTTATCGTCGCGGCCTGACTAACTGGCTGACGCTGTCAAGTCATCTGGAAACCTCCGAAAATCTGTTGCTCGGCGGTGTGGGCGGCGATCTCGCCATCGGCCACTGGGGCACGCTGAGCAGCGCCTACAGCCATAGTCAGGATAACGGTCAGGGCGAGCAGTTCGTCGTGGGCTACTCCTACTACGCGAATACGATGGGGATTGCGGCTCAGCATGCCGAACGCAGCAAAAACTACCAGGATTTGAGCGTCGCCTCCAGCGGCGGCCACCTCAGCAAACAGTCCGATCAGATAACCTTCAGTACGACGCCTTTTGGACGCGGTAACGGTACGCTGGGGCTTGGCTACTTCGATATCCTCGCTTATGACGATACTCGAACTCGTCTGTCCAACCTCTCCTACAGCTGGTCGATTTGGGACAAGGCCAGCATGTATTTCTCATTAAATAAGAACATCGGGAGTCACGGCTACGGCGCGCTACTGCAAATGATCGTGCCTCTGGACAACGGCATATCCGCTACCGCCAGCGTGCAGAAAAACTCGGTGGGCGAGTATACCGAACGCGTGTCGATGACGCGCACCACGCCGACAGAAGGCGGGCTGGGCTGGAACGTCGCCTACTCGGGCGGCGACAGCCACGACCAGCAGGCCAGCCTCACCTGGAAAACACAGCGGGCGACCTATCAGACGGGCATGTACGGTGCGGCCTCGGCTTACAACTACTGGGGCGATCTCAGCGGTTCAGTGCTGTATATGGACAACACGTTTTTCGCGGCCAATAAGATTAACGACGCCTTTATCGTCGTCAGCACCGACGGCTATCCCGATGTTCCGGTCAAATATGAAAACCAGCAGGTTGGCACGACCAGCAATACCGGTCACATCCTGGTGCCCTGGGTCAGCGCCTATTATCCGGCCCGCGTCGAAATCGATACGCTGGATCTCCCTTTAGGCATTGATGCCCCCGAGACGGAACGACGCATCGCGGTGAAGGAAGGCAGCGGCGCGCTGGTGAGATTCAGCGTCCGGCAGGTGCATTCGGTCAACCTTAATCTGGTGGACGACAAGAAAGCGGCGCTACCAGTGGGCTCTTACGTCACGGATACCGTCAGCGCAAAAACCGCCATCGTCGGCTATGACGGTCAGGTGTTTATGGAACAGGTCACGCCGCACATCAAACTTCTTGTTCAACGGTCAGACAGCGGTACTTGTGAAGTAAATATCGATTTACCGGATAACAAGCCGGGCATCGCCATTCTAGGAGAGAAAGTGTGTACAGCTACGGAAACCAGGGCGGATACCGCGCCCTCGAAGGATCAATAATATGATTTTTTTTCGGTTATTTATGATACTGCTTTTAGGGATGTCGAGCCTGTCCACCGCCTATGCTGGCTGTAGCTCGTCGTCCAGCAGCTCGTCATTCGGCTCAATCAGTTCGTTTACGCTCGCCGGCACCGCGCAAACGGTGCAATCCGGCAGCGGGTTCACCTGCTCCGGCAGCCTGCTATCATTGATCAGCACCAACACTGTGACCGCTACCATTGCGTCAACCACCAACGCTTCCGGCGCCACGCCGCGGTTGTATAATGCCAGTACCGGTGAATACATCCCCTACACCATTTGCAAGGACTCCGGCTGCAGCACCACCTACCCGATTGGGGATACCATCAAATGGAGCAGCACCACACTGCTCGGGTTGTTGGGACTATTCAACTCCAGCGATGGGTCGTTGCCCGTCTATCTGAGGACGTCGACAGGTACCAATGTGGCCGCCGGCACCTATACCGACAACATCACGCTATCCTGGTACTACAAAATCTGTTTTGTCGGGGTATTGGGCATCTGCGCCTACACCACAGGGACAGACACCTCGGTCGTCCCAGTATCCATGGTCGTCACCAACGACTGCTATATCGACAGCGCGCCGGACGTTAACTTCGGCACCCAGGCGCTTCCCAGCAGTTTTTCCGCCGTCAGCAATGCGCTCAGCGTGCAGTGTACGCGCAACGCCACCTACTCCGTCGACCTCACCAGCCTCAATGCCGGCAGCAGTAGTTGGCGGCAAATGAACGCACTTATTAATGGCTCCACCTACTCTTTGCAATATCAGTTCTACCGATCAGATGGCACCGCGTGGACCAGCGATAACGATTACGGCGCCACAGGTTCGGGGAATTCGCAAAGCATCAGCTACACCGCGAAGATCAACCCAAATCAGGACAATGTACCGGCAGGATCCTACAGCGATACGGTAACCGTTACCGTAACCTATTAGCCGGGCAAAGACAGGCGGACCGGACCCGGTCTGCCTTGCCCTGATTAACTATTGACCCGGGTGCTGCTTCAGCCATTTTTGCATCTGTTCAATTTCAGGCTGCTGCGCTTTGATAATAGCTTCTGCCAATTTACGCAGCTCGGGATCTTTGCCGAATCGCAGCTGTGTCTTCGCCATCGCAATCGCGCCCTGATGGTGCGCGATCATACCTTGCGCAAAGGCGACGTCGGGATTCTGACTCGACATGTTTTTCGTCATATCGCGATGCATGTTTTCCGTATCTTGCTGATAAGCCTGCTCGAAATCCGCTGAATTGGTGGTCTTATGGTTTCCATCGTGAGTGCTTTCAGCCGCCAGCACGCTTAATGGAGCCAGAAGAAAACCAACTAACAGCCAGTGACGATGCTTCATCATCGATTACCTCATCATGGTGGGGGGAAGAGAAAACATACCCTTTTGATCGGGGGAAAGGTCAAGACTCACCGCAAGAAAATGCCGATGGAGGAGCGTAAAACCGTCGTCACACGGAGAAAGCATGGAACGACAGCCGATAAAAAACCGCCGAGTGACGGACAGAGTCACTCCGGCGGTTAACAAGCCGATGATTATTGCTCGGCTTTAGGCGTGTGATCGGGCTTAGGCGCGTGTTCGCCTTTGGCCAGACGCTTTTCAAAGTTCGCGTTGAACTGTTTTTTCTGTTCCGGCGTCAGCACGTTGTAAATCTTATTCTGCGTTTCGAGATGTTTCAGCATGCGCGCCTTGCCGGCCTCTTCCATTTTGTCGACCAGGCTTTCGGCTTTGGCCGCGTCAAAACTGTCGGCGGCGATGACGTTATGCATTGCGGTGCGGTCTTCCGGCGCTGGGCGAGGCACATCTTTACGAGCGGTCTCCATGATATCTTGAATTTTCTGTTTCTGGTCTGCGGTCAGGTTCAGGCCTTTGAACATCATGCCATGTTCCATCCCTTCGCCCGGTCCATGATGCTTCATCATTTGCTCGCCATGCGGCATCGCTGGTTTGCTGTCCTGTGCGTTAGCAGAGCCAGCCGCGCCGAAAGCCAGCGCGGAAGCAATCACGATAGCGGTTAATTTAGACATAAACTTCCCTCATATATGGTTTATCAGCATGAATGCTGTTTATCATTCGTTCTCAGGGATGAGTATAGGTCACAGAATTTAAGATAGTGAGAGTAAGGGTAAAGCTTTGAAAGGACAACGGGCGAGAATATCGCCATTTGTGGGCAAAGTGACAATATTACGTAAGCAAACATAGAAACTAGCAGGACGGCGAGGAGATAAAGGAGAGCGACTCATGCCTCTCCTTTCATCTGTCAGGGCAAAGACTGGCAGAACGCCTCTGCATCTTTGGCCAGCGCATCAATATGGGCACGGATAACATTGACCTTCTGCAGCAGAGGGTTTCTTTCCGGCGAAGCGCTAACGGAATTCATCCGCGTCACCAGCGTCTCTATTTGGTCTCTCAGTTCCGCTTCCTGCTCCCGGGCCAGCGTCAACTGCACATTGAGCTGATGAACGTGCTCGTGCCAGCGCTGCTGTTGTTGCCGCACGCTGGATTCCAGCGCCTGCAGCGCACTGTCCAGCCGCGCTTCCCACTCATCAATACACATAGAGATTCCTTTGCCTGACTATCCAGCGAATTATAATGACAGTCTCACTTGACCACAAATCGCCCCCTTCAGACTCAAACTACGTTAATCGGACTCGCGGCGTTTGACAGCGCTTTTAATGGCGCGCAGCACAACAAATTTCGGATTGCTGGCAAGGGTTTCGCAATTGCCGAACAGACGCTTTAGCTTCTGAAAATAGTTCAGGTGGCGATTGCCGACAATCCGCAGTTCCCCGCCGACGCCGAGGCAACGCTTCGCATCCGTAAACATCTGCCAGGCGATGTCGCCCGAGATCGCCTGCTGCTGATGAAACGGCGGGTTGCACAGCACGGCCTGAAGACTCCCGTCGGCGATACCGGTCAGAGAGTTATTCACCGCAAACCCGCAGCGGTCGAGATCCCGCGGTCGGTTCAGCGCCACGTTCTTCCGGCTGGAGGCCACGGCCATATAAGATTCATCCAGGAAGCTGATGGTGGCTTGAGGATTCAGGTCGAGGGCAGTCAGTCCCACGACGCCCTTGCCGCAGCCCAGATCGACCACCTTGCCTTCCAACTGCTGCGGTAAATGCTGAATAAAGAGTCGTGCGCCGATATCCAGCCCGCCGCGCGCGAAGACGTTGGCGTGGCTGACTATTTGTAAATCGTGTTCGGGCACCGGCCATTCGGTCAGCGGCAAGCGGTCACTCGCGCCCCGGCCGTCGGGCTGGCAATGAACCAAACGCGCTTTTTTCCAGGCCAGCGACGTCTTGGTCGGGCCCAGGATCTGTTCGAATAACGCAAGCGTCGAGGTATGAATGTCGCGCGCCTTCGCCCCGGCAATGACGACCGTCTGCGGCGTCACCACTTGACTGAGCATCCGCAGTTGGTTTTCCAGCAGCGCCAGCGTCTTCGGGACTTTAATCACGACCAGCGCAGGAGCGGCGGGCAGATCCGACAGACTATCCAGCAGCGTGACCCCATCGGCGTCAAAACCGTTCAGCGCCAGATTGTGCCTCGTCGCCAGCTGGCTGAGGTACGAATCGCTGATGCTGCAAGTCGATTGCGCCTGCAACCCGCAGGCCAGCGCGCCGAACGCATCGTTGAAAATCAGGCGGGGTCCGTCGCCCAACGGCATGTCCGCCAGTTCGCGCAACAGATATTCGTCGGCTGCTTCCCAGGCCTGCAGCGCGGTCTCCTGAGCCGAAAGGGGATAGCGCACCAGCGTTAAGCTGCTCGTTTCCAGATTGAGTTGGCTCATCGCCTCTCCTGTGAAAATGCAAATTTGCGCTGTTTATCCCCTAAAAGAACGCGGCAGTAAATGCTTTTCTCACATTGCGTTTCCGTCGTTCGAGCACAGCTGGCGGCAGCGTAGCCGTGCTCCACCGGACAACGGGCGAGATCGGTTTGACCGGGGTCAATATTTCACCTATCTTTAGTCACGCAAAGGGGAGTAACTTCTTCGCCGGTTAGTCGTCATTACAGTGCATTTGCACTCGGTTACCGGGCAACCTTAATGCATACTCGCATTAAGTTGTAAGTGAGACCTTGCCGGAAGGCGAGGTCCATTTGCGAACAATGTGCGCAAACGGCCCACGCCTTACGACGTGGGCCGTTTTGTTTTTACATTTTAAGGATATGAACTATGGCTTCCATAGGCACACCGTGGTTATGGGGCAGCTTTGCTGCCATTGTAGTGGTCATGCTGGCTATCGACCTTTTCTCTCAGGGGAAAAAAGGATCGGCGGTCATGACATTTAAGCAGGCGGCCAGTTGGTCCATCGTGTGGGTCACGATGGCCGTGCTGTTCAACGCTGGCTTCTGGTGGTATCTCAACAGCACGATGGGACGGGAGATCGCCGACGCACAGGCGCTAGCCTTCTTTACCGGGTATCTGATTGAAAAAGCGCTGGCAGTCGATAACGTCTTCGTCTGGCTGATGCTATTCAGTTACTTCTCCATCCCCGCGCAGTATCAGCGCCGCGTGCTGATCTTCGGTGTCCTGGGCGCCATCGTGCTGCGCACCATCATGGTGTTCGCGGGCAGTTGGCTGGTGACGCAGTTCCAGTGGTTGCTGTATATTTTCGGCGCATTCTTGCTGTTTACCGGCGTCAAAATGGCGATGGCTAAAGAAGATGACGCGGCGGTTGGCGACAAGCCGGTGGTACGCTGGCTGCGCAAACATCTGCGGATGACGGATACCCTGCAGGGCGAGCGTTTCTTTAGCCGCCAGAACGGCGTGCTTTATGCCACACCGTTGTTCCTGGTGCTGATCATGGTGGAGATCAGCGACGTTATTTTCGCAGTGGACAGTATCCCGGCTATCTTCGCGGTGACGACCGATCCCTTTATCGTATTGACCTCGAATCTTTTCGCCATTCTGGGACTCCGCGCCATGTACTTCCTGCTGTCCGGCGTGGCTGAAAAGTTCTCACTGCTGAAGTACGGTCTGGCAGTGATCCTGATATTCATAGGGGTCAAAATGATGTTGATCGATCTCTTCCATATCCCCGTTTCGCTGTCGCTTGGCATCGTGGCGGCAATACTGTTGGTCACCATACTGATCAATATCTGGGTCAATCGGCGAGCGGCACGCTAACCTCATCAACGTCATTTTTACGGTCCTGAATAAAACGCCCGGTAAAAACCTTACCGGGCGTTCTCTTTTTAAGATTATCGCTAGGCTTGTCTATACTGTGCCTGTTTGCCGTCTTTTTCCGGGCGAAGATAATCGGGACAATAGAAAAAAAGGTCATAAAACGTCGATTTCTGTCAGTAAGTGTAAAATATGACTGTATCCACGATTATCGCGGCTAAAACCGCGAATTATCTGACTTTTACCGCTGATATTTCCCTATCTCAGCCCTACCTATTTTGTTACAGTTATGGCGTTTTTTTTATGTTTATCGGTAGCAGATTAGGCTATCCCCCTGAAACAGGATGTCAGTCATTTCAACGCGCCCTAATTCCACGCCGTTATGACCATCCGCTGTATTGCCGTCGTCGATTCAGGCATTCAAGCCCGGAGTCGTTCGAATAATAAAATCAATAAATAACGCGTCATCGAGCAACGTTTCATTGCCGATGCATCAGGCTAAACCTGCTTCTCGCTGAAAGAAGCCCTTTTGGCGCAAATTCACGCTGTACCAGCAGGATCTGAAACTTACAGTGACTCATTGGGGGCAGAGAATTTATCCCCATGCCGCAGTACAGGAATACCGGATGGAAATGATTAAAGAGCTTCTTAACGCACTCTGGCACCAAAACTTCGATATACTCGCCAACCCCAAGCTGGTTTGGACGATATACGGGCTACTGTTCCTGATCCTCGTTCTGGAAAACGGTTTGCTGCCCGCCGCCTTTCTGCCCGGCGACAGTCTGTTGATTCTTGTCGGCGTCCTTATCGCCAAAGGCGCCATGAACTACCCTTTTACCATCGTTCTACTGACCACGGCGGCCAGCCTGGGATGCTGGATGAGCTATCTGCAAGGCAAGTGGCTGGGTAATACGAGGCTGGTGCAAAGTTGGCTTTCGCACCTGCCGGTGCATTACCATCAAAGAGCGCACCAGTTGTTCCACCGTCACGGTTTGTCGGCGCTGCTGATTGCGCGTTTTCTGGCGTTTATCCGGACGCTGCTGCCCACGATCGCCGGCCTTTCCGGGCTGAATAACGCCCGCTTCCAGTTCTTTAACTGGATGAGCGCTTTCCTGTGGGTCATTATTTTGGTCTCTCTCGGCTATGCGCTGGGAAATACGCCGGTCTTTCGCAAGTACGAAGGCCAGCTGATGTTTTTTCTTATGATGCTGCCGCTGGTGTTGCTCTGCATCGGATTGGTGGGGTCATTGGTGGTACTCTGGCGCAAGAAACGCGCCGTCAATAGCGGAAAAGGACATTAAGACATGGTGAGCCGCTGGCTGAAAAATAAGCCCGTCTGGCGTCTACTGTTGATGCTGTTGCCCGTTATTATCATGGTCACGTCGTCCCGCCATACGCCCGATGAAGTCACGCTGCATATCAGCCCGCAGCGTCAGGGCGCCACGCTTCCGGATGGATTTTACATTTATCAGCGCCTCAGTGAGCGCGGCATCGGTATTGAAAGCATCATTCTCGCGCAGGACAGCATCGTGGTGCGGCTTTCTCGTCCGGAACAGAGTAGAGACGCGCGCGACGTGCTGCGAATGGCGCTGCCTCAGGTCAACGTCGTCACTCAGATAGCGAAAAGCGGTCAGCCCGCGCAGAAGTACTCTCCACCGCCATCGTCTCATTTGGGATAATCCCTCGAGGTTATCTCACCCAGCTCCCGTTGCCGCAGCGCGGTATTGCAATCCATTCAACCCACGCAAGGGTTTACCGTACGCCAATAGAAATATCGTCTATAGTTGAATATCAGCTTTCATAACATTAGGGAGTTTTGCTATGTCTCGTGAATCCAATTCAGAACAGAAACTGCGTGAAGAATTACGATCTTTGGGCGACACGCTGGAAGAAGTGCTGCGTAGCTCCAGCGAAAAGTCCAAAGGCGACCTGGAAAAACTGCGCGAAAAAGCGGAGAGCGTCCTGCAAGAATCCCGTTCACGCCTGAATGAAACCGGTGAGCGCATCAAAGCTCACACGCGTGAAGCGACCGGAAAGGCTGAAGATTATATTCGTGAAAAACCCTGGGCCGGCGTTGGGATCGGCGCGGCCGTCGGCCTCGTCGTCGGCATTTTGCTCGCACGTCGTTAATCGCCATGAGCGATCAAGAACGCCAAGGCCCCGCCATCGCCTGCGTCGCAACGGTGAAACGCATCATCACCCTGCTAGCAGGAATGGTTGAAACGCGGGTCAAGCTCGCCGTCGTTGAACTTGAACAAGAGAAGAGTCATCTGATCCAATTGCTGCTTTTGGTAGGGCTAACCCTGATATTCACCACTTTTGGCCTGATGTGCCTGATTGCACTGGTGATCTGGAGCCTGGAACCTGAGTATCGCCTGCTGGGGCTCTGTTGGATAACCGGAATTCTGTTGGGGCTGGCAGTTATCGGCGGCCTTTGGGCGCTGCTGCGCGCACGCCGCACTACGCTGCTGAAAGAGACCCGGAAAGAGCTGGCTAACGATCGTGCGCTGCTGGAGGAAAAGCTGAAGTGAGCCGCAAACGGTATCTGGCACAGGAAAAAGCGCGACTGGTGAGCCTCATCCACCAGCAACGCATTGAACTGGTCTCGGAAAAAAGGCAGTGGCTTGAAGCGACTGAACCGTGCGATCGCTATTGGCAAAAACTCGTTGGCATGCGTAACTATCTGATTGCCGGCGCTGGGCTTGTAGCCGTCGTCGGTCTACGACGTCCCGGCCGTCTGCTGAAGGTCGCCCGTAAGGCCGCAGGCGTTTGGGGCGCGATAAAGTTGGTACGTAACATTCTCCCACGCTCCTAGCTCATAAAGACGTAGCCATACCCTCTGAGGTGTGGCTTTTTTACGCCTTCGCCTTGAAATCAATTTAATTGAATAAAAAAGACAATTTTACTTGCTGTCTTACTTTCCTATCCCCCTCTAATATCACCCTCAACCGTCAAACACGGCTAAAAAATCGATTAATTATTGATAGTTAATCATCATCAGCGTGCTGAATCGCACAATGCCGACCGGAGAGAGAATTGATGAAAAAATCAGACAATGTCCTGATATTAGTTGCCCGTATCCTGATGCCGATACTGTTCATTTACGCCGGTTACGGCAAGCTGGGCGACGCCTATGCCGGAACCCAGCAATACATGCAGGCGATGGGTATCCCCGGCGCGTTGCTGCCCCTGACGATTCTTCTGGAGCTGGGTGGTGGGCTGGCAATTCTCTTCGGTTTCTTCACTCGCACCGTGGCGATTTCGACAGCGATATTTACGCTGCTTACCGCACTTATTTTCCACCACGATTTTGCGCAGGCGGGTAATGAGCTGATGTTTGTGAAAAATCTGTCTATCACCGGCGGTTACCTCCTGCTGTTTGTCACCGGACCCGGCGCCTATAGCCTCGACCGCCTGCTAAATAAGAAGTGGTAATACCCGATACAGGTATGCTGTACTTATTCCAACCGGCCGTGTGAAACCCAATCGCACGGCCTTCAAACTGCTTCGCGCAGGTGGGTTGGGACTTAAGAAAGAGCCGGTTCTGCGCGATACCACGTTGGGGAGGAGAGCACGATGGGACAATTACTTAAAGGGCAATGGCACGACTCCTGGTATGACACCTCATCGACGGGCGGACATTTTCAACGCCCCCAAACCTCATTTCGCCATTGGGTGACGCCCGATGGCCGCCCCGGCCCCAGCGGCGAAGGCGGATTTCGCGCGGAGCCTGGACGCTATCATCTGTATGTTTCGCTCGCCTGTCCGTGGGCGCACCGGGCGCTGTTGCTACGCAAGCTGAAGGGATTGGAAACGCACATCGGCGTCTCGGTGGTACATCCTCTTATGTTGGAAAACGGCTGGACGTTTGCGACCGATTTCCCGGCAACCACCGGCGACAAACTCTATCAACACCGCTACCTTTATCAGCTTTACCTGCACGCCAAGCCAGACTACAGCGGGCGTGTGACCGTACCGGTGTTGTGGGATACGCAGCAACAGACCATCGTCAGCAACGAGTCGGCGGATATTATCCGCATGCTGAACAGCACATTTGACGGCGTGGGTGCGATGCCTGGCGATTACTATCCGCTGGCGCTGCGCACAGAGATCGAGGCGCTGAACGAGTGGATTTACCCTCAGGTTAACAATGGCGTCTACAAGGCGGGCTTCGCCACGCAGCAAAACGCCTATGACGATGCGGTCACGCAGCTGTTCGAAGCGCTGGATCGGCTGGAGCAACGTCTGAGTCAACGGCGTTATCTGACCGGCTCACGTCTGACGGAAGCCGATCTGCGGCTGTGGACCACGCTTGTCCGCTTCGACCCGGTTTACCACACTCATTTCAAATGCGATCGCTGGCGTTTGACGGATTATGAAAATTTGTACGGTTTTACGCGGGATATTTATCAACTACCGGGTATCGCGGAGACGGTCAATATGGATCACATTCGCCACCACTACTACCGTAGCCATGCCACGATTAACCCTTACGGCATTATTTCCGTCGGCCCAGAGCTGGCGCTAATAAAACCGCACGACCGAGAGAGACGGTTCAGCCGCTAACTCCCGTCGCCAACATCACGGTCAGCATCAGCGGGACGGCAGAATGGGGTGGCACTCCCGCACTACCGTTTCGCCGGGTCGGAAAGTGATTAAGACTCACGCAATACTTTGGGGATTTCCCGTAGCAGCCAGGACTTGGCTTCGCCCATATTGTCACGGCGCCAGGCCATGATGATCTGGCTCTCAAAAGTGCTTTCTGGGCTAACCACGCGCAGCCGTCCTTCGGCGATATCCTGAGCCACCAACTCGTAGGGGATTGTCGCAACGCCTAATCCTGCGAGCAAAGCCCGGCGTTTATCGTCCATCGTACTCACCGTCAGGCGAGGCTGTTTATCCAACAGCTGCACGGTCAGCACGGGGCGATCGCGCGCAGTATCCGCAATGGCGACCCCCCGATATTTGACTCGGGTGACTTCGGACAACGGTTCAGGCTCGTTATGAATGGGATGATCCGGGCTGGCGACATAGACACATTTCACCGAATAGAGCTTGCGCGTATTGACCTCCGACGTCGCACGGAAGTGAACATCCGGAGAGATAACGATGTCGGCGCGGTCTTGTTCCAGTCGCTCCCAGGCGCCTGCCAGCACCTCGGTCAGAATAGAAACCTGCGTGTTGGCCTTTTGCGCCAACTTATCCAGCAGCGGAAAAAGGCGTTCCGTCGGCACCAATGCTTCCACGACAATGGTGACATGGGTTTCCCAGCCGCGGGCGAGCGCTTCGGCATCCGTCGTCAGCTTATCGGCCGCTTCCAGCAGGACTCGCCCACGCTCCAGCAGCATTCTTCCCACATTAGTAAATTTAGTGCGATGACCCGAGCGGTCGAACAATACCACGTCCAGTTCATCCTCTAACTTTTGCATGGTATAGCTCAGCGCCGAAGGCACTCTGCCCAGCTCATCCGCCGCCGCCGCAAAGCTCCCCCGACGCTCGATAGCATCCATCACCCTTAACGCTTCCAATGTTAACGCTCGATCTTTCGACATAGATATTCTCATTCAGGATTTTTGAACGTCCCCACCAGATTAACTAGCTTACAATCTACCGTCCAGCCTATTACCCTCGCAGGGTCGAATACTTACGAGGACCGGACACCATGATCATTAGCAGAGCAGCAGAACAATGCGGCAAGGCTGACTACGGGTGGCTGCAGGCGCGATACACGTTCTCTTTCGGTCATTATTTTGACCCTGACCTGCTGGGATTCGGTTCGCTGCGCGTGTTGAATCAGGAAGTCCTGGCCCCCAAGACCGCCTTCCAGGCGCGGACCTATCCGCGTGTCGATATCCTTAACCTTCTTCTGCAAGGCGAAGCCGAATATCGAGACAGCAATGGCAACCACACGCAAGCCAAAGCTGGCGACGTCATGTTGTTGGCGACTCAGCCCAACCTCAGCTACAGCGAGCAGAATATTGCCAAAGACACGCCGCTGACCCGTATTCAGCTATGGCTGGATGCCTGCCCGACACGCGAAAATCGCGCGCTGCAACGTATGACGCTGAACGGCGAGCGCGCTCAATTGCTGGCTTCTCCGGACGACGAAAACGGCAGCCTGCATCTAAGACAACAGGTCTGGGTTTACCATCTGGATCTGTCCTCCGGAGAATCGTTGACGCATCCCTTGAAGGGTAATCGCGCCTACATTCAGTCCATCCACGGTGAACTTGGCATCCGTAGCAAAGCCGATGAGGGCAAAACGTTACATTGCGGCGACGGCGCCTTTATTCAGCAGGAGACGGCCATTACCCTGCAGGCAAAAACGCCGATGCGGGCGCTGTTGATCGATTTGGTGGCGTAACGCGCTCCCCTCCTGACTCGGCGTTTCTACGGAGTCATGGTAAGATAAATTATCATCCTCACCACTTTCTTCAGAGTTATAGCGATGGATTCAACCGATCCGGCCAAACTTCTTGCCCATGCTGAGCGACTGTGTCAGCAGCGCAACGTTCGACTTACGCCGCAGCGTCAGGAAGTGCTACGGCTGATGGTCCAACAGCCAGGCGCTATCAGCGCATATGACCTGTTGGATCTACTGCGCGTCGCTGAACCTCAGGCTAAGCCCCCCACCGTTTACCGTGCGTTGGATTTCCTGCTTGAACAAGGATTCATTCACCGCGTGGAATCCACCAACAGCTACGTGCTGTGCCACCATTTCGAAGAACACAGCCATACCTCGGCACTATTTATTTGCGACCGCTGCCGCCAAGTCACGGAGAGCCCTACTGAAGGCGTTGAAGAAATACTGCAACAAATTGCGCTCCAGACGGGATTCTCCCTGCGCCACAGTGTAGTTGAAGCGCACGGCCTGTGCGTTGAATGCAGGAAAATTGAAGCCTGTGATCACCGCGACAGCTGCAACCACGACCACAGTATCGTCCTCAAAAAGCGCTGAGCAGCAAAAAGTGCAGGTACGGCGTCATCGCGCCGAACGGTGGTACTGAGAATGGAATCTGAGGAAGATAGTAAATTTGAGAAGGGATTGAGGTTCAGGCTTGCGGGGAACCTTTGGTTCGGTTTTCATTTCAACCGTTACGTTCGGCGAGAAAGACCAAACGCAACGGAAGAGGTATAAACGGGGCGTTCAGCAAACCAGGTCGATCAACTCCAATCGCTGTTGCGAATGACGCCGACGGCCAACCCTTCAATGGAAAAGTTTTCCTTGCTCAAATCGACGACGATAGGTGCAAACTCTTTGTTTTCAGCCAACAGCTGCACTTTATTACCCTGCTGCTTCAATCGTTTTACCGTAACTTCATCTTCAATGCGCGCCACAACCACCTGACCGTTGTGAACATCCTGCGTTTTATGCACAGCCAGTAGATCGCCATCCAGAATACCGATATCTTTCATCGACATACCACTCACACGCAGCAGAAAATCGGCGTTTGGCTTAAACATGGCCGGATCGACCTGATAATGACATTCGATATGCTGTTCCGCCAGCAGCGGTTCCCCTGCAGCCACGCGACCAATCAGAGGCAGGCCGAGCGACTCTTCTTCCATTAACAGACGGATACCGCGGGACGCGCCGGTGACAATCTCAATCACACCTTTACGAGAAAGAGCTTTCAAGTGTTCTTCAGCGGCATTGGGAGAGCGGAATCCCAGTTGTTTAGCGATTTCTGCTCGGGTGGGTGGCATACCGGTTTGTGAGATATGATCGCGAATAAGATCATAAACCTGCTGTTGTCTGGTCGTTAAAGCTTTCATTCCGCCCCCTGGTTGTTTATACAGTTTCGCTGTGAGTATATACAGGGAAACTGCCCAAGGGAACTGAGAAATCGCGTTGTACCTTGTTTTTTGGCGTCATTCACGAGAGCTATCACGCGAAATGCCCCCACAGCAAGGCACCCCAGACTACGGCCGCCAATAGGCAAGCAACCAGCACCGCCGCCGACCCCAAATCTTTCGCTCTCCCTGCAAGCTCATGATATTCCTTACCAATTCTGTCAACCACGGCTTCGATAGCGCTATTCAGCAACTCGACGATCACAATCAGCACGACCGCGCCAATCAACAATAACCGTTCTAATATTGAAACTGGCAGCCAGCAGGCAATAATAATGCCTGCCAGAGTAAGAATGGTTTCCTGACGAAAGGCCGCTTCATGCCTCCATGCCTGTTTAAGTCCTTGCAACGAATAGCCTGTTGCCTTGACAAGGCGGGTAATCCCGGTCGCCTTATTCATGATCCTTGCTTACTCCTTTTTTATTTAGTTTCAAACGCAATTTTCGCGTCACCCCATTGTCTCATGACCACAGATATCCGATAAGGTTTCTGTTATCCTTGCGGCGCATTGCTAATAAGAGGTTCTCAGTTGTTATGTCAGGTTGGCGTAAAATCTACTATAAGTTATTGAATTTCCCTCTGAAACTTTTGGTAAAGAGCAAAATCATTCCTCTGGATCCGATCGCTGAGCTGGACATCGATCCTACACGTCCTATTTTCTACGTTCTGCCCTACAACTCCAAAGCGGACTTACTGACGCTGCGTGAAAAGTGCCTTGCGCTGGGGCTGCAGGATCCGCTTGAACCCTTGATTGTCGACGGTCAAGCACTGCCAAGCTATGTGTTCGTCAATAGTGGCCCGCGCGTATTTCGCTACTACGTGCCCAAAGAGAAATCCATCAAGCTTTTCCACGACTATCTGGATCTGCATCGAGACAATCCGTCGCTGGATGTCCAGATGGTGCCGGTTTCAGTCATGTTTGGCCGTTCGCCGGGTCGAGAAGGCCATCAGCAGGAAGCGCCTCAGCTACGTCTGCTGAACGGCATCGAAAAGTTTTTCGCAGTTCTGTGGCTGGGACGCGACAGTTTCGTGCGCTTCTCAACGCCGGTCTCGCTGCGCTACATGGCGACGGAGCACGGCACGGACACCACCATCGCCCATAAGCTGGCGCGTGTGGCGCGGATGCACTTCGCTCGTCTGCGTCTGGCCACCGTCGGTCCGCGTCTACCGGTCAGGCAGGAGCTGTTCAAAAAACTGCTGTCATCGAAAGCCATCGCCAAAGCGGTGGATGATGAAGCACGATCGAAGAAAATCTCTCGAGAAAAAGCCCAGCAGAACGCCATTACGATGCTGGAAGAGATCGCTGCTAACTTCTCTTATGAAGCGGTGCGTCTCACTGACCGCGTGCTAGGCTGGACCTGGAACCGGCTATACCAGGGGATTAATGTCCACAACGCCGAGCGAATACGGCAGTTGGCTCAGGACGGACATGAAATCGTTTATGTTCCCTGCCACCGCAGCCACATGGACTATCTGCTGCTTTCTTACGTGCTGTACCACCAGGGGCTGGTGCCGCCGCACATTGCTGCGGGCATCAACCTCAACTTCTGGCCGGCGGGTCCTATCTTCCGCCGCCTGGGCGCGTTTTTCATCCGCCGAACCTTCAAAGGCAGCAAGCTCTATTCCACCCTGTTCCGCGAGTATCTCGGCGAACTGTTTACTCGCGGCTATTCGGTGGAGTACTTCGTGGAAGGCGGGCGCTCGCGCACCGGCCGCCTGCTCGATCCGAAAACCGGTACGCTGGCGATGACGCTTCAGGCCATGCTGCGCGGCGGCACGCGGCCTATCACGCTGGTGCCGATTTACATCGGGTATGAGCATGTTATGGAAGTCGGCACTTACTCCAAAGAACTGCGCGGCGCCACCAAGGAAAAAGAAGGTTTTCTCCAGATGATTCGCGGGCTCCGCAAGCTACGTAATTTAGGCCAGGGTTACGTCAATTTTGGCGAACCGCTGCCGTTGATGACCTATCTCAACAACAAGGTCCCGCGGTGGCGCGACGACATCGATCCAATTGAAGCGCTGCGCCCCGCCTGGCTGACGCCGACCGTGCAGGACATCGCCTCCGACATCATGGTTCGCATCAACAACGCTGCGGCGGCCAATGCCATGAACCTGTGCTCAACCGCACTTCTGGTGTCGCCGCAACGTGCGATGACTCGGACACAGTTGGAAGAACAGCTCGAATGCTATCTGCAGCTGATGCGCAACGTGCCCTATACCGAAAACACGACGACGCCGGACAAAACGCCTGCCGAACTGGTCGATCATGCATTGAAGATGGACAAGTTCACGGTTGAAAACGATAAACAGGGCACCATCATCAGCCTCCCGAGCGATCAGGCCGTGCTGATGACCTATTACCGCAACAATATCCAACATCTGTTGATCCTGCCGTCTCTGGTCGCCAGCATCATCGTGCACCATCGGCACATTAAGCAGGCCGAGCTATTGCACCAGGTGACGTTGATCTATCCGTTGCTGAAAGCGGAATTGTTCCTACATTACGAAACGGCGCAACTGGCCGGTGTGCTGCTGGCGTTGACCTCCGAGCTGGCGAATCAGCGGTTGATCGTGATAGAGGGCGAAAACCTGACGCCGAATAGCGAACGTAGCCGCCCGTTGCAACTGCTGGCCGCCGGCGTTATCGAAACGCTGCAGCGGTACGCCATCACTTTCCTGCTGCTTAAGGGCAACCCGACGATCAATCGCGGCACGCTGGAGAAAGAGAGCCGCGCGATGGCGCAGCGCCTGTCCCTCCTGCATGGCATCAACGCGCCGGAGTTCTTTGATAAGGCCGTCTTCTCTACGCTGGTCAATACGCTGCGTAGCGAAGGCTACATCAGCGATAGCGGCGATGCGGTGCTGGAGAAGGTACAGTCGATTTATGCGATTTTGAGCGACGTGATTACGCCGGAAGTCAGATTGACGATTGAAAGCCCCGCCGTTGCCAATGATGCAGCAGAATAATAAAGAAGTGGAGTAACACGACATGTGCCTGCGGCAAGCCTGCCACAGGCCTTTTTTTCTAGAGACTCAGCACTAACCCGATGAACAACGCCATCCCTACGTAGTTGTTATTGCGAAAAGCCTTGAAGCAATTATCCCGATCCCGTCCCGCAATCAGCGTCTGCTGATAAACAAACAGCCCCGCCGCTACCAGCAGCGACCAATAGAACATGGCGCCTAGGTCGGATATACGTCCTAAAATCACCATCGTCCCCAGCATCAACAGCTGCAGCACGCCGACGATAACGGTATCGTAACGACCAAACAGGATAGCCGTCGACTTTACGCCGATATTGAGATCGTCATCGCGATCGACCATCGCGTACTCGGTGTCGTAAGCCACGGTCCAGCAGAGATAAGCGAAAAACATCAGCCAGCAACTGCCCGGCAGCGACTCGCTGACGGCGGCATAGGCCATGGGGATCGACCAGCCAAAAGCCGCGCCTAACACGACCTGAGGCAGATGACTAAACCGCTTCATAAAGGGATAAACCCAGGCCAGAGCCAGCCCGGCGACCGACATCCAGATAGTCATGGTGTTCAACGTCAGCACCAACGCAAACGCCACCAGCGCCAGGATCACAAACAGCGCTTTAGCCGACTGTTCACTCACCAGGCCGCTAGGTAAGGGCCGCGATGCCGTGCGCTTCACATGACCGTCAAAATGGCGATCGGCATAGTCATTAATCACGCAGCCCGCGGCTCTCATCAGGAATACGCCCAGCACGAACACCCAGAGTGTCCAGCTCGCCGGCGCCCCGCGCCCCGCCAGCCATAACGCCCATAGCGTCGGCCACAGCAGCAACAGAGAGCCTATCGGCTTATCGACGCGCATCAGGCGACAATACACCATCCACCGTCCCGTCGTTAAAATTCGTTCCAACGCATCGTCTCCTCTACCGTTCAGTATCAGAACTGAGCGGAGAATAAATAGGGGCATCAGGCAAGAAAATCTCTGTCAGCAGTAAAGGATGGCCCGCCAACCGCAGACGTGAACGACGAGCCCACAGATCGCCGCGACGTCCCGGATTGATAAAGTCACGCTCCGGCGCACCCTGTTGGAAGAGATATCGTCCAAGAGGAACACTTCCGATCTGTGCCAACGCTCGGTTCGACATCTCCAGCGTGTGTTCAGGGATCACCGTTCGACCAAACAACCAGGGTCTGCCATCGCCATACAGCGTGACCTGCCGCAGCCAAAAGCGTTCGCTGATCGGCAACAGCGGCAGCTCCTCCCCTAAGATCGATGGCGAAACAAAACCTTCACGGGCGACCTCCACATCAAGACGCTGGCAATGCATTTCAAGTCGGGTGGTCATTGAGTCCCGATGGGCGAGCCACTCGGCGACTGCCGCGGGGATATCGGCGAACTCGCACCATGTCACCGGGCGCAAGAGGTCTACAGTCTCATCTGTCATTGTCCCCTCCTCGCCTCGGGTTTAGTAAATAAAGTAAACGATGTCCATTGTAGCGTAGAATAGCGCACTGATAACTCGTTCTGTCCCTGGGATGAATGAACTGCATGATTTTCATACACTCGTTACGCTAATAAACTATCTCGAAGTAAATAGGACGTTAATGAACCGCGTAGAATCCGGATAAGGACTTAAACCGGTTGAGTATCCTAATTTCATGATATTTCAATGCAATGACGCCATGATGTATTCACCCACCGCTGGGTGCCGAATGCGCCATTAATACAATAAAATTTCAGCTATTAATAGGGCGGCTCATTTTCACTTTCGGGAATTAAAACAGCTTGCGATGAAAAATGCTAATTATCTGATTATATAGATAAAATCCACACAATTAGGGTGGGTAAATCTATCTCCTAAGAAAATAGATTACAGTTCGTGGACAATTGCCAAAGCATAACCTGCCGCACGAGAGATCACGCTGCATCATTCATAAACCCTCACCTCTGGTTTATTTCGTGCCGATGATGTCCTTCAAAATACAATTAACCTGCCATTGATTAGCCAGACTTTTTTGATCGCGCCAGCATAGCATCCAATTTAATTGCCCTCTTTTCATAGGGGGTATTTCATCGCGTTTTTCTTCGCTCGAAAATGAAATTCTAGTCACTATCAGTCGTAGGCCGACGCAGCGCATAGCTTCGGCTTGAGGTGAACCACAGCACAAACAGAATGAACCGCAGCAAGAGATAAAAAAAACGACCGGGCAATGTTGACCCGGTCGTTTTTATTGGCTATCAGCGCTTGGGAAGACTCGCGGCGTTAGGAACGCAATCGGTGTCTGTCCCGGAGCTGATGATACGATGCTTAACGCATCTTACATCATGCCGCCCATTCCACCCATGCCGCCCATACCGGCAGCGCCTAAGTCCGCTTTGTCGTCTTTCGGCAGATCGGTCACCATACATTCGGTGGTGATCATCAGGCCGGCGACGGAAGACGCATACTGCAGAGCAGAACGAGTCACTTTGGTCGGATCCAGGATACCCATGTCGATCATGTTGCCGTACTGTTCGCTAGCGGCGTTGTAACCGTAGTTACCTTCGCCCGCTTTTACGTTGTTAGCAACGACAGACGGCTCTTCACCGGCGTTGGCGACGATCTGACGCAGAGGAGATTCCATCGCGCGCAGCGCAACACGGATACCCACGTTCTGATCTTCGTTTTCGCCAGTCAGTGAACGGATTGCATTCGCTACGCGAACCAGCGCAACACCACCACCGGCAACCACGCCTTCTTCAACCGCAGCACGGGTCGCGTGCAGGGCATCTTCAACGCGCGCTTTTTTCTCTTTCATTTCAACTTCGGTCGCCGCACCGACTTTGATTACCGCAACGCCGCCAGCCAGCTTAGCTACGCGTTCCTGCAGTTTTTCACGATCGTAGTCAGAGGTCGCTTCTTCGATCTGCTGACGGATCTGAGCAACACGGCCCTGAATGGTCGCTTCTTCACCCACACCGTCAATCACCGTAGTGGTGTCTTTGTTGATGACGACGCGCTTAGCCTGACCCAAGTCTTCCAGCGTCGCTTTTTCCAGCTCCAGACCGATTTCTTCAGAGATAACGGTACCAGCGGTCAGCGTTGCGATGTCCTGCAGCATAGCTTTACGACGGTCGCCGAAGCCCGGTGCTTTCACAGCAGCGACTTTCACGATGCCGCGCATGGTGTTTACAACCAGCGTCGCCAAGGCTTCGCCTTCAACATCTTCAGCGATGATCAGCAGCGGTTTGCCTGCTTTAGCAACCGCTTCCAGCACCGGCAGCAGTTCGCGGATGTTGGAGATTTTTTTGTCAGCCAGCAGAATGTACGGGCTTTCCAGCTCAACAGAACCGGTTTCCGGCTTGTTAATGAAGTAAGGAGACAGGTAACCGCGGTCGAACTGCATCCCTTCAACAACGTCCAGTTCGTCCTGCAGGCCGGTGCCTTCTTCAACGGTGATCACGCCTTCTTTACCGACTTTTTCCATGGCTTCAGCAATCAACTTGCCCACGGTTTCGTCTGAGTTGGCGGAGATGGTACCTACCTGAGCAATGGCTTTGGAGTCAGAGCAAGGTACAGACAGTTTTTTCAATTCTTCGACTGCGGCGATAACGGCTTTGTCGATTCCGCGTTTCAGGTCCATCGGGTTCATACCCGCGGCAACGGCTTTCAGGCCTTCGTTGACGATGGACTGCGCCAGTACGGTAGCGGTAGTCGTACCGTCACCGGCAGCGTCATTCGCTTTGGAAGCCACTTCTTTGACCATCTGAGCACCCATGTTTTCGAACTTGTCTTCCAGTTCGATCTCGCGGGCCACAGATACGCCGTCTTTCGTGATGGTCGGAGCACCGAAGGACTTATCCAGCACTACGTTACGGCCTTTCGGCCCCAGGGTGACTTTCACTGCATCAGCCAGTACATTCACGCCGCGAAGCATTTTGACTCGAGCGTCGTTACCAAAAATTACGTCTTTAGCTGCCATTGGTTGTTTCCCTTAAATTCGTTCAGTTCAGAGGATTACGCGCGATTAGGCTTCAACAATTGCCAGAATGTCGCCTTCGGACATGATCAGGACTTCATCGTTGTCGATTTTTTCTGTCTTCACGCCATAACCATCATTGAAAATAACGATGTCGCCAACTTTCACATCCAGCGGTTTTACTTCACCGTTTTCCAGGATACGCCCATGACCCACAGCCAGGACCTCGCCACGGGTAGATTTACCCGCTGCGGAACCGGTCAGAACGATGCCGCCAGCAGATTTTGATTCGACTTCTTTGCGCTTGACGATAACGCGGTCATGCAATGGACGAATTTTCATTGATAGCTCTCCTTTGAGAAAGTCCATGTCAGTTTAGGTAACATGCCGAATATGCTTTTATATCCGGCCTTGTGGAAAAGTAAGTGGGGACGTTTCGACGGGCTTCAAGGGAGGAAGGTAAATTTTTTTTCGCTTTAGTAGCGCTTTTTCACAGCACACCAAAAACACGGCAGATCAGATAGCTAATAAAAAAAAGACCGCCTGAATTCAGCGGTCGTCATTTTCATTATGTTTCTCAAGTCGTTCAGGGCGTTGATCCTTACGTTGATACTCGCCCTCGAAGACATCGCCCTGCGTTCCAACTGGACCCGAGCGCGAGCGCCAAAGATGCAAATGCGGCATCAGTTTCAGCGTCAGATGCTTTTGCAACGCCGGCAGCAGTAACAGTAGACCGAGGAAGTCGGTGAAGAACCCCGGCACCAGCAGCAGAAATCCCGATATCACCAGCGAAACGCTTTTCACCATTTCCGCGGCAGGACTCTCTCCGGCTTCGATTTTCCGCTGCATCTGAATAAAGGTCCTGATTCCCTGATTACGGACCAGCGAAACGCCGAGGCAGGAAGTAAATACCACTAGCAGCAGCGTAACAGCGATACCCAGCACGTGGGCGACCTGGATGAAAATGAAGATTTCAACGTAGGCCAACAGGAAAATCAGTATTAAAGGTATCCAGCGCACCCGGTGCTCCTGTAATTGATATTAACGTATTGATAAAAAGTATATTCCTAAAACTTGCGCTCGTAATATGCTATCGACGCAGTCATAAACGGCTCTCGGTAAACGCATCCAACGCGCCCGCCACCCCGGTACTGTATTGTTGAAATGGTAGCTCATGCGTTGCTTTTCAACCTGTACGCGTGGTTTTTTTGCTGCGATCTTTTTTCGGCTATAGTCACTCCTCGTGACTATTCGTGACGATTCACTCAGGAGACAGACAATGGAATGCCCAGATGTGATCGAGGCGACTATTTTACGCACAGGTTAAGAATATAATAATGGTATATCAATTAATAACGGTCAGATACACCACCCCTATTGAGAAAAGGCATTACGATAGGCTGTATAAACGCTAACTTATAGAAGAGTAAGAGAAGGCTCTTTATGTCAGACAATATCCGTATTGAAGAAGATCTATTAGGCAGCCGAGAAGTACCCGCCGATGCCTATTACGGCATCCATACCCTTCGCGCTATTGAAAATTTTTACATCAGCAATCAAAAAATCAGCGACGTCCCTGATTTCGTCCGCGGCATGGTGATGGTGAAAAAGGCCGCAGCCATGGCCAACCGAGAACTCCAGACCATCCCACGTAAAATAGCCGACGTGATCATTCGCGCCTGCGACGAAGTGCTCGACAACGGCAAATGCCTGGACCAATTTCCGGTGGATGTCTTCCAGGGCGGCGCAGGCACCTCATTGAACATGAACACCAACGAAGTGCTGGCCAATATCGGTCTCGAACTGATGGGGCACCAAAAGGGCGAGTACCAATACCTCAACCCCAACGATCATGTAAACAAATGCCAGTCGACCAACGACGCCTATCCCACCGGTTTTCGTATCGCCGTATACAACGCGATCCTGAAGCTGGTTGATGCCAATACACATTTGGGTGAAGGGTTCGAGCGCAAGGCCAAAGAGTTTGCCAACATCCTGAAAATGGGACGGACTCAACTGCAAGACGCCGTGCCGATGAGCCTGGGCCAGGAGTTCAACGCCTTCAACATTCTGCTGCAGGAAGAGAACAAAAACCTGCTGCGCACCGCTGAATTGCTGCTAGAGGTAAACCTGGGCGCAACGGCGATCGGCACACGGCTGAATACGCCGGACGGCTACCAGCAATTAGCCGTGCAGAAGTTGTCCGAGGTGAGCCACCTGCCCTGCGTTTCCGCAGAAGATCTGATTGAAGCGACGTCCGACTGCGGCGCTTATGTCATGGTGCACAGCGCGCTCAAGCGTCTGGCGGTCAAACTGTCGAAAATCTGTAACGACCTGCGCTTACTCTCCTCTGGCCCGCGCGCTGGCCTCAATGAGATCAACCTGCCGCAGTTGCAGGCGGGGTCATCCATCATGCCGGCGAAGGTCAATCCGGTCGTTCCCGAAGTGGTCAATCAGGTGTGCTTCAAGGTTATCGGCAATGACACCTGCGTCACGATGGCGGCCGAAGCAGGCCAGTTGCAGTTAAACGTTATGGAGCCCGTGATCGGGCAGGCCATGTTTGAGTCTACCCACATTTTGACCAACGCGTGCTACAACCTGTTGGAAAAATGCGTGAACGGCATCACCGCTAACCAGTCGGTCTGTGAATCCTACGTGTTCAACTCTATCGGCATCGTCACCTACCTGAACCCGTTTATCGGTCATCATAACGGTGACATCGTCGGTAAGATCTGCGCTGAAACCGGAAAAAGTGTACGTGAAGTCGTGTTGGAACGCGGCCTGCTGACCGAAGCGGAACTGGACGATATTTTCTCCGTACAGAACCTGATGCATCCGGCCTACAAGGCGAAACGTTATACCGACGAGAACGAACCGCAGTAACCTTCTCTGCTCCCTTCAGCGCCGGGCCAGACGCCGAAGGGAGATTCTTTAGTTCCTCACATTTCCCGAAGTGTCTACGTTCAGCGCGATCCGCGCTTACGCTCACGCCGGCCTAAAGGTATAGTGTGGCGATAATTTTACGTTTCCGCTGCTGAGGTCATTATGTCTGAACTCATCGCCTGCGACGCCGTGGTGGTACTGTGTACGGCCCCCGACGACGCCAGCGCCCGATCGTTAGCCGCCGCCGCGCTGGAAGCCGAACTGGCGGCCTGCGTCACGATGTTGCCGGGCGCCACGTCGCTTTATCGCTGGGAAGGGAAACTGGAGCAACAGCAGGAAATCCAGCTGATTCTGAAAAGCGACCAGGCGCATCTGCAAGACCTGTTCACGTTGCTGAAACAGCAGCATCCCTACCAAACGCCGGAATTATTGGCATTCCTGGTTCACGACGGCGATAACGATTATCTCTCATGGCTCAACGCGTCCTTACGCTGATTATCCTATTCGGCACATTGCTTTTTACCGCTGTCGCGCCGGCCGAAAACCCTTTCGGCCGGGTGCAAACGTCTCGTTTTCTGCCCGCCGCGCAGGCGTTTGTCTTCGACTTCCAGCAGCAAGGGAAGCAGCTCAGGCTTCAGTGGATCATTCACCCAGGCTATTACCTATATCGCCAGAAAATAGCGATTTATTCCGGCAACACCTTGCTCACAAACATTGATTTTCCGACGGCCGAACGGCATCAGGACGCCTTTTTCGGCGTGGTCGACATTTTCCGGAACCGCCTGCAACTGAATGTTCCGCTGGATGGGCTTCCACAAGGCAGCACGTTAACGGTGGGCTATCAGGGCTGCGCCGACGCCGGGTTCTGCTATCCGCAGGAGCGCCAAAGCATCCCGCTCAGCCAATGGGATTCAGGCGGCGAGATAACGGTCACCCCGCCACCATTGCCGTTTTCCCCGTGGTGGGCCGTATTGATCGGTATCGGAGTCGCCTTTACGCCCTGCGTACTGCCGATGTACCCACTGATCTCCAGCTTGATTCTGGGGCGGCGGGAACGTCTTTCCACTCGACGCACCCTACTGCTGACCTTCGCCTATGTGCAGGGCATGGCGCTAACCTATACGCTGCTGGGATTGGTCGTGGCGGCGGCCGGTCTGCGCTTTCAGGCGGCGCTACAGCATCCTTACGTCTTAATCGGATTGGCGTCGCTGTTCACCCTGCTGGCGCTTTCCATGTTCGGACTCTTTAGCCTGCAGTTACCTTCAGCCCTGCAAACGCGCCTCGTTAACTGGAGCAACCGACAGGAAAGCGGTTCTTTGTCCGGCGTCTTTTTGATGGGCGCGCTCGCCGGTCTGATTTGCTCCCCCTGCACCACAGCCCCGCTAAGCGCGCTGCTGCTGTATATCGCCCAAAGCGGCCATATGCTGGCGGGCGGCGGTACGCTGTATCTCTATGCGCAGGGGATGGGGCTGCCGCTAATTGGCGTCGCCCTGTTCGGCAACCGCATCCTCCCGAAAAGCGGTCCCTGGATGAACCATATTAAAGAGGCCTGCGGCTTCGCAATGCTGGCGCTGCCGGTATTCCTACTGGCGCGACTACTCGGCGACCTCTGGACCTGGCGGCTATGGGGACTGCTCGGCGTCGCGTTCTTCGGTTGGGCGTTCGCCCTCAGTCTGCGTGGGCGAACAGGATGGATTCGGGGTCTGCAAATCTTGCTGCTGCTCGGCGCACTTATCTCCGTAAGGCCAATACAAGACTGGCTGTTCACATCGGCAACGCCGAAAACCGAATCGTCTGGCGGCATCGCTTTTTCTCCCATCAACAATCTGGACGATCTGAACATCGCACTTCGCAATAGCCGCGGCATCACCATGCTGGATTTCTACGCCGACTGGTGCGCCGCCTGTAAATCGTTCGAGAAGATCACGTTCAGTGACGGCGAAGTGCAGCATCAGATGGCTCGCCTGCGGCTACTGCAAGCCAACGTGACAGCTAATACGCCTGAACAGAACGCCTTACTGACGCGGTTGCAGGTACTAGGCTTGCCGAGCATTCTGTTTTTCGACGCCTCGGGCAAAGAGATCCCGGGGTCACGCGTCACAGGTTTCATGGATGCGGCGCAGTTCCGATCGCATTTGCAGAAACTATTCACGTCAACGACACTTGTTGATTAACGGCCACGCACGGAGAAGAGAACACATGCAACGGGAAAAAGTGCTGGAGCATGCGCTGACCTTGCTGGAACAGCATGGTTTCACTGCTATGACACGGGAAAAATTGGCCGAGAGTCTGCACATCTCTCTGGACGAACTCGCGCCGTTCTGGCCGGACGACGAGGCGGTGCTGTACGACAGCCTGCGCTATCATAGTCAGCAAATTGATGGTTGGCGCCGACGACTGATGCTGGACGACTCGCGCGATGTAGAGCAAAAGCTGTTAGCGCGTTATCACGTGCTGGACGAAGCGGTTAAGCAAGGGCGCTATCCGGGCTGTTTGTTCATCGCCGCCTGCAGTTTTTATCCCGACGTTCACCACCCTATTCATCAGTTGGCCGAACAGCAAAAGCAGGCGTCGTACCACTATACCAAGGCGCTACTGAGCGAACTGGAAACCGATGATCCCGCAATGGTGGCGCAACAGATGGAGCTGATTTTGGAAGGCTGCCTGAGCAGACTGTTGGTGAAGCGCCAAATCGCCGATATCGCCGTCGCCAAACGACTGGCGGAAGACGTGCTGCGCATCTCGCGTTGCCGCCAAAACGGGGCGCTGGGCTAAGGCTCGGCGTTGAAATCAATCGAATAGTAGGGCTTTGACTGAAAAGTCAGCGGTCAACGCTATTTTCCCATAAAGCCGTTGACGGCGCGAAACCAATACGGTTTAATGCGCCCCGTTGCCCGGATAGCTCAGTCGGTAGAGCAGGGGATTGAAAATCCCCGTGTCCTTGGTTCGATTCCGAGTCCGGGCACCACTTATTAAAGAAACCAGCCTGATGGCTGGTTTTTTGCTATCTGGAGTACGGACTCTCCATCGAGCTCCGTTCGATTATTCGCCGCAATCCGCCCTTATCAGCTTCGTAAATCGCCCCCCTCCGTTGAGGAATCCCGCACCTTTCAGTATGTCATTGACAGCATTGCACACCAGCAGCCTTAATCCGTGGTCGGACGGGTACGCCAGCACCTGAAAAATCATGCGTCACGCCTTACAGCAAGGCTGTAATCGTATACAGCCCGGTTTACGATCTGGATGGCGTCGTGTGTCCCCGACAGTGACACACCACCCCGCTCTGCCACTAAATCGCCTGCCTGACCTGCTGAAAAGTAAACACTCATAAATTCCACGAGTTTGATCAAGTCGGGACTTCTGTACCTATGTAAGAATCGGGTAGTCCTACTTTCAGATAAGAAATCAGGTTTACCTCATTGATTAACCAGCTATTCCTTATAAGCCTGTTTAACTATTGCGACATCAAATATTCCATTGTTCAGGCACTGAAACCGCATATTCGACGCCGATTTCCCTGAAGTGCGCTTCGGCGGACTTGATTTTGACATTTTCGCAGGGTCTCCTTTTTTTCTCATCCATAGTGCTTTTGGTCTCACGGACCATATAGATGCGGTCTTCGCCATTTTCAGATTTGATGATGGTCCAATCAGGGTTATAAGGGCCGACCGGCGTGTCGATCCGGAATTTGGGCGGCAGCTTCATGAACAGCCTGATATCCTCGCGGTGATCGAGAAACTCTGCGAATTTTCGCTCTGGGCTGTCTGACCCACCATCGAAAACGACACAATCGAAATCCGTTTTTTCGGTATGTTCGACGCGGTACAGATGCTCTTTGAAGAAATCCTTTTCGGCAAGGCCGTCAGCTTGCAGCTCACGAATTTCATAGACGGAGCCACCGATCTTTTCATACTGAACGCCATCAACAATGACCTGTTGTAGTTCGCCTTCTATACAACGCCGAACCAACGTCACAAAGTCGTTCGGATTCGCAATGAACTCGTTCAGCCTGCCGCTGCCGATGAGAATGTCCACCAAGGTCTTGCGCGTAAGAGATGTGCTCCGCTGCAGTTCACCAATAAGATCCGGCAGGTCATAGCTGCCTTTGAGGTCGACTGTCCGCGCGCCCAGTTCTTGCCCTTGTGTGCCGCCACGCAACACTCTGACCCCCCGCGCGGGTGACATCAATACGTAACGGCTGAATTCTGGGCTCAGCCTTGATCGCCTTTATGCAGGCCTCAATCAGCATAGGGCGTTTAACTGTCACTCGATAAGTGGTTTTCTGGCTAATAGCACTCCAGAGCTTCTCAAATTCCGGTGAGGTATAAAGTTCTTTGTTGAATTTACGCTTGGCCCGCATGCTTACCGGTTTCACATATTTCTCAATGCCCGCATTGAGAATGCACCGGATAATGTCTGCTTCGTAACGTTTGTAGTGGTCAACAAAAACTGGCCACGGCGTTAGAGTTTTTCCAGTATCGGTTTTCCGATTCGTTTGGTGGTAATCCACCATTATATACGTGCGGTCTTAGTACGCTGTAATATCCAACGATATAGTCCGTTATTGCGTGAGCTGCATCGCTGAAGCTTACATAGCCCGTCATCGGCACCCATTCGTTCTTCAGACTCTTGAAGAAGCGCTCCATTGGGCTGTTATCCCAACAGTTTCCACGCCGACTCATACTCTGCTTGATCCGGTATTGCCACAGTAACTGCCGGAACTGCCTGCTCGTATAATGACTGCCTTGATCGCTGTGGAACATCACTCCGACGGGCTTACCACGCGTTTCCCATGCCATTTCCAGCGCTTTCATGGTGAGTCTGCTGTCCGGCGAGAACGACATTGCCCAGCCCACTGGTTTTCTTGCGAACAGATCGAGAACAACGGCGAGGTACGCCCAGCGCTTACCCGTCCAGATATAGGTCACATCACCGCACCACACCTGGTTTGGCTCCGTTACGGCGAACTGTCGCTCAAGATGATTCGGGATGGCAACGTGCTCATAACCGCCACGCTTATACCGGTGAGTCGGCTGCTGGCAACTGACCAGCCCCAGCTCTTTCATGAGCCTGCCGGCAAGCCAGCGCCCCATCTGATAGCCTCTCTGGGTTACCATAGTGGCGATGCTTCTTGCTCCGGCCGAACCGTGGCTGCTGCCATGCAACTCAAGTACCTGACTGCGTAATACAGCCCGTCTGCCGTCTGGCTTTTCAGGACGGTTTTTCCAGTATTTGTAGCTACTGCGATGAACCCTGAATACGTGGCAGAGTGTGGCCACTGGATAACGCGCCCTGAGTTTCCCGATTAACGAGAACTGTTCAGGGAGTCTGACATCAAGAGCGCGGTAGCCTTTTTTAATATTTCGTTTTCCATTTCAATACGTTGCATCTTCTTTCTGAGCTCACGTATTTCGATTTGTTCCGGCGTTATCGGGGAGGCTTTTGGCGTTTTGCCCTGACGCTCATCACGCAGTTGTTTGACCCATTTCGTCATCGTGGAAAGACCTACATCCATAGCCTTAGCGGCATCAGAGATGGTGTAGTTTTGATCGACAACCAGCTGAGCAGATTCGCGTTTGAATTCAGGACTAAAATTTCTTCTTTTCATTGGAGCACCTGTGTTGTTCTGAGGTGAGCATATCACCTCTGTTCAGGTGGCCAAATTCAGTATTCCACTTCATTATCGGGATAAACAAAATCCTTGCCGGTGTTGTAAGGCGGGTCGATATAAATCAGCTTGACCTTGTTGTGATAGTGCCGTTGCAGGACCTTCAGGACTTCGAGATTGTCTCCCTCGATAAACACGTTCTGCGTCGTGTCCCACTCTTTCGAATTGACAAGATCTGGTTTCAGGGTAGCGGTAGTCGGGGCTTGTGCGGCACGCAAAGCGCGCTTTTTTCCCGGCCAGAACAGGCCAAAACGCTCGTGACTGTCAGCCGCATCATCGGTCAGCAGCTCGCGAAGTTTTTCAACGTCCAGTTTGCCATCCGCAACAGCTTCAGGAACCAGCTCGGCAAGCTGACCAGCCAGTTCAGTACGGAAATTCGGGGTAGCGCTGGGGATATCAAAAAAGTCGTTGCTACCATCATAAAGCGGTGAACAGAACTCGTTTTGTCTGCGCTCGGCCAGAGCACTGCTGCTGAAACTCTGTTCAGCGTCTTCTGTCAGCTTAGAACCAAGTTCTGTGATATGTAGATTTGGCATATTAATAATCCGATATATTTTATTGTTTGTCACAGGGCCGTATAAGGAAAGCCCTCACGTTTGAGCTGCAACATTTTTTAGCTAAAGCAGATAATTGAGAGATGGTTTAGACGTTGTTTTGGCGAGCCATACAAAAATCAATAAACTCATCGCAAATACGCTTATCCATATGAGCCATTTGGTACATATGATAAAATCGTCCATCGTTGACCAGTCGATAACGCTTAACGATCCTTTTTAAGGCATCCTGACTGAATTGATGGTCAAATTCCGGTTTGGAAAAAACGGTCGCCAATCCGCCTTTAACCGAGAACGTATTCCTGATTCCTAGCGTTGTATTTATTTTATCGGCCAGATAGCTTGCCAGCGAAATACCCTGGCTCACCCATTCAGCAATTTCGCTTTTTTTAATATTGCTCAGCCGTTCATACACCACCCCAGCGCGAAAACCATCCCGGCTGCCATAGACCGTGACATCATCTTTATTTTCAAAATATTCTATTTTATTGACCTGTTTTTTAAACGCCTCATAAACCTTCCAACGGGAAATAAAGATATTCGATGGCATAGGAACGCCGATGACCTTATGGCAACTCACGGTCAGTGATGAAATTGAGGGATTGGCAAAGGTGTAATCTAACCGGTCAGGAAAATCCTCATCGTTGATAAACGGCAGGATAAACCCACCCAGCGCGGCATCCAGGTGAAGATAAAAAGGGCAATGTTTATCTTTTAAGGTAGCGAGAACAAGGTTTATATCATCGTAGGCAGACGTTATCGTCGTACCGGCGGTAAGAACGACCACGAGTTTCTCATTCTCGGTAATGCGTGCGGCGAGGTCGTTGATATCAATACTTCCCTCTTGCGAGGTCTTTATCACTTTGACGTTTTTAAACTTAAGTATTGAGCCAAACTTGGGAATGCTGTAATGAGCCTGGTCTGTGAATATCAGGGTGGCGTCCTTAATCAAGGTTATACCCATCCACATCCCCTGAAGATTACCTATTGTTGAGCCTTCACCGACATAACCCCATGTTTCCTCTTTATCTAAGTTTAGCCACCCCGATACTAATTCAACGGCTGCTCTCTCTTCATTCATCGTATTGGGAAGCGGACAGACTTCCTCTTCGTAACAGTCGCCTAAGTTATTGGTCAATCGATGTAGGGACTCGATAGTCTTATCGGAAATAGTCAATGTTCTGAGGTTAACCTGAATTCCGGTATAATGCTTAATAGGCTCATTATTCATATTCAAACAGACCTTTACCATCGAATTAAATATCGATAAAAGTATAGTTGTTCGAAATAAAAACATATTAAAAACACAAGATGAAATGTAATTACGCCGTTAACGCATTGACCTAAATGAGTTTTAAATATAAAGAAGATTGGAAAACATCAGGGTAATATCGAGTTGAATCTGTTTATATGCCAACGTGATTAAACACACTATATTAATTATTCATGAAATCGTAGCGAGCGAGTGATTTGAAATAATAAATTATTATGATTAAACATTCCTTTTTTAATAAAGCACTTATCATCAGGAGGTCTGTCAGACCTCCTGATGATAAACGAGTGCGTCGATAACCCTCGTATTAATGGGATATTTTTCAGCGAAGCGGCAACGTCTTTGCCAAAGTCTCATTTCGGTTATGCGGTGCCCGCCCGCTTTAACAACCGCCCTTGCCGCTGCTGTACCCTGCCCTGTTCATAACTCACCACGCCATTGACCACCACCAGATCGATGCCCGGCGCGATCCGACACGGGTCGCCGTAGGTCGCGACGTCCTGGATCGCCGCCATATCGACCAGCGTCACGTCGGCGAACGCGCCTTCGCGCACCACGCCCCGATCCCGCAAGCGGAAACGCGCGGCGGACAACCCCGTCATCTTGCGCACGGCTTCGGCCAGATCGAACAGCTTCAGATCCCGGCAATAATGCGCCAGCACGCGTGGAAACGTCCCCCAGAGCCGCGGGTGCGGATTGGGATCGTTGGGCAGCCCGTCGGAGCCTACCATCGACAGCGGATGCGCGAGGATCTGACGCACATCGTCTTCGCTCATCATGTGATAGATCGCCCCTGCCGGCCGCAGACGCTCTGTGGCTTCCCACTGATCGACGCCCCATTGTTCGGCGATCGCTTTAAGCGTCTGCCGGGCCATTTCCGGATGGGGATCGGACCAGGTGATGAAGATCTCCATCTTGCCGTCGACGCGCCAGGCGTCCAGCGTGGTGGAACTGGCCGAATACGGATAACAGTCGCAGTTGCAGGATTGCTCGCCCGCCGCTTTTTCCAGCGCGGCCAGCGCCAACGGGGCGCGGCCCCAGTTGCCGGCTCCGGCGCACTTGAGGTGGGAGATCACCAGCTCGGCCCCCGCCCGGCGGGCGGTATCGAACGACTCCTGCAGCGAATCCAGCAGGCCGTCGTGTTCGTTGCGCATATGCGTGGTGTAGAGCGCGCCGTGCGCGCCGACGATATCCACCAGGCGCTGCATCTCCTCCAGCGGCGCCAGCTTCGCATTGGTGTAAGCCAGCCCGGAGCTGAGGCCGATGGCGCCCGCGTCGAGCGCCTTTTCCAGCGTCTCGCACATACTCGCCAATTCAGATGACGTCGCCGGGCGATCGAAGCGGTTCATCACGTTGGCCCGCAGCGCCGTATGGCCGATCAACGCCGCCACGTTGACGCTCGGGCGGGCGCGTTCCACGGCCTCGGCGTAGTCGCCGAAGGTCGGATAGACAAAGGCCTCTTCGCCGCCCAGCAGATTCATCGGATCCGGCGGCGCGCCCCGCAACACCACCGGCGATGCACTGATCCCGCAGTTGCCGACGATCACGGTGGTCACGCCCTGCGAAATCTTCGCCAGCATATCGGGCGTGCGGATGACGTGGGTATCATCATGCGTATGGACATCGATAAATCCCGGCATCAGGCAACGGCCGTCGCCGTCGATCGTCCGCCCGGCGTCGCATCCGGCCAGTTGCCCGATGGCGACGATCCGATCGCCGCAGATAGCGACGTCGGCGACATAAGGATCGGCGCCCGTGCCATCGACCACGGTGACGTTCAGGAACAGCAGATCGTAGATCATCGTCACATCCTCCGTCCGGCGGCGAAGTCCCATCCCTTACCGGGAACCGCCTCCATCAGTTGCTGGGTATAGGGCTGCTGGGGATGGGCCAGCACATCGGCCGCCGGCCCATATTCGACTACCTGACCGTGCTGCATCACCAGCACATCGTCGCAGACCTGAGCGGCCACACGTAAATCGTGGGTGATGAACAAAATGGCGACCTGCATACGCGTCTGGATATCCGCCAGCAGTTGCAGCACCTGCGCCTGCACCGAAACGTCAAGCGCAGACACGGCCTCATCGGCGACGATGACGTCCGGCTCCATCGCCAGCGCGCGGGCAATGGCGATACGCTGCCGCTGACCGCCGGAAAACTGATGCGGAAAGCGGTCGATAGCGTCCGCCGGTAGCCCGACCAGTTCCAGCAGCGCCTGACCCCGCGCCCAGGCCTGCGCGAAGGGCATGCCGAAATTCATCGGTCCTTCCACCAGACTCCGGCCAATGCTCATGCGTGGATTCAGCGACCGGTTAGGGTCCTGAAACACCATCTGAATTCGCTTACGATGCGGCTTGAGTCCCACCGGCGTCAGCTCGGAAATATCGTTGCCGGTCACTCGTACCGCGCCGCAGGTCGGCGTCAGCAAACGCATCACGCAGCGCGCCAGCGTCGACTTGCCGGAACCGCTCTCCCCGACGATGCCCAGCGTGCGGCCGCGCTTGAGCATAAACGACACGTCGTGGACGGCCCGCGTGCCTTGCCGCCGTTTCCGAAACGGTGACCACGCGCTGCCCGCCGCCGGGTAGGTTTTACCCAGCTCGACGACGTCGAGCACCACCTGCGCGCTGGCGGCCTCGCGCCGCGCCGCCCGGGGCGCCAGGCGCGGCACCGCCGACAACAGGGCCTGGGTATACGCTTCTTGCGGCGCCGAAAGCACCTGCTGTACGGTGCCCGACTCCACGATATGTCCTTGCCGCATCACGCACACGCGGTCGGCGATATCCACGACCACGCCCATGTCATGCGTGATAAACAGCACCGCCGTGCCATGCTTCTGCTGCAACTCGCGGATCAGCTTAAGGATCTGCTGTTGGGTCGTGACGTCCAACGCGGTGGTCGGCTCGTCGGCGATAAGCAGGCGCGGCTCCAGCACCAGCGCCATGGCAATCATGATGCGCTGGCGCTGGCCGCCGCTCAGCTGATGCGGATAGGCTTCGTACACCCGCTCAATGTCCGGCAGATGCACCTGAGACAGCGCGTTCAGCACCCGCGCCTTGCGCGCCTGGGCGTGCAGGTCCGTGTGGGTCTGCAACACTTCGTCAATCTGCCGACCGACCGTCAGTACCGGGTTGAGCGCGGTCATCGGCTCCTGAAAAATCATCGCCATGCGGCTGCCGCGCAGCGCCTTGAGGCGACCATTGCTGACCTGCAACACATCTTCGCCGTCCAGCAGGATCCGCCCGCCGGTCGCGCTCAGCGCACCTTTGGGCAACAGCCCGAGCGTCGCCAGCGACGTCACCGACTTGCCCGAGCCGCTCTCCCCGACCAGGCAGACGGTCTCTCCCGCCTGGATCTCGAATGAGATGCCTTGCAGGATCGGCGCGCCCTGCGCCGTATTCACGCAGAGGTTTTCCACGCGCAGAATATCCTTCCGGTGTTCGCTCATGCGGCTCCCCTTTTCTTCAGGCGCGGGTCGAGCGCATCGCTCACCGCATCGCCCAGCAGGTTGATCGACAATATACACAGCGACAGGGCCAGCCCGGCCCACAGCACCAGCGAAGGTTTAAGCTGGAAGTAGACGCGTCCCTCGGAAATGATATTGCCCCAGGTCGGGATCTCGGTGCCGATGCCCGCGCCGAGGAACGATAGGATCGCCTCGGTGAGGATGGCGGAAGCGCAGATATAGGTGCTTTGTACGATAAGCGGCGCCAGCGTGTTCGGCATCAGGTGCCGGGTCAGCACCTTAAACGTCGAGGTGCCCATCAGCACCGCCGCCTCGACATACGGCTCTTCGCGAGTCGACAGTACCCGGGAGCGCACCAGACGCACCACCTGCGGGATCTCGGGCACCATGATCGCGATCATGACGGTCCAGATACCGGCGCTGCTGAGGGAAACGATCGCAATCGCCAGCAGGATACCGGGGATCGCCATCAGGCCGTCCATCACCCGCATCATCAACGCATCAATGCCGCGAAAATAACCGGCCAGCAAGCCTAGCGGCAGGCCGATTAAGACGCTCATCACCGTCACGCCCACGCCGACGATCAGGGAAATTCGCGCGCCGTAGACAATGCGCGAAAACAGGTCGCGTCCGTAGGCGTCCGTCCCTAGCCAGAATTCCGCGCCGGGCGGTTTCAGCCGCATCGCCGGCGACAGCGCGACCGGATCGTGAGGGGCTATCCAGGGTGCGAAGATCGCCATCGCAACGATGAGCGTCAGGATCACCAGCGCGATCATTGACGTCAGCGGCACGCGTGGCAGCGTGATCCATCGATGCCGGGGCGCGGGCAAAGTCAGAGAATCGGGTTTACTCATCGCCGGGCCCTCAGTAACGAATACGTGGGTCGCTGATCGCATACGACAGATCGATCAGCAGGTTGATGATGACATACACCCCGCTGGTCAGCAGGATCATGCCCTGAATCACCGGGTAGTCGCGCGCCAGCACGGCATCGACGATCAGCCGTCCCAGCCCCGGGATATTGAACACGCTTTCGGTCACCACCACGCCGGAGATCATCAGCGCGAAGCCGGTGCCGATCACGGTGAGGATCGGGATCATCGCGTTACGCAGCGCGTGCCGGAACAGCACGTGGATCTCCGCCAGCCCTTTGGCGCGGGCGGTGCGGATGTAGTCTTCCCCCAGCACCTCCAGCACGCTGGCCCGGGTCATGCGCGCCACCAGCGCGATATACACCGAAGACAGCGTCAGCGCCGGCAGCACGATGCGCTGGGCGAAAGGGACCACGCCGCGAGTGATGCTGCTAAAGCCCTGCACCGGGAGCCATCTCAGCTCCAGCGCAAACACCGTGATCAAGACATAGCCGATGACGAACACCGGCACCGAAAAGCCCAGCACCGACGTTGACATCACCAGATTGTCTATCCAGCTGCCGTGCTTCCACGCCGCCAGTACGCCCAGCGGCACGGAGATTAAAATGGTGAAGGCGATCGCCACCAGCGCCAGGCTCAGGGTCGGCTCCAGCCGCTGGCCGATCATGGTCAATACCGGCGTGTGGGCCATCAGAGACGTACTGAAGTCGCCGCGCAGCAGCTGCGAAATCCATACGAAAAACTGCTGATACAACGGCTGATTCAGACCCAGACTTTCGCGGATCGCCTCCAGTTGCTGCGGGGTCGCCATGTCGCCGGCGATAATCGCCGCCGGATCGCCCGGTGACAGCCGCAACAGCAGGAAAACAAACAACGCGACCACCAGCATCACCGGGATCGCCGCCAGGACGCGGCGAATGAAGTAACCAAGCATAGGGACCTCCGAAGGCATTAATCACACCGTAATCAGTCGCTTTTCTCGACGTTCCAGAACACTGTGGACGGCCCGGTCATCAGGTGGCTGATGCGGCTGCTCCAGACGGCCACGTCATAGAACTGGCCGAGCGGGATATAGCTGACCTGATCCATCGCATATTTCTGGATTTCCACCGCGATCGCTTTCTGCTTGGCGGGCTCGGTGGCGGTGGCGAACGCCACGCGCAGTTCATTCATCTTCGGATCGGTCGGCCAACCGAACCAGGCCCCCTGCCGTCCGCTGCCGTCCAGCATCGGGTTCACCACCGGGTTCCAGATGGTTTCCGCGTTCCAGTAGGTAAAGAACAGGTTCCATCCGCCCTGCGACGGCGCGTTCTGATTAGCGCGGCGCGACACCAGCGTCTGCCAGTCCATCGGTTGCAAAGAGACGTTAAATCCGGCCTTGCGCAGCGCCTGCGCCACAACCACCGGCTGCGGTGCCTGGCTGGGCACGTCGGTCGGCTGCATGATCACCACCGGCGTGCCGTCATAACCCGCTTTCTTCAGCAGCGCCTTGGCCGCTTCGATGTCTCCGCCTTTCAGCAGTGATTCGCCGCCCTCCTGCGTCTCAAGCGCGGTGCCGCAGCCAAACACGGAGGCGCACAGCTTGAAGTATTCCGGATTGCCCACCAGGGCATCGAGCACGTCTTTCTGGCTCATCGCCAGCATCGCGGCGCGGCGGATATCCGGGTTATCAAACGGCGGATACAGGAAGTTCATGCGTCCGCCGGTCAGCGATCCGAGCTTGCTCAACACCCCGGACTTCAGATCCGGATTGGCCTGCACCATCGGCAACAGATCGATCGGCAACTGCTCAATAAAGTCGATATCGCCGGAGGAGAGCGCGTTGATCGCCGTCATGCGATCCGGCATATTGATCCACTCCACCCGATCGACCTTGACCACTTTGCCGCCCGTGGTGCCGCTGGCTGGCTCTTTGCGCGGGACGTATTGCTGGAATTTCTCGTAGACCACGCGGTTGCCGGGATCGAATTCGCCGGCGACGAACGTGTACGGGCCGGAACCGGTGTAATCGGTGATCATCTTGCCGTCAGGCGTATTGGCGACGCGCTCCGGCATCATGAATGCCGCGACGGAGGAAGGCTTGGCCAACAGCTGCAGCACGTAGCCGAACGGTTTTGACAACGTCAGGACGATCGTTTTGTCGCTGGTGGCGGTCATCCCTGCGGTATATTTCATCATCAGCTGGCCGCCCACATCGTAGCGCGCCCAGCGTTTGAGTGAAGCGACGCAGTCCGCCGCGGTCACCGCTTTGCCGTCATGCCACAGCAGACCGTCGCGTAACGTAAAGGTATAGGTCAGGCCGTCGGGAGACACGGTCCAGTCGGCCATCTGCGGTTTCGGAACCTGATTTTCATCCATCCCGATCAGCGTGTCGTAAATCATGTATCCGTGGTTACGGGTGATCTGCGCGGTGGTCGCGATGGGATCAAGCACGCGCAGGGAGGATGACATCACCGCGTGCAGCGTTTTCTCCGCGGCCGGCGCGGACGTGGAAAACAGCGCGGCGCTCAGGCCGAACGGCAACAGCAGAGAGGCAATCAAGGAACGGGATGGATACGTTTTCATTCTCAACACTCCTTAAAAGGGCAACGAATGGTGCCGGAACTGGCTGTGTGGTCACGTTAAAAGAGAGCGGTATGCCGTAAGCCGTGGCCTGCCGCCCGGGGTTATGTCAATGCGATACTTTCTCCTGCTCAGGGACGCTCCACGCCGGTCTGGCGGGTGATGATGCCGTAGTGTTCGATGCGCCGGTGACGGGCGAAGTCGAAAATAGTGGTCTTGCCGAAGTGGCACAGGTCCATATCGCAGCGATGGACGATCAGCTCGTCGTCATGGCTGGTGGCGCGGGCGACCACGAAGCCGTTGGGGTCGACGATCACGCTGCCGCCCATCAGTGGGAAACCATCTTCCACCCCGGCCTTGGCGACGCCGACCACCCAGGTCGCGTTCTGGTAAGCGCCGGCCTGCATGCACAGCTCGGAGTGGAACAGACGGTGTTCCTCGCCCTCGCCGCGATTTTGCGAGTTGACCGACGGCGTGTTGTAGCCCAGCGTGACCAGCTCAACGCCCTGCAGCCCCATGACGCGATAGGTTTCAGGCCAGCGACGGTCGTTGCAGATACACATGCCCATCACCGTGTTCTGCGTTTCCCAGGTCGGAAAACCCAGATCGCCCGGCTCGAAATAGCGTTTTTCCAGATGCTGGAAGTCGCGCTGGGTATCGAACTCGACGTGTCCCGGCAGATGAACTTTGCGGTACTTGCCGACGATGTTGCCCTGGCGATCCGTCAGGATCGACGTGTTGTAGTGGTGGCCGTCCGGGGTCAGTTCCGCATAACCGAAGGTGATGGCGATGCCGTGTTCGCGGGAAAAATCGAACAGCGGGCGGGTTACGTCGTTCGGCATTTCACGTTCGAACCAGCTATCGACTTCCTGCTGATCTTCCATATACCAGCGGGGGAAGAAGGTGGTCAGCGCCAGCTCGGGGAAAACCACCAGCTCGCAGCCTTGCTGCCGAGCCTGCTCCAATAACGCCAGCATGCGCCGGACCACGTGTTCTCTTGAGTCGCTTTTTTGGATCGCCCCTAACTGGGCGCCGCCGATAACGATATCGCGCATGCCGTACTCCTCCACAAGACCGACCCGATGTCGGTAAACGATTTACAGTGCATAGGGCCATTGTGGGAGCGACTGCCGCCCCTGTCGTATGCCAATTTGTCGGCAGGGATTAACCTGATGTTAATCCAGGTTGAACAGATGAAAACCGCCCTCTTCCAGCGTACCGCGCAGATTGTCGACAAAAACCTGCGCAAACTGTGCCAGCGGTTCTCGCCGCAGGTGAACCAGACTAATCGTCAGGCGTTCTTCGTTGAGGATCGGCAGCACCGCCATACGCTCGGACCCGGATGCGCGGAACGAGATCTCATCGACGACGGAAAAACCGGTGCCGTTTTTTACTAGGGCGCAGGCGTGATGCGGAGAGTCGACGTCGATGCTCGGCCGGTAGGGCAACCCCACGCGCTCAAAGGCCTGCTTCATAAAGCTATGAAACGGCGTATCGGCGGCGTAACCGATGAACGGCGTCTCCGCCAGCGCGTCGGGCAGTTCATTCGCCGACACTCGCGTCAGCGGGTGATCCGCCGGGCACACCACCATCACTCGTATATAGCTTAGCGGCACCGCGCGCAAATTGGGGTGATCGATGGGAAAAAGGGAGATCCCGAGGTCCGCCTGCTGGTCGAGCAGCCTGTCGCGCAGCAGGACATGGCGCAGACATTCCAGGCTGACGAGAATGTCTTCGTTGCACCGCCGGAAAGCAGCGATGGCGTCAGGCACCAGCTGATGCCCCAGACTGGGGCTGCTGGCGATGCGCAATACGCCGTGGCGCTGCTGGACCAGATTGTGCAACGTGGTGTTGACCCGCTGAATATCGCGGTAGACCGACTCCACGTCGCTGAAGAGGCTACGCGCCTCAGGAGAGGGGTACAGTCGCCCTTTGACCCGTTCAAAGAGCTGGAAGCCAATCCGTGCTTCGGTATGAGACAACATGCGGCTGACGGCGGGCTGGGATACATACAAAAGTTGAGCGGCGCCGTTGATCGAGCCGGTGATCATCACCGCCCGAAAGACTTCGATCTGACGTAGGTTGAGCGACGGCATAGGCGGACCTCGTTGGCATTTCGGCGTCGTCGTCCCATCGAACGCTTAACAATAGGTTATAGATAGTTAGCAATTTGTATGCCAATGGCCCGAACTCGCCGAAAGTCGCGCTGACAAGCAACACCGGAGTGGCTATTAATAGCCTTCCGCCATGTTGAAAAGGAGGCTCCCGCCGTGGCCATTCCACAAACGATCCTGCCGATCTTTCTATTGATCCTGTTGGGCTACGCGCTGGCCCGCCGGGGCGTGCTCGATCCTCTCGCCAACAAGGCGTTGGGCGTGCTGGCTTTCAAGCTGTTCATGCCGATGGTTCTGTTTACCGGCATGATCGCGGCGCCGCTGCACGACGGCTTGAACACCACGCTGCTGGCGGCCTACTTCGTTCCGGCGCTGCTCGTCTTCGCCGCGGTCAACGTCTTCGTCCACCGCAGCCTGGGGCGTCCCACCCCGTTCGGACTGACCGCCGCTTTCGGCAACAATGCCTTGATCGGCCTGGCGATGGTGGCCGGTCTGTACGGCGGCGAGGGGCTGATATTGCTGTTTACCGTGCTTGCCGTGCACAGCCTGCTGCTGTTCAGCGCCCAGAGTTTCTATGACAGCTTCGCCGGCAGCGAACCGTTCAAGCCAGGGGTACTGGTCGCCAGTCTCGCCAACCCGATGATTGTCGGCCTGCTGTTGGGGACCGTGGTCAACCTGTCGAACCTGGCGCTGCCCGGCTGGAGCATGAAACTGGCGACCTGGCTGGCGCAGGCGGCGCTGCCCTGCGCGCTGATCGTGCTGGGCGCGAATCTCTCCGGCTACCGGCTGCGTCCCAACGCCCACGCCGTCGGCATCGCCGCCGCTAAACTGGTGTTCATGCCGTTACTGGTGCTACTAACCTGCTTGCTGCTCCACATCGACGGCATTCCGCGCGGCGTGCTGGTGCTGATGGCGGCGAACCCTTCCGGCGTCAACGTGCTCGGCTTTGCCCGCACTCAGGAAGATATCCAGATCGGCAGCTCTGCGATTTGCCTCACGACCCTGCTGTCAATGGCTACCCTTCCGCTGTGGATGTGGATAGCCAGCCTGCGGTAAATCGCCGCCATACTCGGGTAAAGAGGGCCGTTGAAGCAGAGCGTTATCGATGTCCGCCAGCCATGTTAACGGTTACTTCCGTAATCCTGTACAACGGCATCTTCAGTTTTTCAGCAATGAGTTCAGCCTTTTTTGAGAGGTGTGACGTGTGCCGTTTGAATCCATTTTCACGTTTCAAGCACGCGAAAAGTTCGGGCGCAAAACAATAGCGCTAAGCCTGCATTCATGTTTTCATACTCATCCTGACCTTTTTTTACCTTCTATTACCTGCCACTTACACTATGGATGGGTGGTCTACGTCTGAGGATCAGAGTTTGAAAGTGAAGCACTTACGGAAAGCCACCGTTCTCGCCATGATTGTCTCCTTAACTTCCAGCTGTTCCAGCATGCACAATATGGGTCAATCCTACGGTACCGCCATTGGCTGTGTCGGCGGCGCGGCATTAGGCGGCGGTTTGACCTATCTCGCCACCGGTGATGCGAAAAAAGCCGTCGCCGGCGGGATTCTCGGGGGCATCGCCGGCTGTGCGCTAGGCAACGTCTGGCAGAGTCGGGAAAAGGCGCTGGCGCAGATCGCCGCCGATGAAAAAATCGCTATTCATACAGAAACGCTGAAAACGGATCAATCGTCCGGCAACGATGCCGTGGGCATTGTCGCGCAGGTGGAAGACAGCGCCATGTTCCCCACGGGAAGCGCGGCGCTGACGCCCGACGGGCTACGTCAGGTGAAAAAGATCGCCGCCGCGATGAAGACCGGAGACGGCAACGATACCGGACTGCTGCTGGTCGTGGGCCACACTGACGCCACCGGCAGCGCCAGCCTGAATCAGCGGTTATCCGAACAGCGGGCGCGCAACGTCGGCCGCGTATTGGAACAGTCGGGCATCAGCGCCGATCGCCTGTATTTTCAGGGCGCGGGGTCGTCACGGCCCATCGCTGACAACGAAACGGACACAGGCCGCGCCGCCAACCGCCGGGTTGAATTGGTGGGACTCGCGAACGAAGCCCTGCTGAAACAGCGCTTACAGCAGGAAGGCAATAACCCGCGCTATCTGGAGCACGGCACAGCCAGCACGGCGACTGCCGTAGCGAAGCGTCCGTCGGCAAACACGAAGACAGCTCCCCGTAGGGAAGACCCCGCCGTATCCGCACCATCGATATCGTCACCCCCTCGGCCAGCGAAAGCCATCGAGAGCAAAAATTACGTCGATTTCGGCGGCGATGTGGTCAACGCCAGCCTGCCGAGTCTCGCGGCCAATCTAAAACCGCAGCATCGCGGCTTCAGCCTGATCGGCGAGGCCCACGCCAGCGTCGTCGCCAAAAGCTGCATCGCCGATACGGTACGCGTCAGCGGCGAAGCCAGGAATCTGGCCAGCGGCCAATCGTTAGAGGTTCATGAAACGCGGGAGTATCTACCGGGGATGAACGGCCGCGCCTGGGCCGGGCTGGTCAATGGCCATTTGGTCACGCTGTCTCCCGTGCGCGTATTGCGTGAAAACGTCAGCGTGACGGAAGATCCCAAGGTCTACATCACGCGCAACTATATGAATAACAACCGCAAAGCCGATGTGCCGCTGAAAGCGGTCGCGAACGCGTGGGAAGGCGAAGACAACATTCTCTATCGCGTTTACATTCAGGACGGACAGCAGCAAAACCTGTCCTGCATCGACCTGCTGGTCGATAAAGACAAGCCTAAAAGTCAGCAGGGCCAGCTGTTCTACTTCGGCGACGGCGACAACAAAGACTATATGGCGGCCTACACGCCAGCACGCAGCTAATTTAAGGACAATGCTATGGAATTATTTCAGACTATCGCCGAGGCCATTGCGACTTATCGCTACATTTTCTGGCCGCTGTTCGGGTTAATGGCGCTCACGCTGGTGGTGATCCGCTGGTGGAATACCGTGAGCTACTTTTTCCTCAATCTGGCCGCCGGATTTCCGCTTATCGGCCACATCGCTCGCCTGTCGCGCAGCCATGAACCCCGCCGACCGGGCACCGGTAAGACAGAGTGGTATCCGTCGGAAGAAGCCCTGTGCGCCAAATATTACGCCTATCACCAAACCACCAGCCGCGACGCAAGCTTCTACCGTCGCTGCGTCGATTACCTCGATAAAGTCGAGGAACGCGGACGCAAACCCACCGGCATCATCCTGTGGCTGTGCAGCATCGCGCTGGTGATTCTGGAAGCCTTTATTTTCGCACTGGTGCTGTCGCCCTTTATCGCCAACAACATCTCCGCCAATCAGGCTGAGTTTTCCGCCCTGGTCATCTCGGTCCTGATCGGGGTGATTCTGGTGCCGGCCACCCATCTGATGGGGGCCGAACTGCACAAAAACACGCTGCTGAAAAAAATCCGCTACTGGTACTCCGAAGCGCGCCACAGCGGCACCGCCAAAGACCTGATGAGCAGCCACAGGATCACGCTGGAAAATAGCCGCGACGACGACGACGAGCCGAACTACATCCAGATCCTGAATCGCATCAACCACAGCGTTCAGGTCAAGCCGCAGTACTGGTGCACCTTCGTCGCGTTGGTCCTGATCACCACGTTCGCCTTTGGCGCCTACTTTATTCGCGCCGCCACGATCAATGCGATGGAGACCCAGGCCGTCAACGCCTCGCCGTTTAGTCAGAGCGGCGCAGAAAGCGGCGGTTCGCCGTTCGAGCTGCCTGCCGCCGCGGTCGAAGACAACCATGCCGCGGACAAACAGGCCGTCGCCGACGTCACCAGCAATCGCGTTTTCGCCTCGAAGCTGACCTTCATCATCCTTTCTGTCATTTTTGTGGGCGTGCAGCTGATAGGGATCCTCATCGGGATTTTCCGCTCGTTCGCAGGCATCGACTCCGCCAAAGCCGCCAAATACATCGGCAACTTCAGCGGTTCGGATGAGTTCGCCGCCTACCATGCCGCCCGCCGCGAACGCGTAGAGCGCGATGCGCAGCAGAAACTCGCCACGCTGCAAAACCGACTGATGATGCAACGGCAAAACGGCCGCAGCGAACCGCTGTCCCAGATGCCGACCTTTGACGACTACGTGCTCGGCAAGCAGTCAGATCGCGAAAACAGCCGCCATAACCAGACGCATGCACAGACTCAGATAAAAACACCGCAGACTGCGCCGGCCGTTGCTTCTCCGGCTTCGGAGACCGTCAGTTCCGCGACGACGGCAGCGCCTGAAACGTCGCTTGCCGCCACCGTCCGCGACGAAACAGCACGGATTGAAAACCTCGGCGATCTGACCACGCTGAGCACAGAAGAGCTGGCGCAGGTGGCGAAGGCGCTGGGACTATCTCTGGATGCGCTGGCGAGCCGCCAACGTGTCCAGGCGATTCTCAACAAAGCGCGCGCCTAGAAAAGAGAAGAAATAAAGGAACCGGTCATGAAATATTGCCTTGCCCTGCTGCTGTTGGGGATCAGCACGGCGGTCGCCGCCGCGCCGCGTAACGATATCCCGAGCTGCTATGACTATGCGCACATGTCGCAGTATCGCCCGGAGGAATCGGGCCGGACGCTGGTTATCATCGTCGATCAGACGGTCAGAGTACCGCTCGAACTGAAGAAATCCACCTGGAATCAGGTGCTGCGTTTCGTGCAGCCGGGCGACCACGTCCTGCTGTACCAATTCTCGGCCCTGCTGCAGGACAAGTACATGACGCGGGTATTCGATGGACGGCTGGAAATGCCGTTGACCGATAAGAAGATCCGCAACGGCATCGGGATGGACAGCCTCAAATCGCTGGACGGTTGTCTGGTTCAGCAGCAGCAGTTCTTCGCCAAGACCTTGGGCGGACACATGGCCGCGAGCTTCGCTGATAATCAAACGCGTATCGCCAAAAGCGAAATTCTCGACAGCCTGAAGCACATCGCTAGCGATCTGCAGCACAGTCCGTCTTTACAGACCACGATATTGCTGATCTCGGACATGCTGGAAAACAGCGATTTCGATAGTTTCTACCGCCAGCAGGCCATTCGTGAACTCTCGCCGCAGGACCAGTTGCAGCGCGTTACACGACAGAGGTTGCTGGCGGATTTTGGCGGCGCCAACGTGTATGTCGCGGGTGCCGGCCTGATCGATATCAATGCGAAAAACGGCTATCGCTCGGGAAAAGTATTGCAGCAGTTGAAAACCTTCTGGCAGGACTATTTTGAGGCGTCTAATGCCAAACTGATCGGCTTCGGCACGCCGGAACTGACGGTGGATCTACGCTAACTAATGGGATAATTACTGTGCTCAATGACGGCGGGGCGCTTCCCCCCCGGCCGTCTTTTCTCCTTGCCCATCGCGGTATCATTTATCCCGGCGATAAATTATGCTTTTCACTACCGCGTTCTTATCGCTCCCCTCAACCACAAAAAATCGCTATGACGCCCTCTCCCGATACCGCAGTAAAAACCCCGGCCGGATCCGCTTCGGTGTCCGCCGTATTACGTTCGCCTTCTGCGCTCACCCGCGAATGTCTGGCAGGGATCATCACCGCTCTCGCGCTGATCCCCGAGGTGATATCGTTTTCCGTTATCGCCGGCGTGGACCCCAAGGTGAGCCTGATCGCCTCCGTCGTGCTGTGCCTCACTCTCTCCGTGCTGGGCGGCCGCCCTGCGATGGTGACCGCCGCCGCCGGTTCGGTCGCGCTGGTCATCGGGCCGATGGTGCATGCTCATGGCGTGGGCTATATCCTGCCCGCCGTCATTCTGGCGGGGCTCATTCAGATTGTGTTCGGGCTGGTCGGCCTGGCGCGCATGATGCGTTATATTCCGCGCTCGGTCATGCTCGGCTTCGTCAACGCGCTGGGGATACTGATTTTTGCGGCGCAGGTGCCGCACGTGCTGGGACAGTCGCCCGCCGTCTGGCTGCTGTTCGCCGCGACGATCGCGATTGTCATCCTGCTGCCTTACCTGCTAAAAAGCGTGCCATCGCCGTTGATAGCGATCGTGGTCATCACCGCCATCGCGCTGCTGGCCGGGCTGCACGTCCCGACCGTAGGCGATGCGGGGCCGATGCAGACCGGACTGCCGGGGTTCACCCAGTTGACCAAACCGCTGAATCTGGAAACGCTGTCCATTATCTGGCCGACAGCGCTCAGCGTGGCGTTTGTCGGGCTGATGGAGTCGCTGCTGACCGCCAAAATGGTGGACGACATCACCGATACGCACTCCAGCAAACAGCGTGAGTGCTGGGGGCTGGGCGTCGGCAATATCTTCGCGGGTTTTTACGGCGGGATGGCAGGCTGCGCAATGATCGGGCAAACGGTCGTCAACGTGGAGATGGGAAAAGCCCGCAGCCGGGTTTCCACCGCTGCGGCGGGACTGGTTCTGCTGATTTTGGTGACCGGTTTGAGCCACATCATGGCGCAGATCCCAATGGTGACGCTGGCCGGCATCATGATGATCGTCGCGTTGAAAACCGTGAACTGGCACAGTTTGCAGCCCGCGACGCTGCGGCGGATGCCGCTGTCCGAAACCCTGATCATGATCGTCACCGTGATGGCCACGGTATGGACCGGCAATCTGGCGATTGGCGTCGCAGGCGGCGTTATCTTCGCTATTCTGCTGTTCGCCCGGCGCGTCGCCCATGTGATCGATGCCGAGCGGGAAGTCAGCGCGGACGGGAAGTCGGTGTGTTACCGCGTGAAAGGCCCGCTGTTTTTCGGCAGCAGCAACGATCTGTTCGAGCATTTCCAGTACGCCGAAGATCCGCAGCAGGTGACCGTCGATCTCACCTACGCACAAATCTGGGACGCCTCCAGCGTAGCCGCGCTGGATGCCATCGAAAATCGCTATCTCCGCTATAACACCCGCGTGTCGATCATCGGGCTGGACGCCCACAGTACCCACATGCATCAGCGGCTGTCAGGCCATCTGTAAACGACACTGTCCAGCTTGTTGGCATGGCGCTGATGCGGCTGTTCCAGCGCGTATCCAACATTCTCCAGACAGTGAATCTTTTCGCCGTATTTTTCCTGAATGCGGCGGCATTGCTTGCGCATGTTTTCGTCGGTCACCACACGAGCCAGCTCGTCAGAAAACCTCGCTGGAAGCGGTTTTGGCAGAAAAAGACCTGACCGCCGTGAGAGGTACAGAGGAGCTATCGATAACGCTTTGCAACTGCTGATACATCTCGTCCTGCTGTTTCAGCATGTAGCAGCACAGGGTATCCAGGGGCGTTTTTCGGTCTCACAGCGCTCCTGGATACCCCCGACGATATATTCCTGCGTTGAGCCTACGCTGATAAAATTCAGCCTGCGAGACTCAGCCAGACGTTTGAAAGAACGGTTAGTACACAAATATACCTTGTGGCCACGTCTGGCCATGTGCTCGCCAATTAAAATAAAGGGAAATATATCACCCGACGATTGAAGGGCGCCAAAACAAATTCAGACGAACTCCTGTTGGTTGATAAAAACCTCATCGAATATCGATTTTATGCCTAATGAAGCGGCTTTACTTTCCAGATCAAGAAAATGACCATCCCCCTTCAAAGTATAGAATCGAGCATCGTCGAGATAATGACCAAAGATTTTAACTTCCTTACACGTGGTGTATTCATCCTTTTCGCCATTAATAAATATGATTGGAAATGATATCTTGCTAATAAATTTTTCGTAATGGTAATTCTTTAGCATCAGGATTTGATCCAGGTGAAAACAAGCCTGCCTGTATTCATGCTCATCCAAATTAGCCACGTGATTGAAATTGGTTCTCTTGAGTAATCTCGGCAGGTATTTTCCGACCTCTCTGTTCAACAGGTTCGCCACCGCTTCAAAATCTCCCCGATAAACGTATTCACGGGCTTTGAGGATATAGCGCTCCATTTTTTCGTTGATCGTCATGGAGAAAGCCGAGATAACAGCCATCTCCAGGATATCATTGTTTCGTGAGGCAGCCATTAGCGCCCCGAGTCCCCCCCAGGAAACGGACATGATGATCTCCGGCCGATAACGCCTTATCAGAGAATTGATGATATCCACTTCCTGTTCTTTCGTAATGATATCCAGTGAATCATTTAACAGCTTGGATTTTCCTGCGAAAGGGAAATCGAAAAGAATCGTATTTACCTTTCCTTTTAGGTGTTTTACCCAATTAAGAAATGAAGACGATGTCGCTAAAGCACCATTTATAAAAAATAGCCGTCTTCAGCTCAGGATTGCATATGTTTATATCGATATGGATTTTATAACCATTATAAATCACCACCTCACTCTCAGAGGCCATAGTTTTTCCTCGCTGTGTATAAAAATGTCACTGGAATTATTCTTTTTAGAAAATTATGCAACAGTTATGCATTTATAGAACATAATACTATTTTTAATTTTGCGCGAATCATGAGGAAATAATTAAACACACAGCCATGCAAAAATGAGTCCAATTTAAATAAATCCCACAGAAACAATTAACATAAAAAAACAAGGGAGCTAATAAATAGTGGCAGTATGTTTGAGTGATATTTAATAAAGAGAATGCTAGGGATGGCGTTATTTACCAGAGGGAGATTGGCAATAAAAAATAGCACTTGATAACACTGTAAAAATCAGAGTGAGGAGATATTCAAGACAAAACTCGACATATTTGTTTTTAAAATAACGACTAAGTTATAACGGTAGGAAGCTGATAGAAGAAAAAGGAGCAATGCGGCCTATTCCCCGCAGGCACGATGAAAAACCGGTCGCGGGCGATGCATTCAGACGCATAAAGCGCTTGTACAAAGAGATTCGTCGATTGACGGAATTTATCGCCGATACCGATTCAGGACATGCTATGCCGTTCCTGCCGGGCATGTTTTGCCCACCGCAATCTTCGCCTTCATCCTCTATTCTCTGCTTGCTATTCTCTCTTCCGGCGCCCCTCGTGCAGCATTTCACGGTGAATGCGTAAACAAACTATGACGTATTTCTCCCGGATCATCACGGCGTTAAAACACACTCTAAAGCGTTTTAATGCGAGGTTGGACGTTCTCTTTCTCACCAGCAAGCCTAAACAACCCCAGGAGACGCGCTCTTTGGGAGAGCCGATTAAAGCCAGATTTCACAGCAATGACACGGCCATCGGGTGATTAATCCGCGAAAAACGGCCAGACGTCCGTCAGCGCCCATAAAAATGCGATTTAAGGTTTTACAGCACGTTGGGCATAGATGAAAAAAAGCCGCTCGGAAAAGCCAAGCGGTTTTTCAGACACAGACACAGGTAACAGGTATATGCGCAACAAGAGCGTTTTTTCACGGCGCCCAAGCGCCGTAGAGGCCGTTATGCGGACTGCGTTCTGATCAGGTAATCAAACGCGCTGAGCGAGGCTTTCGCCCCTTCGCCTGTGGCAATGATGATCTGCTTGTACGGCACCGTGGTGCAGTCGCCCGCCGCGAAGACGCCTTTCACGCTGGTTTCGCATTTCGCGTCGATCTCGATTTCGCCGATGCGATTTCTCGCCACCGTCCCTTCCAACCATTGGGTGTTCGGCAGCAGACCGATCTGCACGAAGATCCCTTCCAGCGCCAGCTCGTGTTCGGTGTCGCTGACGCGATCTTTATAGGACAGTCCAGTCACTTTCTGGCCGTCGCCTTTCACTTCCGTCGTCTGCGCGTTTACGATGATATCGACGTTCGGCAGGCTGCGGACTTTATTCTGCAATACCGAGTCCGCTTTCAGTTCAGGCGCAAATTCCAGCAAAGTCACATGCTTCACCACGCCGGCCAAGTCGATGGCCGCTTCGACGCCGGAGTTGCCGCCGCCGATGACCGCAACATGCTTGCCTTTAAACAGCGGGCCGTCGCAGTGCGGGCAGTAGGTGACCCCGCGGGTACGATACTGATCTTCGCCCGGCACATTCATGTTTCTCCACCGTGCGCCGGTTGAAATGATGATGGTGCGGGACTTCAGCACCGCGCCGGAGGCGGTTTCAATCTGATGCGGCATGCCCGGTTCAGCGGCGGGGATCAGCGCCGTAGCGGTCTGCGCGTCGATCACGTCCACATCGTAGTCATCTACGTGGCTCTTCAGCGCGGTCGCCAGCTTGGCGCCCTCGGTTTTCGGCACGGAGATGTAGTTTTCGATATCTACGGTGTCCAGGATCTGGCCGCCGAAGCGTTCGCCCATCAAACCGGTACGGATCCCTTTACGCGCAGAGTAAACCGCAGACGCCGCCCCGGCAGGGCCGCTGCCGATGATCAGTACGTCGTAGACCGAACGCTGATTCAGCTGTTCAATCTGTTTAGCGTTGGCACCGGTATCGATTTTGTTGACGATTTCGCTCAGGGTCATACGACCTTGGCTGAAGTGTTCACCGTTCAGGAACACGGTCGGCACGCCCATGATATTGCGGCTCTCAATTTCATCCTGGAACACACCGCCATCAATCGCGCTATGGGTGATGTTCGGGTTCAGCACGGTCATCAGGTTCAGCGCCTGAACGACGTCGGGACAGTTGTGGCATGACAGCGAGTAGTAAGTTTCGAAATTGAACTCGCCATCCAGTCCACGAATCTGGTCAAGCAATTCCTGGGCTTCTTTAGACGGATGTCCGCCGACCTGCAGCAACGCCAGCACCAACGAAGTGAATTCGTGACCCATCGGCACGCCGGCAAAACGCGGACCGTGCTGAGAACCCGGATTGGTGATAAGGAAAGAGGGTTTACGCACTGGCAGGTCGTTGTTTTCAGTGAAACTGACCTGTTCAGATAATCCTGCGACCTCAGTCAGCAATTCTCTAACTTCAGAAGATTTTGCCGAGTCATCCAGCGTCGCCACTAACTCAACAGGTTTGGTTAATTTTTCCAGGTAGGCTTTTAACTGGACTTTCATTGTATTGTCGAGCATTGATTATCCCTCAGTGCGAAAAAAATCGGGTGCTGTGCACCCGATAAAAACATCAATAAACTATTAGCGGAGCAGGCTTAGATTTTGCCGACCAGGTCCAGAGACGGGGCCAGAGTCGCTTCACCTTCTTTCCATTTGGCAGGGCACACTTCGCCCGGGTGAGAAGCGACGTACTGAGCAGCTTTCACCTTGCGCAGCAGGTCGGAAGCGTCACGGCCGATGCCTTCAGCAGTGATCTCAACCGCCTGAATGATGCCCTGCGGGTCAACGATGAAGGTGCCGCGATCCGCCAGGCCTTCGGCTTCGCGCAGGTTTTCGAAGTTACGCGTCAGCTGGCCGGTCGGGTCGCCGATCATGGTGTATTTGATCTTGGCGATGGTTTCTGAGCTGCCGTGCCAGGCTTTGTGCGTGAAGTGGGTATCGGTAGACACGGAGTAGATTTCTACGCCACGCTCCTGGAATTCGTCGTAGTAATCAGCGACGTCGCCCAGTTCGGTCGGGCAGACAAACGTAAAGTCAGCCGGGTAAAAGAAGAACACACTCCACTTACCTTCAATGTCTTTTTCAGTAACTTCGATGAACTCACCGTTTTTGAAAGCCGTATTTTTAAATGGTTTAACCTTGGTGTTAATTACTGACATCACTTTATCCTCATGCGTGTTGGTATGGGGCTAAGGTACAGAAGTGCGCCACGACGGGCTAATGCGTTGTCGTTATCGAATCAATCAGCGATACCTTGCATGATAACGACACGTCGAGATGGGAAGTAAGTACGGCAGGCTGGATACCGCGCCGAAGAGCGGCACAGAACCGCTTCGGCGCGGTGTCTATATCGGAAATCTCCGCGCCACGGCGCGGAGCGTAGCTTATGATTTCGCCAGTTCAGTGGTGCGTTTAACCGCTGCGAGAACGCTGCGCTGCAGCCCGGCGGCGAAGTCGCTGTTGTTTAACTCATACAGACCATGCATGCCGACGCCGGCCGGCGAGTTGTTGATGTCCAGCAGTTGGCGCGGATGCTTGCCGCTGATGCTGAGCATCGCGACCGCGCCGACCAAATTCTCATAGGCAACCTGCGTCGCCTGTTGCCGCGGCAACCCGGCCAAAACGCCCGCATCGACCAGAGATTCGATAAAATAGTAGACGTAGTTGGGACCCGCAACGCCGAAACCGGTAAAAATATCCAGCAGCCGCTCTTCCAGCAGCATTACTTTGCCAAAACTTTCGAGGAATTCGCACAGCGGCGCCTCTTCGACCCGCGAATTCAACACCGCGCCGCTGTAGCCATACCCGGTATCCGTCAGCGTATTCGGGATCACGCGCGCGATGGGGCGCGTTTCGCCCAGCAGTTCGGTCAAAGTCGCCAGCGTGACGCCAGCGATGATAGACACCACCGTCGCCTCGGGCGCCGCGTGCTGACGGATGCGGGCGGAAACCGCCGCGATGTCATCCTGCGGGCGAACGCCCATGACGATATAGTCGGCTCCGGCCAGCGCGGCATCCCCGCCCAGGGCCGATGTCAGCTGGTAACGCTCCGTGAGCGTGGCGATCCGTGAGGCGTCGATATCCTCTAGCGTCACCGCATCACGCGCCAACTTGCCGCTGTTCAGCGCCGCCCGAATAATGGCTTCCGCCATTTGCCCTGCTCCAATAAAGTGAATTTGACTCATAATTTCCCCCTGAAATTGACGTAACAGATCCGGTTTGATTCATAGATGCGTGACCCGCGACGGCCCACTTTACCCTCATCCGACCGCAAGCATCGCACACGAAAATCCGCCAATGTCGTCTGATGGTTCAGAACGTAGTCCATTCCAGCGGTCAGTCGATTATTCAGCGACGCGCGCCTCCACTTTACGCATACAGCGTCCATAACACAGAGAACCGGCCTCCAGAAACAGGGACATGAATAACGAAAAAAAACGCGAGCGGTTTTCTCAATCGTTATTTCATTGCCGATATAATCCTGCAATGAAATAACGCAAGATGGCTTATCTTTTTATTTCTTCTGCGCACCATCTTCAAACACGTTTAATTCAGGAGGTCTTTGCAGAGATTATTTAAAATTATCTAACCTTCCGAAATAAATACGCGCCAGTCCCTCTTTCGTCACTGCAATCGCGTGATCGGCGCTGAGCGAAACATGTTTTTCCATTAACGCCGCGCCGCGTTCAATATCACGCTGACGCAATGCATCGATAATACCGATATGTTCATCATACGCATTATTACGACGGCTGGGCGTTTCCAGATCGATTCGGCGGAAAAAGCGGATCAGGGAGTTCAAACTTTCAAGCGTTTCGTACAGTCGGCCGTTACGCGTAATACGGGCTATGGACAGATGAAAAGCCTCGTCATCCTCAGCCACTTTCGTCCAATCCGTGATGGTTTCCGGGGCTGGAAGCGCCCGGCAACTCGCCTCCCAAATCGCCGCCGTTTGTTCTATCTCTTCATCGCTGGCCCGCTGGCAAGCCAGGCGGAATGCGGCCTGTTCAACAATCGCGCGCATCTCATAAAGGTCGTGTACGCCTTCTGGCGTAATGTCGCGCGCGTAAAAACCGCGGTTGGGCACAACGTTCATGAAGCCATCCCGCGCCAGACGATTCAACGCCTCGCGGACCGGCGTGCGGGACACGCTCAGGCGTGCAGCCAGCTCGACCTCATTAATTCTTTCGCCCGGCTTAAAGTGATAATCGATCGCCAGCGCTTTTACCGCTTCATACACTTTTTCCACGCTGTCCGCGCTGCGCACTGTTTTCGAACTCACCGGCACGTTATTTCCTCTTAAAAAGCCGACACGAAGTTACTATAGAATTTAAATGATTCTTTACCGTATTCGGGAGCTAACGCCCTGGTAAGCCCAGCGTCAATTCGCTTAATTAAATTGATAACACGCCTGAATTCATAACACAACGACGATGTGCATACACATCTATCGACACATAAAACCAAGAATGAAAATACAATCCCAGTCTTGTTAATAACGAGGAGCAGAAAATAAGGCGATAATGATGAAACAATGAAAACCTTGCACAACGGCGAATCAAAATGCACCAATATGAAGCAATTTCGTACAGAACAGCGGTTTTATTCCATCTATTTATTATCTATTCGTATTCCGTATAAATAATAAAAGTCGCATTTTCCACCTTTGAATTTATAACGTGACTCATTGTTATCACTATAAATATTAGTTAATTGAAAAAAAGAATGACCTCTACCATCCCCGCTAAAGAACGTTTTTTGACCGGGATGGCATAGCAATTGCTGCACCGTTTCTGGCAAAGTGTATTCACTTCATCATTCACTTTTTCATTTGCTTGGCAAAGCCCCGAATTGCGGGGTTTTACGCCCTGGCGGTGGCCGCCTCAAATATGAATAACAACGCCAGGGATGAAGTCAGCTACCGCTCCGCCTCATTGACGATTTCGACCAGGAGAAACAGACATGACCGTGCATTTCCGTAAGGCTCTCTTCGCTCCCGCGCTGCTTGGCGGCGCGCTCTTCGGCGCTATTCTGCCCGCACAGGCGGATGTGACCGTCGGCGTCATCCTGCCGCTGACCGGCGTCAGCGCCACCATCGGCGAAGATATGCGCCGGGGAATCGAATTAGCCGTGGATGAGGTCAATGCGCGCGGCGGCGTCAACGGTCAGAAGCTGGCCGTGATGATCGAAGATTCCGCGGGCAGCCCCGTCATCGCACTCGACGCCGTGCGCAAGCTGACCCAGGTCAACAACGTCCCGCTGGTCGCGGGAGAATTCTCATCCAGCGTGACCATCCCGGTCGGTCAATATCTGGTGAAAAATCAGCGCGTGCATATCAACATCACCTCTTCCAGCACCGATATGCGCAGCGTGGGCAAATACTCTTACAGCGTGATCGGCCTTGCCGATCTGGCGACGCAGTTCTCCGCCAAAGACGTTTATGAGATGGGCTACCGCAAGGTAGCGTTCGTCGCCCCCAACGGCGCCTACGGCCAGAGCATGTTGGATCAGTTCAACAAGGACTTTCAGGCGCTGGGCGGCAAAGTCGTCGCCAAAATGCTCTACACCGGCGGCCAGTCCACCTACCGCCGCGAGCTGAGCCAGCTCTCCCGCGTCAAGCCTGACGCCTACGTCTACACCACCTACGGTCAGGACGCGGTGGTATTAAATCGCGAATCCTATGAACTGGGCCTGAGCAAAACGCCGTGGTACGGCATGTACCTGACCATGAGCACCGCCAATACGCCGGCGGAATACATCGAAGGCCGCGTGGGCATGGAGGTCGCCGGTACTGGCGATCGGGGGCAAGGTTACATCGACCGGTTCAAGCAGCGCTACGGCACCGCCCCGCAGTCCGCCTACAGCAGCTATGCCTACGACAGCATCACGCTGGCCGCCGCCGCGATCAATAAAGCAGGCAACGCCGACCCGGCGGCCTTGCAGGCTGCTATGCAGAGCATCGCGCCGCATTTTGACGGCGTGACGGGTCCGCTCAATCTCGGCGCCGATAATCAGCGCCAGACCCAGCCGTACATGAAGGTCAAAGTCGTCAACGGCATTCAGGAACTACGCTAAGCGACGGTTGGCGTTCGCGCCCCGGTTCCCTTTTAGGAAGAGTCTATGCTTCAGTTCATTCTCGATACACTGCTCCGCACCGCAGACCTTGCGCCCATCGCGCTCGGCCTCAGTCTGGTCTACGGGCTGGTGCGGTTCGCCAATGTGGCGCACGTGCAATATGCCATGGTGGGATCGTTCATGACGGCCGCGCTGCTGAGGATCGGATGCCCGTTCCTGCTGGCTATTGTGTTGGCCAGCGTGCTGACCGGCGTGATGGCGACGTTGCTGCATCATGGGATCTTTCGTCGCCTGGCGCACTCCGGGCCAGCGAGCGCCATGATCGGATCGCTGGCCGTGTCGATGATCCTGATCGCCCTGATTCTGGGGATCGCCGGATCGTCGCCCGTTAGCTACAACCAGCCGCTCAGTCCGACGCTATCGCTGGCCGATAGCTTCGTCTCCCGTAACCAGCTGTGGACGCTCGGCGTCACAATGGTGTTGCTGGCCGCCTTCAGCGCACTGCTGTTTTATACCTCACTCGGGCGCTCTATCCGGGCGCTGGCCAGCAACCGCGATCTGGCCGCCGCATCGGGCCTGAACGCCGACGCGCTGGTGCATACCGTCAACTTCATCGCCGGTACGCTGGCAGGGCTCGGCGGCTCCATGCTGGCGCTCAATTCCAGCGCCTACGTCAATCAGGGCAGCGATCTGCTGCTGCCGGTTCTGGCCGCCGCCATTCTCGGCGGATTAGGTAATCCGCTGGGCGCCGTGTTCGGCGCGCTGCTGATCGCGGCCACCGAAACGCTGGTCACCAACCTCGACTTCGGCTGGCTGTTCGGCAGCGAACTGGTGTTCATTCCCGTCACCTACATCAATGCGGCATCGTTCGTCATTTTGTTGCTGGCGCTGCTGCTGCGTCCTTACGGCCTGTTTAACCGGGAGGTGCGCCGTGTCTGATTTTCTGCTCCACCTTATTAGCATCACCGGCATCTACGCCCTGATTGCGCTCGCACTGAATATTCAGGCGGGCTACGCCGGACTGCTGAACTTCGGTCATATCGCCTTTGTCGGTATCGGCGCATACTCCGCCGGCATCGGCGCCCGGCTGGGGCTCTCTTTTATCGAAGCCAGCGCGTTCGGCATGGCACTTTCCATGCTGATCGGCGCGGGCATGTCGGTTCTGGGCCGTCAATTGGCGGCGGATTACTGGGGGATTGCCACGCTGGCCGTCGCCGAGATCATTCGCACGATCGCAATTAACGAAGACCAGCTGACCGGCGGCGCACAAGGGCTGGGCAATATCGCCCCGCTGTGGTCTACCGGCTCCACGCAGGGCGACGGGATGGTTTTCGCCGTTGTGATCCTGCTGGCCGTCGCGCTGGCGGCGCTGATCTCCCATCGGTTGGGTAAAAGCCGCTTCGGCCGGGCGCTACGCCTGATGCGCGAACAGCCCCAGCTGGCGACCTGCATGGGCTATCACCTGCAATGGCTCAAGTGCCGAACGCTGATGTGCAGCGCGGCGATCGCCACGTTCGCGGGGATCCTGATGGCCTATTACACCGGCTATGTCAGTCCCGATTATCTGCTGCCTTCCGAAACCTTCTTGATCTGGAGCATGGTGATGATCGGCGGTATCGGCAATGTCGCGGGCGTGCTGTTGGGCGTTCTGGTCGTCGAATGCCTGTACACTTTTATTCCCTTCGCCAAAGACCTGCTCAATATCGGCTCCGATATCACCGGCGCACTGCGTCTGGGTACGGTCGGCGTTATTCTGCTGGCCTGCCTGCTCTGGCGTTCCGGCGGGCTGCTACCGGAAAAACTAAGGAAGATGCCGTCATGACGCCACTGATGCAGATCGATAATGTCAGCAAGGCCTTCGGCGGCAACCGCGTGCTGGAGGACGTGAGCGTCACCCTACATCAGGGGGAGATCCTCGGTCTGCTGGGGCCGAACGGGTCGGGAAAAAGCACGCTGCTGAATGCGATTTCGGGATTCACCCCGATCGACGGCGGCGCGATTCGCGTGGCCGGACAGCGGATTGATAAGCTGCCGACCCACCGCATCATCCAATCCGGCGTGGCGCGCACCTTCCAACTGCCGGCCATGCCGCAAAAGATGACGGTGATGGAAGTGGTGATGGCGGCAGGCACGCGACATCACGGTTTCTGGAGTAGCCTGCTGTCGCTGCCGGGCGCGCGTCGCGCCGAAGAGGAGGATAAACGCAAGGCGCAGGGGTTGATTGACGCGCTGCTCCTGACGCCGGTGCGGGACCTGCCCGCCGCCGCGCTCTCCGGCGGCCAGAAAAAACTGCTGGGCATCGCCTGCGCGCTGATGGGCGACCCGAAGATTCTGATGCTGGACGAACCGATGGCCGGCGTTCACCCCAACCTGCGGCGGGACATTGTCGAAACCCTGCTGCGCCTTAACCGCGAGGGGCTGTCGCTGGTGATTATCGAACACGATATGCACTTCATTCGCGAGCTGTGCCGGCGATGCATCGTATTAGATCGCGGCCACATCGTCGCCAGCTGTCGTCCGGACGAGCTGGCGAGCAATCAGCAGGTGCTGGACGCCTATCTGGGCCGCAGCGCGCAAACGCAACAACAGGAGGCCGTATGATGACGTTGCACGACGTGGTGGCCGGCTACACCCCCGGCATCGACATTCTGCAGGGCATCTCTCTGGAGGTGGACGACGCGGAGATCGTCACGCTGCTTGGCCCCAACGGCTGCGGCAAGTCGACCCTGCTTAAATGCATTGCGGGCTACCTGACGCCACGTCGCGGGCAGATCCTGCTGGACGAGCGCGACGTGAGCAAAATCCCGATTCACCGTAAAGTTCGTGAGTGCTCACTCGGCGTTGTCCCCCAGACGGACAACGTATTCAACAACCTGACTATCAAAGAAAATTTGCAAACCGGCGGTCAGTTTCTGCCGGATAAACTGCGCCGGGAACGGATGGAAGCCCTGTGCGAACGCTATCCGCTGCTGCGCAAAAAATGGCGCGCCACGGCGTCGGCGCTTTCCGGCGGAGAACGGCAGATTCTGGCGCTGACCCGCGCTCTGATGCCCCGCCCCACGACGCTGTTGCTCGACGAGCCTTCCGCCGGGCTGTCGCCCAAGATGCTGGCGGATGTCTTCGACGCCATACAAGCCATTCGCCGGGAGGAGAACGTAGCGATATTGATGGTGGAGCAAAACGCGATGGAAGCCCTGCACATCTCCGACCGAGCCTATGTTCTGGCGCTGGGAAAAGTCGCGCTGACCGGCAAAGCGAGCGCGCTGCTGAACGACCCGCGCATGCGCGAGCTGTATCTCGGCGGCCGGGCGGCCTAACCCGAACGAACGCGAAAGCCGGAGCGCCGGGACTCAACCGGCTGGCGACCTGACGCGCGCCCGGCATGCCGCGCAGCGTTGTCCTGCGGCTTGACGCAGAATGCCCCGCTGGAAAGCGCATGGAAGAGGGCTTCGTGTCCCTCTTCGCGGGAAGGCGGACAAAGCCCGGCCGTGCATTTTTTTCGTTTTGCCGCCGCCGCCGCGCGGCGGCGTCTCTCCAGCGTCCCACCGTTACGCCGTAAGCCACGCCGCCGCTGTGCGGGCAATCCGGCCGACGCAGTCATTTCTCGTCATCACCTTCATCACTCTTTCTTATACCTGTCACTCCGATGGTGCGTTGGCTGCACCATTCGTCATCAAAGCAGTGTGCCGACGCATCGTGCCTTTCCTTTTTATATTCAAAATCAGCGTAGTAACGATTGGCATACAAGTTGCTTTATGAATTCCATGTTGTATACAAGTTGGAATTCATTATGGCATCGACATTAGGTTTGACGCTTCGGGCGTGGCAACGCCGCTACCAAAAGGACCCGCGGCAGATCGGGCCGCTGCTGGCGGCGCATCTCGCGGCGATAGATGAACAGGACAACGCCTGGCTGTATCTCGCCAGCCCGGCGCAGTTGCAAGAGCAGATTGCCCCGCTGCTGGCCCGCTATCAGCGCGACCCCGCAGCGCTGCCGCTGTTCGGCGTCCCTTTCGCCGTGAAAGACAATATCGACGTCGCGGGCTGGCCGACCACCGCCGCCTGTCCGGCATTCGCCTACACCGCCGAGCGCGACGCCGAGGTGGTGGCGCGATTGAAAGCCGCGGGCGCGGTGGCGATAGGCAAGACCAACCTCGACCAGTTCGCCACCGGCCTGGTCGGCACGCGCTCGCCGTATGGCGCGGTGAAAAACACCTTTCATCCGGACTACGTCAGCGGCGGCTCCAGCTCCGGATCGGCGTCGGTGCTGGCGCGCGGGCTGGTCGCCTTTTCACTCGGCACCGATACCGCCGGGTCCGGACGCGTGCCGGCGGGCTTCAACAATATCGTGGGTCTGAAACCGACCAAAGGCTGGCTCTCCGCCCGCGGCGTCGTGCCGGCCTGCCGCCTCAATGACACCGTGTCCGTGTTCGCGCTCACCGTCGAAGATGCCTTCGCCGTCGCCGCGGCCGCCGGCGGTTACGATGCCGAGGATGCCTATTCACGCCGTCCTCCGCGCACCGCGCCGGCCGATATGAAAGCACAGCCCGATTTCGCGATCCCCGCCGATCCGGACTTTTTCGGCGACCGACTGGCCGAAGCGGCATGGCACCGCGCGCTGGAACATCTGACGCAAAGCGGCGCCACGCTGCACCCGATCGATTTCGCGCCGTTCCACCAGTTGGCCGAGCAGCTTTATTCCGGGCCGTGGGTGGCCGAACGCACCGCCGCAGTTGGCGAGATGCTGACCCGTCCAGAGGAGATGGATCCGGTCGTCTTCAGCATTATCAGCAACGGCCGAAAATACAGCGCGGTGGAAGCCTATCAGGCCGAATATTTGCGCGCCGACCTCGCCCGCCGTATCCAGCAGGTGCTGGCGCCGTTCGACGCCCTTGTCGTGCCCACCTCCCCGACCATCCGTACGCGGCAAGAAATCACGCAGGAGCCGGTGCACTACAACTCGCAATTCGGCTCCTACACCAACTTCACCAACCTGGCCGATCTCGCCGCGCTGGCGTTGCCGGGCCCGTTCCGTGACGACGGTCTGCCTGCGGGCATCACGCTGATCGCCCCCGCCTGGCACGATCGCGCGCTGGCCCGATTCGGCCTGCGCTGGCAGCGGCAACTGGCGCTGCCGCTCGGCGCGACCGGCCAAGCCTGTCCCGAAGACCGCTCCGCGCTGCCGCCGTCGGTCGAACACGTTCGCGTGGCGGTAGTAGGCGCTCACCTCACCGGCATGCCGCTCAACCATCAGCTCACCACGCGTCAGGCGGTCCTGATCGAAGAGACGCAAACCGCCGGCGAATACCGGCTGTTCGCCCTGCCAGACGGGCCGATCAAGAAGCCGGGGCTGCTGCGCGCCGCCAACGGCGCCGCCATCGCCGTCGAGCTGTGGGATATCCCGCTGGCGCGCTTCGGCGAGTTCGTGGCGGAAATCCCCGCGCCGCTCGGCATCGGTTCGCTGACGCTGGCCGACGGACGGGTGGTGAAAGGCTTTATCTGCGAGCCGGCCGCGCTGGAGCACGCGCTGGAAATCACTGAATTCGGCGGCTGGCGCAGCTGGCTGGCGACGCAAAGGAGCGAATGACCATGTTCAGCACGGTACTGATTGCCAACCGCGGTGAAATCGCCTGCCGCGCCATAAAGACCCTGAAACGCCTCGGCGTCGTCAGCGTGGCCGTCTATTCCGACGCCGACCGCAACGCCCGGCACGTTAAAGAGGCCGACGTGGCCGTGGCCCTCGGCGGCGACAAGGCCGGCGACAGCTATCTGCGCATCGACAAAATTCTTGCGGCCGCGCACGCGGCCGGCGCGGAAGCCATCTGGCCGGGCTACGGATTTCTGTCCGAAAGCCTGCCGTTCGCCGCCGCCTGCGAAGACGCGGGCATCGTCTTTGTCGGCCCGACCTCACGGCAGATCGGCGAGTTCGGGCTGAAACACCGCGCGCGTGAGCTGGCGGCAAGCGCCGGCGTGCCGATGACGCCCGGCACGCCGCTGCTGAACTCGCTGGAAGACGCGCTCTGCGCCGCGGACGACATCGGCTATCCGGTCATGCTGAAAAGCACCGCGGGCGGCGGCGGGATCGGCCTGACGCGCTGCGCCGACGCCGACGCGTTGCGTCACGCCTGGGAAAGCGTGCGTCGCCTCGGCGAGCAGTTCTTCAGCGATGCGGGCGTGTTTCTGGAGCGCTGTATCGACCGTGCGCGCCACGTCGAGGTACAGATTTTCGGCGACGGCAACGGCCAGGTCGTCGCCCTCGGCGAGCGCGACTGTTCACTGCAGCGCCGCAACCAGAAAGTCGTGGAGGAAACCCCGGCGCCGAATCTGCCCCCGGCCACGCGCGAGGCGCTGCTGACGTCGGCGGTGCGGCTCGGCGAGCAGGTCGCCTATCGCAGCGCCGGGACGGTGGAGTACATTTACGACGCCGAACAGGATGCGTTCTATTTCCTCGAAGTGAACACTCGCTTGCAGGTGGAGCATCCGGTGACCGAATGCGTGACCGGCCTCGATCTGGTGGAGTGCATGTTGCGGGTTGCGGCGGGCGACGAACTCGACTGGGCGCGGATGCGGCAGCCGCCGCAGGGGGCCGCGATCGAGGTGCGCCTCTATGCGGAAGATCCGCTGAAAAACTTCCAGCCGAGTCCGGGCGTGCTGACCGGCGTCCATTTTCCCAACGACGTGCGCATCGACGGCGCGATCGACGCCGGGACCGAGGTCTCCGCCTATTACGATCCGATGATCGCCAAGCTGATCGTACACGCCGACACGCGCGACGCGGCGCTGGCGAAAATGCGGCAGGCGCTCGCGGCCACGCAGTTGCACGGCATCGCCAGCAACCTCGACTATCTGCGCCAGATTGTCGCGACCTCCGCTTTCCGCCGCGGCGACGTGTGGACCCGCTTTCTCGACGGCTTCACCCCGACCGCCTGCATGCTCGAAGTGCTGCAACCCGGCACCTTCAGCACCGTGCAGGACTACCCCGGCCGTCTCGGCTACTGGGATATCGGCGTGCCGCCGTCCGGCCCGATGGACGATTTCGCCTTTCGCCTCGCCAACCGCATCGTCGGCAACCATGAGGCCGCCGCAGGGCTGGAATTCACCCTGCAGGGGCCATCGCTGCGTTTTCACTGCGACGCGGTGATCGCCCTGACCGGCGCGGATTGCCCGGCGGAACTAGACGGCGCGCCGGTGGCCTACTGGCGGCCGGTCGACGTCAGGGCGGGACAGACCCTGACGCTCGGCCGCGCGCAGTCGGGCTGCCGCACCTATCTCGCCGTCCGCAACGGCATCGATGTGCCGGAGTATCTCGGCAGCCGTTCCACCTTCGCCCTCGGCCAGTTCGGCGGACACGCCGGCCGCCCCCTGCGGGTCGCCGATATGCTGCCGATCTCGCAGCCTCAGCTGGCCGCCTGCACTACGCCCGCGCCGGTCGGCGACCCGCAACCGCTGGATCGCGCGCTGACGCCGCACTACGGCGACGAGTGGCGCATCGGCGTGTTGTACGGCCCGCACGGCGCTCCGGACTTTTTCACTCAGGACGCGATCGACGACTTCTTCGCCAGCGACTGGCAGGTCCACTACAACTCCAACCGCCTCGGCGTGCGTCTGGTCGGCCCCAAACCCACCTGGACGCGCGCCGACGGCGGCGAGGCCGGCTTGCACCCGTCCAACGTGCATGACTGCGAATACGCCATCGGCGCGGTCAACTTCACCGGCGACTTCCCGGTGATCCTGACCCGGGACGGCCCGAGCCTCGGCGGTTTCGTCTGTCCGGTGACCATCGCCAGGGCCGAGCTGTGGAAGGTCGGTCAGGTGAAACCGGGCGATCGTATTCGCTTTTATCCCATCGGCATCGAGGAGGCCGTGGCGCTGGAGCAGGCGCAGACGCGGTGCATCAACACGCTGCGCGCCTGCCCCGTTCCGTCCTTTGCCCCGCCGTCGCTGGCGGCGGACGAGACGGGCAGCGCCACCCTGCTGGCGGCGCTGCCGGCCACGCAAACGACGCCGGCGGTCGCCTATCGTCAGGCGGGCGACGGCTATGTGCTGGTGGAGTACGGCGACAATGTGCTGGACCTGGCGCTGCGCCTGCGCGTGCATCTGCTGATGAACCAGCTGCGCGAACGGGCGACGCCCGGCGTGGAAGAACTGTCGCCCGGCGTGCGCTCGCTGCAGGTGCGCTACGACGGCGCCATCCTGAGCCAGCGTCGTCTGATCGCCCTGCTGCTGGCGTTGGAAGCCACGCTGGGCGACGTCGGTGAGCTGAAGGTGCCGTCGCGTATCGTCTGGCTGCCCATGGCCTTCGAAGACAGCGCCACGCTCGGCGCGGTGGAGCGCTACCGGGAAACCGTGCGCGCCAATGCGCCCTGGCTGCCGAACAACGTCGACTTTATCCAGCGCATCAACGGATTGGACCGCCGCGAGGCCGTGCGCGACACGCTGTTCGACGCCAGCTACCTGATCCTGGGCCTCGGCGACGTCTATCTCGGCGCGCCGTGCGCGGTGCCGATCGATCCCCGTCATCGCCTGCTGAGTTCCAAATACAGCCCGGCCCGCACCTTCACCGCCGAGGGCACCGTCGGCATCGGCGGCATGTATATGTGCATCTACGGCATGGACTCGCCCGGCGGCTATCAGTTGGTCGGCCGCACGCTGCCCATCTGGAACAAATTCCTGAAAAACGATCAGTTCGCCGCCGACGCGCCGTGGCTGCTGCGCTTCTTCGATCAGGTGCGTTTTTATCCGGTGACGGAAGACGCGCTGACGCAGCTGCGCGACGATTTCCGCGAGGGCCGCGCGCGCATTCGCATCGAAGAGACCGTGTTCGACTTCGCGGCGCATCAGCGGTTCCTTGCCGACAACGCCGCGTCCATCGCGGCGTTCCGTGAACGTCAGGCCGAGGCTTTCACGCGCGAGGTGGCGCTCTGGAAAGAGGAAGAGACCGTTGACGCCGCCGCCGATCGGCCTCCCGCGGAAATAGCCGGTGTGGATGAGAACGCTTTTTCGGTCTGCGCCGACGTCAGCGGCAATATCTGGAAAGTCCAGGTACGGCCGGGCGACGTGGTCGAGGCCGGACAGACGCTCATCATCGTCGAGGCGATGAAGATGGAACTGGCGATCGCCGCTCCCCGGAGCGGCACGGTTAAACGCATAGCCTGTCAGGCGGGCCGTCCGGTAAATCCGGGCGATGTCCTGCTGTGGCTGGAATAAGGAGCGATGATGACGACCCCCACGCAACGCGGCAAAGCCCGTCCGGAACCGCTGGCCGAAAAGGTTTATCAGGCGTTGAAGCAGGACATTTTCGAATTCCGCCTGATGCCCGGCGACCGTTTCACCGAGAGCGAAATCGCCGAACGCATGGCGGTGAGCCGCACTCCGGTGCGTCAGGCCCTGTTCAGGCTGGAGCGCGAAGGTTATGTCGAGGTGTGGTTCCGCAGCGGCTGGCAGGTCAGGCCCTTCGATTTCGAATATTTCGAAGAGCTGTACGACCTGCGCACCCTGCTGGAGCGCGAGGCGGTGCGTCGCCTGTGCGCGCTGCCGCCGGCGCAGTGCGCGAAAACGCTCGCCGAGCTGAAAGCCTTCTGGATCGACGAGGCGCGCCGGGAGGACGGCAAGGCGGTTTCGCTGCAGGATGAACGTTTTCACATCACGCTGGTCAGCGCCACCGGCAACCGGGAGATGACGCGCATCCACACCGAGCTGACCGAAAAAATCCGCATCATCCGCCGTCTCGACTTCACGCGCGAAGACCGTATCGATGCGACCTACCGCGAGCACGCCCGGATTTTACAGGCGATCTTCCGGCAACAGACCGAGGAGGCGCAGCGCATGCTGACCACCCACATCGCTGAAAGCAAGGCGGAGGTCAGAAAGATCACCTTGCACATGCTACAGCAGGCCAGGCTTCACCCCGTTGAACAAAACAATACCTATTGAGAGGGTTAGACGATGAAAAGACGTTCGCTGCTTAAGGTTTTCGCACTCTCCGCCACTGTGATAGGCATGGGCCTGTCCTGGGGGGTTCAGGCCGCCGACACCATCAAGGTGGGGATCATGCATTCGCTTTCCGGCACCATGGCGATCTCGGAGACGCCGCTGAAGGACGTGGCGCTGATGACCATTGATGAAATCAACGCCAAAGGCGGCGTGCTGGGCAAAAAGCTGGAGCCGGTGGTGGTCGACCCGGCCTCGAACTGGCCGTTGTTCGCCGAGAAAGCGCGCCAGTTGCTGACGCAGGATAAGGCGGCGGTAGTGTTCGGCTGCTGGACCTCGGTCTCGCGCAAGTCGGTGCTGCCGGTGTTCGAGGAGCTGAACGGCCTGCTGTTCTACCCGGTGCAGTATGAGGGCGAGGAGATGTCGCCGAACGTGTTCTACACCGGCGCGGCGCCGAACCAGCAGGCCATTCCGGCCGTGGAATACCTGATGAGCGAAGACGGCGGCGGCGCCAAGCGCTTCTTCCTGCTGGGTACCGACTACGTGTATCCGCGCACCACCAACAAGATCCTGCGCGCATTCCTGCACACGAAAGGCATACAGGATAAAGATATTCAGGAAGTCTATACCCCGTTCGGCTACAGCGATTATCAGACCATCGTGTCCGACATCAAGAAATTCGCGGCCGAGGGCAAGAGCGCGGTGGTCTCCACCATCAACGGCGACTCCAACGTCCCGTTCTATAAAGAACTGGCGAATCAAGGCATTAAGGCGACCGATATCCCCGTCGCGGCGTTCTCGGTCGGCGAAGAGGAGCTGCGCGGCATCGACACCAAACCGCTGGTCGGTCAGTTGGCCGCCTGGAACTATTTCGAGTCCGTCGATAACCCGACCAACGCCAAGTTCGTGGCGGACTACCGCGCCTACGCCAAGGCCCATAACCTGCCGAACGCCGGCACCGTCGTGACCAACGATCCGATGGAGGCCACCTACGTCGGCATCCATATGTGGGCGCAGGCCGTCGAGAAAGCCGGCACCACGGACGTAGACAAGGTGCGGGCGGCGATGGCGGGACAGACCTTCGATGCCCCGAGCGGCTTCACCCTGACCATGGACGCGACCAATCACCATTTGCATAAGCCGGTGATGATTGGCGAAGTGGAAGAGAACGGCCAGTTCAACGTGGTGTGGCAGACCGACAAACCGGTTCGCGCCCAGCCGTGGAGCCCCTATATCGCGGGCAACGACCAGAAACCCGACTCTCCGGTGAAATCAACCAAGTAAGCGGCGCGGCCCTTCTCCCGCTGTCGGAGTCAGGGCCGTTCCCCGCGCATCCCAACGGGGCCACCACCATGAAAATCCACCGCTATTTCTGCGCGCTGTTGCTGCTGCTGCCCTGGCTGGCGCGGGCGGGAGACGGCGCGGAGTTCGCCGCCGCCGGCCGCGCCCAGCAGGCCGCGCTGCTTGAACAGTGGGCCGCCGCGCCGCAGGCCGACCGCCTGCCGTTGCTGGAGGCGCTGCGCCGCGAATCCGTGTTCATCGACCAGAACACACAGCCTTTCAGCAGGCAGGGCAACGTCTTCACGCCCCTCGACGCCGCGCCGCAGCCGAGCGGCGACACCAAAAAGCTGTTTATGAACAACCGCCTGCGCGTGCTGATTGCCAATGCGCTCGCCGCGCATCAGTTGGTCAGCGATGACCCGGCGATGCGTCTGCGCGCCGCGCAGCAGTTGCAAAACGCGGGCGCGGCCGACCAGTTGCCGGTGATCGAACGACGGTTGACCGGCGAAACCGACGACCGGGTGCGGGCCGCGCTGGCGCTGGCGGCCGCCAATCTGCAACTCGCCAGCCCGGATGCCGCGGTACGGCTGCAGGCGGTGAAACAGCTGGGCGAATCGAGCCACCCCGCGACGCAGTCCCGGCTGCAACGTCTGACGCAGGCCGCCGACGAGCCCGACGCCGACGTGCGCGCCGCCGCCGCCGAGAGCCTGCGGCAAATCGAACAGCGCCTGATGTGGGGCGAGCTGCTCGGTCAGGCGTTCACCGGCCTGTCGCTCGGTTCGATCCTGCTGCTGGCCGCCCTCGGTCTGGCGATCACCTACGGCCTGCTCGGGGTGATCAATATGGCGCACGGCGAAATGCTGATGCTGGGGGCTTACGCCGCCTGGCTGGTGCAGTCGCTGTTCCAGCAGTTCGCGCCTCAGTGGCTGGCCTGGTATCCGCTGCTGGCGCTGCCCGCGGCCTTTTTGATCACGGCGGCGATGGGCATGGCGCTGGAGCGCGCCGTCATCCGCCATTTGTACGGCCGGCCACTGGAAACCCTGCTCGCCACCTGGGGCATTAGTCTGATGCTGATCCAACTGGTGCGCGTGCTGTTCGGCGCGCAGAATCTGGAAGTCGCCAACCCCGCCTGGCTGTCCGGCGGGCTGCAGGTGCTGCCCAATCTGGTGCTGCCGTTCAACCGCATCGCGGTGATCCTGTTCGTGTTTGCGGTGCTGGGCCTTACCTGGCTGCTGCTGAACAAAACCCGTCTCGGGCTCAACGTGCGCGCCGTGACGCAGAATCGCGCCATGGCGGATTGCTGCGGCGTCCCCACCGGCCGCGTCGACATGCTGGCGTTCGGCCTCGGCTCCGGCATCGCCGGACTCGGCGGCGTGGCGCTGTCGCAGTTGGGCAACGTCGGCCCGGAACTCGGACAGGGCTACATCATCGACTCCTTCCTCGTGGTGGTGCTGGGCGGCATCGGCCAGCTGGCGGGCACCGTGGCGGCCGCCTTTGGCCTCGGCATCCTCAACAAAGTGCTGGAACCGCAGATCGGCGCGGTGCTGGGCAAAATTCTGATCCTGGTGCTGATCGTTCTGTTTATCCAGAAGCGTCCGCAGGGCCTGTTCGCCGTGAAAGGGAGGGTGATTGACTGATGAGCCTGCCGCTGACTTTGACGCTGGCGCGCAAAGCGCCGCGTCTGACCTACGCCCTCGGCGTCCTGACGGCGCTGGCGCTGCTGATCATGCCGTTCTGCGCGCTGCTGCCCGCCGGCCATCCGCTGGCGATATCCACCTATACGCTGACGCTGGTCGGCAAAATTCTGTGCTATGCCGTCGTCGCCGTGGCGCTCGACCTGGTGTGGGGCTATGCCGGGCTGCTGTCGCTGGGCCACGGGCTGTTCTTTGCGCTGGGCGGTTACGCTATGGGCATGTACCTGATGCGTCAGGCCGCGGGAGAGGGGCTGCCGGCGTTTATGTCGTTTCTGTCATGGAACGAGCTGCCGTGGTTCTGGGCCGGCACGCAGCATTTCGCCTGGGCGCTGTGCCTGATTATGCTGACGCCCGGCATGCTGGCGCTGGTGTTCGGCTTTTTCGCCTTCCGTTCGAAAATCAAAGGCGTCTACTTCTCGATCATGACGCAGGCGCTGACCTACGCCGGGATGCTGCTGTTTTTCCGCAACGAAACCGGCTTCGGCGGCAATAACGGATTTACCGGCTTCACCACCCTGCTCGGTTTCGACATCACCGCCACCGGCACGCGCATCGGGCTGTTCGTCGCCACCGTGCTGTTGCTGCTGACCAGCCTCGGCATCGGCTTCGCGCTGGCGCGCAGCAAGTTCGGCCGGGTGCTGACGGCGGTGCGCGACGCGGAAAACCGGCTGATGTTCGTCGGGTACGATCCCCTCGGCTTCAAGCTGTTCGTCTGGACGCTCTCGGCGGTGCTGTGCGGGCTGGCGGGCGCGCTGTATGTCCCGCAGGTCGGCATCATCAACCCCAGCGAGATGTCGCCGACCAACTCCATCGAAGCCGCCATCTGGGTGGCGCTCGGCGGACGCGGCACGCTGATCGGCCCGCTGCTCGGCGCCGGTATCGTCAACGGCGCCAAGAGCTGGTTCACCATGGCGTTTCCCGAATACTGGCTGTTCTTCCTCGGCCTGATGTTTATCCTGGTCACGCTGTTTCTGCCGCGTGGCGTCATCGGCCTGTTGCGCAGGAGGCGTGATGACTGAATCCCTGTTTACCCAATCGCTTCCGGCGGACCGTTTCCGCCGTCAACATGACCCGGTGTTGCAGCTTGAGAACATTAACGTCTCGTTCGACGGTTTCCGGGCGCTGACCGATCTGTCGTTGCAGATCGGCGTCGGCGAACTGCGCTGCGTCATCGGTCCCAACGGCGCGGGAAAAACCACCCTGATGGATGTGATCACCGGCAAAACGCGGCCGGACGCCGGTCAGGCGATCTTCGATCAGCACACCGATCTGACCCGGCTGTCGCCGGTGGAGATCGCGCGTTCGGGCATCGGCCGCAAGTTCCAGAAACCCACGGTGTTCGAAGCGCTGACGGTGTTCGAAAACCTCGAAATCGCGCTGAAAAACGATAAATCCGTCTGGGCCAGCCTGCGCGCGCGGCTGAACGGCGATCAGCGGGACCGCATTGACGAGACGCTGACGCTGTTGCGGCTCGACGCGGCGCGCGGGCGCAAAGCCGGGTTACTGTCGCACGGCCAGAAACAGTTCCTCGAAATCGGCATGCTGTTGGTGCAGGAGCCGCATCTGCTGCTGCTCGACGAGCCGGCGGCCGGCATGACCGATGCCGAGACCGAATACACCGCGGAGCTGTTTCGCGGTCTGGCCGGCAAACATTCGCTGATGGTGGTGGAGCACGATATGGGCTTCGTCGAAACCATCGCCGACCGCGTCACCGTGCTGCATCAGGGCCAGGTGCTGGCCGAGGGGTCGTTGCGCGAAGTGCAGGCGGACGATCGGGTTATCGACGTTTATTTGGGGCGCTGACATGTTGCAGGTATCGGAACTGAATCAATATTACGGCGGCAGCCATATCCTGCGCGGCCTGTCGTTCGAGGCCCGGCCCGGCGAAATCACCTGTCTGCTGGGGCGCAACGGCGTGGGGAAAACGACGCTGCTCAAATGCCTGATGGGCCTGATCCCAGCCAAATCCGGCGAGATCCGCTGGCAGGATCGCCTCATCAACCACCGTAAACCGCATCAGCGGGTGCAGGCCGGCATCGCCTATGTGCCGCAGGGGCGGGAGATATTTTCACGCCTGACGGTGGAAGAGAATCTGCTGATGGGGCTGGCGCGCTTCTCCGGCGCGCAGGCCAGATCGGTGCCGGAAGAGATCTACCGGCTGTTTCCCGTGCTGGGCGAGATGAAGGCGCGGCGGGGCGGCGATCTTTCCGGCGGCCAGCAACAGCAGCTGGCGATCGGCCGCGCTCTGGCCTGCCGGCCGCGATTGCTGATCCTCGATGAACCGACCGAGGGCATCCAGCCTTCCGTGATCAAGGAGATCGGCGCCGTAATCCGCCAGTTGGCCCAGCAGGGCGAGATGGGCATTTTATTGGTCGAGCAGTTTTATGACTTTGCAGCGGAGCTGGCCGACCGCTATCTGGTCATGTCACGGGGAGAAATTGTCCAACGAGGTCTGGGGACGGATATGGAGCAAGACGGCGTTCGCCGGCTGGTCGCGATATAGCGGCTCGAGGATCGCCGCCGCCCTCCCAAGGCGGCGGGCGGCCGTCTGACGCCATGTCCAATCCGCGTTCGGAACGCTTTTCTCGCCGTCGACCGCGCGGGCGTCGGGGCAACGTCGAGGTGGCGTACCCGCTTCGCCCCCCATATCTCTTCCCTATAGAAGTCGGCGTTTACCTGAGATGGCGGCGTCTCGCTGATCCGCGCTGATTTTTTTTAGATAAACACGGCGGCCTTCTTTATTATTCGCAGGGCGCAGGAGCACAAACGGCGCGCGCCTGTCTCTCGACCCCCGCTCGCGACGCAGGCTACCAGTAGGGATGCGGGATTCGGCTTTTCCTTCATCGGGGAAGATTGATCGCTTTTATCACCTTATCAGGAAGATTTTATGAAAAATTCGATGCTTTCTCATGCCGGCCGCACTGATGCGGATCACGGGGCGGTCCTCTTGGCTGAGCGCCGGCGTATAGAAACGCGCGGCGATCTGGACGATGCGCCGGTCGGCGAACTCCTGAGCCTTTTTGACCAGCTTTGTGAATTTCCGCTGGGTAGATTTTTAATCCTTAACAAAGGGCTGGATGCTTTCTGGACGAATGAACTGGTGACGTGGACGCCGGAGCATCCGCGTGAACTGCATCCGCTGGAGCGCATTCTCTTTACGCAACTGCCCGCCACACTGGCGACCCGGGAGCGCTACGGCATCTTTTGCCGGGAACTGCAAAAACGATTGATGCCCGGCGGAGCGATGGCATCCGTTCCCTGCGGCCTGATGACCGATTTGCTGAATCTCGCCGGGGCGAAAAATGTTCGGCTGGTCGGTATCGATATGGACGAAGCCGCGCTGGCGCAGGCCCGCGCCCTCGCGGAGCAAAAAGGCGTTCTGGCGAATACAACGCTGATTGAAGGCGATGCCTGGCAGATGACATTCACGGAGGAATTCGACGTGCTGACCAGCAATGGATTAACAATTTATGAATCCAGCGATGAGAGAGTGACGGAGCTTTACGCCCTTTTTTACCGCGCGCTGAAGAAAGGAGGCACCCTTGTCACCAGCTTTATGACCCCCCCGCCGTTCCTAACGAGCGACTCCAGCTGGAAAATGGAACGGCTGGATCCGGCGCTGCTGCGCCTGCAGAAATGTCTTTTCATGCAGGTCATCGGTACGAAATGGAACGCGTTGCGCACCGAAAAGACCACGTTGCAGCAACTGACCCAGGCAGGTTTCAGGAATATCCGCGTCATTAATGACCACGCCGGTCTGTTCCCCACGGTGCTGGCCGAAAAAGGCTAAAGGGTCTTCCGGGTGATGACGGGCCCCGGTCCGTCAACCTGCTTCGTCGGGCGGCTCTGGCGCGTTGAATAAGCGAAACCGCGCGTCGTAACCGCCGCTTCCGGGCGCATCGCGCAGACGGGATAGGTCACGGCCGGCGATGACGATCGGGTTCTCCGCCCGGTGAAAGGCTTTTTTCGACCGCGTCGTTATCCATTATTGATGATAAATAAACGTTATCACGTCCTGCTCTCTCAGTTGATACGTCCCGCTAAAGCGCCGCCCCGTCAGGAAGTCAGGCGACAGGTCGCACAACAGTTCCAGCGTGAAGGTGTGCCGGACGCTGTCCAGCGTCACAATTTTGACATCCAGAAAATCAAAATAGTGCTTCACCTGTGGATACAGCGCTTTATACAAACTTTCTTTGGCGGAGAACGCCAGCGTCAGCAACGTCGAGAAGTGGCCGGGGAAAGCCTCATGCAGCCAGTCAAACTCTTCATCGTTGATGATGCCTGGCCACAGGCTGTTCGCCCGCTCTTCGCTCATAACCGTCTCGACATCCAATCCGACGTAGGAGGCCGTGTCCTGGCGCACATGCGCCGCGCAGAGCGCGCAGTCTGCGTTGTGGCTCAATGACCCGACGATAAAGTCCGGCCACTGCGGCGAACGATCCTCGCCGTTTTTCAATGTGTATCGCTCAACTCCCAGACGTTCCAGCACCCGGCGGGCGAGATAACGTCCGGCCAGATACTCAGCCCGACGCTTAGGCACCGAGCGCGCAATTTCTGCTGTGAAAGGGATCTCCGCACGAAAGAATAAATCATCACGGTAAGTCCGCAGGGAGAAATGACAGCGAGCCCCTACCCCAGGGTAAATAGCTTCGCTATCCGCCTGGTGGAACGTCACCCACTCTATATCTTCTATAAAAACAGAAAGCATATTCGTTAACTCTCAAAGCGGAACATAGTGCATGTACCACTAGTTCACAGAACAGAGAAGCAGCAGCGCTACCTCCCTGTAAAACACGGCTCACAAAGCCAGAAAGAAACCGGCGATACTGGCGCTCATCAGATTAGATAGCGTTCCTGCCGCAATGGCTTTCATTCCGAAGCGGGCAATGTCCTGTCGTCTATTCGGGGCCATGCTGCCCAGGCCGCCGATGAGAATGGCGATAGAAGACAAATTGGCGAAGCCGCACAGTGCAAACGAGACAATCGCTTTAGTGTGTGTAGACAGCACCTGTAAACCGGAGGCCGCAACAATATCGTCAGGCTTGAGGTAGGGGCTCAAATTCAAATAGGCCACAAATTCATTAACAACCAGCTTCTGACCGATGAACGAGCCGGCAATGGTCGCTTCACTCCACGGCACGCCGATCAGAAATGCCACAGGTGCAAAAATCCAGCCCAGGACCAGCTCCAGGGACAGCTGCGGATAATCAAACCAGCCTCCAATTCCGCTGAGGATACCGTTAAGTAAAGCAATCAAGGCGATAAAAGCCAGTAACATTGCGCCAACATTTAACGCCAGATGTAAACCCGATGCCGCACCGCCCGCCGCCGCATCGATCACGTTGCCCGGTTTTTGTTCTTCGCCATCGAAATTCTGAACCGTATTGCGGTCGTGCGTCTGTTCCGTTTCCGGCATCATCAGCTTTGCAAATAGCAAACTCCCCGGCGCGGCCATAAAGGAAGCGGCGATCAGATACTCCAACGGCACGCCCATCTGCGCATAACCCGCAAGAACGGAGACAGAGATAGAGGCCAGACCGCCGCACATGACGGCAAACAGTTCGGATTGCGTCATACCCGCAATATAGGGACGCACCGCTAACGGCGCCTCCGTCATGCCGACAAAAATATTCGCGGTAGCGGAGAGAGATTCAGTGCGCGACGTCCGCAACAGCAGCCGCAGACTGCCGCCCAGCAGGCGGACGACCCACTGCATGATGCCGAGGTAGTACAGCACCGCGATCAGGGAGGAGAAAAACACGATCATCGGCAATACCCGCAGCGCAAAGACAAAACCACCGCCGCCGAAAATCTCGAACATTTTGTCCGAGGCCAGACCGCCGAACATAAAAGCGATCCCGTCATTGCCGTAGGCGATGACGTTGCCTACGCCGGAAGTAATACTGGCTAGAACCTGACGCCCCAGGGGAACATATAGCGCCAATACGCCAATACAGATTTGGATCAAAAAAGCGCCTACGACCGTGCGAACATTGATTGCCTTACGGTTGTTAGACAACATGATTCCGACCAGGATTAATACGGACATCCCCACCAGACTCATTAATATTTCCATGGAAAATCCCTTTAGTAGAGAAGGTAATAAACAAGAAAGCATGTGCTACTGCCAGAGTGTCCCTTATCTTTAGAAGACTGAACAAACGGAGAAGTGGGTCGACAAAAGGCATATCGGCAGCAATCAACGACGCATACAACATTAAATGAATAAAAACGTCAAATATTCTGAAATATTGTATATATCTGGATAAAAGCGCATCACTCACCCTCTTTCTACTCACCATTCATCACGTTACCTATTGTCATAAAACAATAAAACGTCATCTTGCGGCAGGGAACGGAGTGGATCAGAAGAGAAAATGAATAAGTCTGGCGGGAATAAAAAAGTGACTATTCCGGCATTATCAAACCTGACGTGAATTTTCCGTCATATATAACATGTTATTAGGATTTACCCATTGACCTGATGCGTGTGTCTTTCGCTTAAAACTGAAATAAACGCCTCGAATTCGCCGCCAGGGCCGCGACTAATTGTATCGGAGTTTCTTCCCGCAGCTCGCAGAGCGACCAGAAAACATCGGCAATACGTTCGGGCCGATTGGGCGCTCCCTGATGGCCCGATACCGGCATATCCGGCGCATCCGTCTCCAGCAACAGGAATTCCAGCGGCAATCGCGCTATCGCTTTGCGCGTTTTATCGGCGCGCGGATAAGTGATCGTACCGCCAACACCGATATAAAAGCCCAGCCGGATAAACGCCATCCCCTGCTCATAGCTGCCTGAAAAACCGTGTACAACGCCCGTGCGCGGCAGCGGGCATCGCCGAAGTATCGCCGCCAGACGGTCGTGAGTGCGCCGGGAGTGCAGGATCACCGGCAGATCGTGACGGCGAGCCAGCGCCAGTTGTTCGCCGAGAAAATGGCACTGGCGGTCGAATTGTGGGTTATCCATGTAAAGATCTAACCCTATCTCACCCACCGCTACCACGTCTTCACGATGTGACTGCAACCGGGCATCCAGCAACGCCACATCCTCTTCGTCATGACGATCGATATATAACGGGTGCAATCCCAGCGCCGCATGCAGGCCAGGCCACCGTTGTGCGAGTTGCAGGATGAGATCGAAGTGATGGGCGTCCACCGCGGGGATGATGATATCGGTGATGCCCGCGTCCTGAGCGCGTCGCACGCTGTCAGACTCGTCATCCAGAAACAATGGAACGTCAAAATGACAGTGGGTATCTATCAGCGGACCCGGCGCGTGGGGGCGCTGGTCGGTCTGGCTGGCAGTTGGTTCGGAACCCGGCATAAGCAAAATGCGGCCTTCACGCTGAATGAGAGGAAGTGAGGATAACAGTTACCGGGCCTCTGCGTCATGCTCCTGCAACAGGCCTGACCATCCGCCTTTTATCGAACGGGAGCCGCGGTGAGTGCGATGGAGCGCGCAGTCCCATCGGGATGCCGCCCCTTGAAGGGCAGTTATCCGTCGGATATAAAACCGGCCCGCGCATCTTTGCAGATGCCGGGCCGACGTTAAAAGACGAGATAGAGAACAAACTGAACAGCGGCAAACGAATGCCGCTATCGCTATGGACGCCTGCGTCCCATAAAGAGACTGACCAAGAACAGAATGATACCGATCACGAAGACGATTTTAGCTGCGCTCGCCGCTGCACCCGCCAGTCCGCCGAAACCCAGCGCGGCGGCGATCAGCGCCACAATCAGAAAAATAATACCCCAACGAAACATACGCTCTCCTTCAATATCTGGTGATTAAAATGACGTTGCAGCCGGCGCCATGGGACGCCATGCGGCTATCCGACGGGGCAGAGTCATGAGCCCGAAACCGCGCCCATTGGTTTGATGGCGCCGAAGCTTCCCTGAGCGAAGATACCGTCGGTGAGTCGTCCTGACAGGCGCGGCGGCGAAATGACCGCCGCGCGGGTGCGATCGCGCGGGTTATCCGAGGAACGGCCTAACCCGAAGCTGAATTAGGATTCAACCGTCAGGTCATTCTTGACGCTTTTGACCCCTTCGACCGCCTTGGCCAAGCTTTCCGCCTGGGCAGACTGCGCGGCCGTCGAAACCTGACCGGTTAGCTGCACAATGCCGTCATGCGTTTCAACCTTGATATTGCGAGACGGAACGATGCTGTCCGCCAAGAACTTCGCTTTGATTTTGCTGGTGGTTACCGTGTCTCCGGCATAGGCGCCGACGGTCTGGGAACCTTTTTCATCTCTAACCTGCAGCTTATCGCTGACGGACTTCACGCCCTCGGTCTTGCTCGCAATGCTGACCGCCTGCGTAGAAAGAGCCTGACTGGCGACAAAACCGCTCAGAGTCACGATGCCTTTGGACGTCGCGACGGAAATGTCGCCGCTATCGATGGTTTTATCTTCCAGCAGCGCGCTTTTCACCTTGGCGGTGATCGTGCTGTCATCCAGATAATTTCCAGCAGACGTCATGGAGCTATCGACTTTCTGTCCAGTGGTGTCGGCCACGTTCTTCACTTTCTGACTGAACGTTTCTTCTGCCATCGCCTGAGCGCCCAGCAACATAGTCCCCAGAACAACGGCCATTACTGATTGTGCAATCTTGGTCTTTTTCATCTAGATCTTCCTTTTTGTTGCCACTGTTCCACTGCACGGAATGTGCTCATATAGAGTCAATCACGGGGCTGGCGCGTCGGAGCCAGCATTGGTCACCAGATAGATTGTCATGCCGAAAATAACCGCCACTTCAATATAACTCGCTATACCTCGTTAAATTAACAGTGAAACAAACTAGAAATATTGCATTCATAGTTAACTATAGCTGACTACGGATAAAAGCCCAGGCAACGTGATGAAAAAGACAGCAAATTAGAGAGTTTCAGATTTATCCGTGCGGTAAAACGACTCCTGATATCAAGGAGGAGAGCATTAATTATTTGAAATGCATCAAGAAAAAGAAAAAACCAGGCATTAGCCTGGCTTGAGTCATCTCAGCGGATCCTAGGCAGGCAATTAATGTTCCCGCGTTTTATGGAACTGTACGTCAGGGTAACGTTCCTGAGTCAGATTCAGGTTTACCATCGTGGGAGCCACGTAGGTCAGGTTATCGCCGCCGTCCAACGCCAGATGTTGCTCATTCTTACGCTTAAACTCTTCCATCTTTTTGACGTCGCCGCATTCAACCCAGCGCGCAGTCGAGACGTTGACCGACTCATAAACCGCTTCCACGTTGTACTCCGTCTTCAGACGGGCCACGACCACATCAAACTGCAGTACCCCTACCGCGCCTACGATCAGATCGTTGTTGATCAACGGACGGAATACCTGCACCGCGCCCTCTTCGGACAGCTGAACCAAGCCTTTCAGCAGTTGTTTCTGCCTCAACGGATCGCGCAGGCGAATGCGACGGAACAGTTCAGGGGCAAAGTTCGGAATACCGGTGAACTTCATGTCCTCGCCTTGCGTAAACGTATCGCCTATCTGGATGGTGCCGTGGTTATGCAGGCCGATGATGTCGCCGGGATAAGCCTCTTCCACGTGGGAACGGTCGCCCGCCATGAAGGTCAGCGCGTCCGCGATCGTCACATCTTTGCCGATCCGTACCTGACGCAGCTTCATTCCTTTCTCATATTTACCCGACACGACGCGCATGAAAGCGACGCGGTCACGGTGTTTCGGGTCCATATTGGCTTGGATCTTGAAGACAAAGCCGGTAAATTTCTCTTCCGACGCGACCACTTCACGCACGTTGGTTTTACGCGGCATCGGCGTCGGCGCCCAGTCGACCAGCCCGTCCAGCATGTGGTCCACGCCGAAGTTACCCAGCGCTGTGCCGAAGAAGACCGGCGTCAAATCGCCGCTCAGGAAAGCCTCTTCTTCAAACTCGTTGGAAGCGCCCTGCACCAATTCCAGCTCTTCGCGCAGCTGGGCCGCCAGCTCTTCGCCGACCGCGATATCCAGTTCGGGATTATCCAGCCCTTTGATAACGCGCAGTTCCTGGATGGTGTGCCCCATCCCGCGCTGATAGAGGTAGGTTTCATCTTTATAAAGGTGATAGACCCCTTTAAACAGCTTGCCGCAGCCGATAGGCCAGGTGATGGGCGAACAGGCGATGTTCAGCTCGCTTTCCACTTCATCCAGCAGCTCCATCGGATCGCGAATGTCGCGGTCAAGCTTGTTCATAAAGGTCAGAATCGGGGTATCGCGCAGGCGGGTAACGTCCATCAGTTTGCGAGTACGATCTTCCACCCCTTTCGCGGCATCGATCACCATTAAACAGCAGTCGACGGCGGTCAGGGTACGGTAAGTATCTTCCGAGAAGTCTTCATGCCCCGGCGTATCCAGCAGATTGACCAGGCTATCCCGATACGGGAACTGCATCACGGACGTCGTGATGGAGATACCACGCTGTTTTTCCATTTCCATCCAGTCGGATTTGGCGTGCTGGTTAGAGCCGCGGCCTTTTACCGTACCGGCGGTCTGGATCGCCTGTCCGAACAGCAAAACCTTTTCCGTGATGGTGGTTTTACCGGCGTCAGGATGGGAAATAATGGCAAAAGTCCGGCGTTTCGAGACTTCGCGGGCAAATTCACTTGGAGACATGTTGTTCAGGCTTCTTCAGGTTAGCACCCGGCGTCAGCATCAGATCGCAGCGATGTCACGTCAGGCAGAGCGGAAATCGATCGTTAAGCGGCGCATTTTCTCTGATTTACCGGTCATAAACAATCGGTGACTGAAAGACGCGCCTTTTCTTTACCGTTTATCCGCCCAACATCGACGACGAACCTTTCGTTCAGCGGCGTGAGTCGGACTCTCTCGGAACATCTCCGCCCTCGTCGTCGCTGTCCGGATCGTCGTCCTCGACCGGCGTGTTGGCGGTCAACAGATAGGGCGACTGCTGCCAGCGGGAACGACGGTGCTGCAACAGCGTCCGCGCGAGAATGATGCCGATGGCCAGCGCCAGCAGGATCATCAGCCGCAGGATGTTGGTCGTGTTGTCCACCTGCTTGGCTTCGGTCTCCAGCACGTGGGTATCCAGCGTCACGCGGAGAAAGCCAATCGGCCCGTCTTTGCCGTTAATCTGTTCAACCAACTGATGGTTGAAGTAGCTTCCGGCCCGATTGCCGTCCAGCGCCAGCCGATCGCGTAAAGGGATTTGCTCCCCGGCCTGTGATATCAGCGTGCCGTCCAGCGCATAGATGCCCGCGTCCAGAATCCGGCTGCGATCGGTCAGATTCCGTAACACGTCGTGGATCCGCTGACTGTTGTCGTCATTGCCTTCCAGCAGGGGGGTCAGGCTGAACGCGACCTGACGGGTCAAGGTACGCGTCAGCTCTTCAACCTGCTCAGAACGAGCCATTTGGTGACTGAGGCTGAAGTACGACGATCCCTGCATAAGGATCACCAGCAACGCCAGACAGATCAGCACTATAGCCGTGCGATGTAAGCGAAATTTCAAACGAGCCCGAACCATGGGAACACCTGAGCGATTTGGAGAGTTTAATGTTGCCAGAAGCGTTGACGATAGGATAGCTTGTTGCGTTGTTTTATCATTGTCCTCTTTATGACCGTTCTACATCGTCAACACAACACCCGCAGGAAAGGATTTACCCCATGTCGAACCGTTTGACCTACCGCGATCTGCCCGTTGAGATCAATTGCTGGCCCAATTTGCCGCTGTCGCTCAGCGGTGACGAAGTCATGCCGCTGGACTATCGGGCGGGCAACACCGGCTGGCTGCTCTACGGCGACGCGCTTGACAAAAACGCGTTATCCCGTATGCAGCGCCTGCTGGATGAACCGATGGTCATCGTCAGCGCCTGGAGCGTAGGCGGCTATCAGGTCGTTCGACTGGCGGGCATTCTGACGCCGCATATCGCCGAGTCGGCGCATACGCTGGGGCTGGATGTGGCGGCGATGGGTAATCACCCGACGCTGCGGTCGCCCGGTTTGCTGGTCATGGATATGGACTCCACGGCGATCCAGATCGAGTGTATCGACGAAATCGCCAGCCTGGCGGGCGTGGGCGATCGGGTGGCGGCGATCACCGAACGTGCTATGCAAGGCGATCTGGATTTCTCTTCCAGCCTGCGCGAGCGCGTAGGCACACTAAAAGGCGCGGATGCGAATATCCTGCTGCGGGTGCGCGACACGCTCCCGCTGATGCCCGGTCTGGAACAAATGGTCAAACAGCTGCAGGAGGCCGGTTGGCATCTGGCGATCGCCTCCGGGGGATTTACCTTTTTCGCCGATCATCTGCGCTCGAAACTGAATCTGGTGGCCGCGGTCGCCAATACCCTGGGGATGCGCGACGGCAAGCTGACGGGCGACGTGGAAGGCCCGATCGTCGACGCCCAATATAAGGCGGATACCCTGCGACAGTTGGCCGACAAGCTAGAGATCCCGTTAGAGCAGACGATCGCCATCGGCGACGGCGCCAACGATCTTCTGATGATAAAGGCCGCAGGGCTCGGGATCGCCTATCACGCGAAACCCAAGGTCTATGCGCAAACGGCGACCAGCATCCGCTATGCGGACCTGACCGGCGTGCTGTGTATTCTCAGCGGCAGTCTGCGACACGAACAACGTTAAATAAAGAAGTGAGGTAAACCGTGGCAAAAGCCGCTAAACGCGCCTTCGTCTGCAATGAATGCGGCGCTGATTATCCGCGCTGGCAGGGGCAATGTAGCGCCTGTCAGGCCTGGAATACCATCACGGAAGTCCGTCTGGCGGCCGCGCCCTCGTCAGCACGCAGCGACCGCTTCGCCAGCTATGCGGGCGACAGCGCCGGGGTCAGCCGGGTCCAGAAGCTGTCGGACATCAGCCTCGAGGCGCTACCGCGCTTCTCCACCGGCTTTCAGGAGTTCGACCGGGTGCTGGGCGGCGGCGTCGTGCCCGGCAGCGCCATTTTGATCGGTGGTAACCCCGGCGCCGGCAAAAGTACCCTGCTGCTGCAAACGCTGTGCAAACTGTCCGAACAGATGAAAACCCTGTACGTGACTGGCGAAGAGTCGTTGCAGCAGGTCGCGATGCGCGCGCACCGGCTCGGCCTTCCCGCACAGAATCTCAATATGCTGTCGGAAACCAGCATCGAGCAGATCTGCCTGATCGCCGAGCAGGAACAGCCGAAGCTGATGGTTATCGACTCCATTCAGGTGATGCACCTGTCCGATATCCAATCTTCGCCGGGCAGCGTATCTCAGGTACGTGAAACCGCCGCCTACCTGACCCGCTTCGCTAAAACTCGTGGCGTCGCAATCGTAATGGTCGGGCACGTCACCAAAGACGGCTCTCTGGCCGGCCCGAAGGTGCTGGAACACTGCATTGACTGTTCCGTACTGCTGGACGGCGATGCGGACTCCCGTTTCCGCACGCTGCGCAGCCATAAAAACCGTTTCGGCGCCGTCAATGAACTGGGCGTTTTCGCTATGACGGAACAGGGGCTGCGTGAAATCAGCAACCCATCGGCTATTTTCCTGAGCCGGGGCGATGAGATCACCTCCGGCAGTTCAGTGATGGTGGTATGGGAAGGCACCCGCCCGCTGCTGGTGGAGATTCAGGCGCTGGTGGATCACTCCATGATGGCGAACCCTCGGCGGGTCGCGGTCGGACTGGAGCAGAATCGCCTGGCGATCCTGCTGGCGGTACTGCATCGCCACGGCGGCCTGCAGATGTCGGACCAGGACGTCTTCGTCAACGTCGTGGGCGGAGTGAAGGTCACCGAAACCAGCGCCGACCTGGCGCTACTGCTGTCGCTGGTCTCCAGCCTGCGCGATCGCCCGCTGCCGCAGGATCTGGTGGTCTTCGGCGAAGTCGGATTGGCGGGCGAGATCAGGCCGGTACCGAGCGGACAGGAGCGGATTGCCGAGGCCGCCAAACATGGTTTCAAGCGAGCGATCGTGCCTTTCGCCAACATGCCCAAGAAGCCGCTGGCCAACATGCAGGTGTTCGGCGTCAAAAAGCTGGCGGACGCGCTCGCCATTCTGGATGAGCTGTAACGGCAGATAGCTTTGGATTGTGACCCGGCCGCTGTGGTATTTTGTTTAGTAAGCTAAACCAGGAGCGCCGGATCATGTCACTATTCGATTACCTCAAATCGGCTATCAGGCAACACGGCTATACCCTACAGCAGGTTGCCGACGCCACCGGGATGACGAAAGGCTACCTTAGCCAACTACTGAACGCCAAAATCAAAAGCCCCAGCGCGCAGAAGCTGGAAGCGCTGCACCGATTCCTGGGGCTGGAGTTTCCTTACCACCAGAAAAGTATCGGCGTCGTGTTCGGTAAATTTTACCCACTGCATACCGGCCATATCTATCTGATCCAGCGCGCCTGCAGCCAGGTGGATGAACTGCACGTCATCATGGGATTCGACGAAGAGAGGGACCGCACCCTCTTCGAACACAGCTCCATGTCGCAGCAACCGACCGTCAGCGACCGCCTGCGCTGGCTGCTGCAAACCTTCAAGTATCAGAAAAATATCCATATTCACGCTTTCAATGAAGAAGGTATGGAACCCTACCCGCACGGTTGGAACGTCTGGAGCCTGGGAATTAAAAAATTCATGGCGGAGAAAGGTATCGAACCTAACTTCGTCTACACCAGCGAAGAGCAGGACGCGCCGCAGTACGCACCCCATCTGGGGATCGATGCCGTGTTGGTCGACCCGAAACGTTCCTTCATGAATATCAGCGGCTCGCAGATCCGACAGAACCCGTTCCGCTACTGGGAATACATTCCCACGGAAGTGAAACCTTTCTTCGTGCGCACCGTGGCAATTCTGGGGGGCGAATCCAGCGGAAAATCGACGTTGGTCAATAAGTTATCCAATATCTTCAACACCACCAGCGCCTGGGAATACGGCCGTGACTACGTGTTTTCACATCTGGGTGGGGACGAGATGGCATTGCAGTATTCCGACTACGATAAAATCGCGCTCGGTCAGGCTCAATACATCGATTTTTCAGTGAAATATGCCAATAAAGTGGCGTTCATCGATACCGATTTCATCACTACGCAGGCGTTTTGTAGAAAATATGAAGGGCGCGAGCACCCGTTCGTTCAGGCGCTGATTGAGGAGTACCGCTTCGATTTGGTCATTTTGCTGGAAAACAACACGCCGTGGGTGGCGGACGGTCTGAGAAGTCTCGGCAGCAAAGCCGAGCGGGCGGAGTTTCAGAATCTGCTGAAAGAGATGCTGGCGCAGTATCATGTCGACTACGTGTATGTCACCGAATCAGATTACGATAGCCGCTTCCTGCGCTGCGTAGAGCTGGTTCAGAACATGCTGGGGCACGACGGCCGCAGCATGAGCTAAACTAGCGCACTTCACGCTGGCCACTGCCATGCGCGGGACGGCGTGAGGATTTCCGGGAGCGGGACGTCCCAATAGGCCGCCGGCACCTGCTCAATCTGCTGACAGTCATGAGCCAGACCGATGGGATAAGGCCCGTGCGCCTGCCAGTGTTTCAGCGTGCGATCGTAGAATCCGCCGCCCATTCCCAGTCGTTGTCCCCGATCGTCGAACGCCACCAGCGGTGTTAACAGAATATCGAGCCGGTGAGTCGGCAGCACCTGACTTACGTCTAATCGCGGCTGCAGGATATTCAGCCGGTTGAGCCTCAGCGCCGTATCGTGTTCATAGCGCAAGAACAGCAGTTGACCTGTGCTGAACGGATGCAGGACGGGCAGGTAGACCTGTTTACCCAGCCGCCAGAGCGCGTCAATTAACGGAGCGGTATCCAGTTCGCCGTCAAATGAAAGGTACGCCGCCACGTGTCGAGCCTGCTGAATGCGAGGGTGAGCGATGATGCGTTGCGCAGCCTGTTGAGAGAATATCGTCTGCTGTTCGGCGCTAAGCGCGCGGCGACGTTGGCGTATACGCTGACGGAGAGTCTGACGATCCAGATCGGCGGAGCGATCGGCAGAAGAAACGGGCGTCTGCATATCGGTTATCGGCCTGTTAGAGGAGGATGTAAAAAGGAGGGAATCTCCGAGATGCCGTCGCAGGCTGTAACCCTTGAACCCTTGGTTCAAGGTGAACGTCGCGTCGCAGTTTTTAGGCTTCTCGGACGGACCGAGCATGCGCACCAACCACAAGCACAACATTCTGTTGGTTATAAATATCGGCTCAGGGGACTGGCCCGCTGGCAAACATCTCAGAGAAATTTTATTTGTTACTCGCTGTTACCCTAACATGTCTAACAGCGTTTTGTTACCCGTAATCCGTGACCTTTTTACCAAAATGCACGCTTATTCAAACTGGGCATCTTGACGGTCGGTAATGCGGCCTTGCTCCAGCAGCGCTTGTTCAATGGTCTGCTGCAGCATGCGAATCCGTTGTTCCATGTTGGAGGCATAGTCACGGGTTTTTGTCCGTTCCTGCGCCAACTCATGGCACACATTGAGCGCGGCGATAAAGACCAGTTGCTCCGTGTTTGTGACTCTAGTGCGAACTTTGAGATCTTGCAACCGCTGGTTAAGATCTTCCGCAGCCTGATTCAACGCGTCCTGTTGTTCTGGCGGACAATTCACTCTTAGCGAACGGCCAAAAATTTGAATATCTACCGGTTGTGCAGACATGCCACTTTCCTGCCCTTATGTCGTTTCGCGCCCACGCGGATTGGTTACCTTGCGCTGCCTGGCAACCCTTCCAGGTAAAAAGCGGGCGCCACTATATATACCCCAAATGGAAGATACAAGCCCTTTCTGGTACAGCAACGGAGCTTGGTGGTAGCATAACACGAACTCCCCGCAACGACGATGAATGCGCATGTCTATAGAGAACAAACTCCCTGGCTACGAAGCCATTGAACAACTCCTGCAACAGCACCAGGTCGCCCTAACGGCGGCGGAAATGCACGGCCTGATCGGCGGCATTTTATGCGGCGGCAATCACGACGACAGCTGGAAAACACTGGTGTCGGAACTGACCAACGACGGCCTGTCTTTCCCCCAGGCGCTGGCTCAGCCGCTGCTGGAGATTTATCAGATCACCCGCAATACGCTGGAAGATGAAGGCTTCATGTTCCAGCTGTTCCTGCCGGACGATGCGCAAGATAATGTGACCGTTTTCGAACGCGCCGACGGTCTGGCCGGCTGGGTCAACCACTTCCTGCTCGGACTGGGCGTGGTGCAGCCACGTCTGGACAAGATGCAGGGCGAACTGAAAGAGGTGATTGGCGATCTGCGCAACATCGCTCAGTTGGGCTATGACGAAGATGAAGATCAGGATCAGCTGGCCCAGTCGCTGGAAGAAGTCATCGAATATGTGCGGGTCGCTGCCATAATGTGTCATAACGAGTTCACGCATCCGGTGGTAACCGCCCCCGAACAAAAGCCGACGCTGCACTAACGTTAGGCTATCCGCCTTACCGATCAGCGCCCGGCGCTGACAATTCAGGAGCAGGTGATGAATCAACAAGAATATCTCCGTCGACGGCAGGCATTGCTGGAAAAAATGGCGCCTGCCAGCGCCGCGATTATTTTTGCGGCCCCCGAAACGCAACGTAATGCCGACAGCGACTATCCCTACCGGCAGAGCAGCGATTTCTGGTACTTCACCGGCTTTAATGAGCCAGAAGCCGCGCTGCTGCTGGTCAAGAGCGATGAAAATCATCACCACAGCGTTCTGTTCAACCGGGTACGCGATATCACCGCCGAGATCTGGTTCGGACGCCGTCTGGGACAGGATGCCGCCCCGGCCAAACTGGGCGTGGACCGTGCGTTGCCGTTTGAAGAAATGGGCGAACAGCTGCATCTGTTGCTGAATGGACTGGACGTGATTTACCACGCGCAGGGCCAGTACCGTTATGCCGACAAACGGGTGTTCAGCGCGCTGGAAACGCTGCGAGAGGGCAGCCGTAAAGGCTATTCCGCTCCGTCGACGATCACGGACTGGCGCCCGTGGGTGCACGAAATGCGCCTGATCAAGTCGCCGGTTGAAATCGACCTGATGCGACGGGCCGGCGAAATCACCGCGCTGGCTCATACCCGCGCGATGCAAACCTGTCGTCCCGGTCTGTATGAGTATCAGTTGGAAGGGGAAATTCACTACGAGTTCACCCGCCACGGCGCGCGCTACCCGTCTTACAACACGATTGTGGGCAGCGGCGAAAACGGCTGCATACTCCATTACACCGAGAACGAGAGCCAGATGCAGGATGGCGATCTGGTGCTGATCGACGCCGGCTGCGAGTATCAGGGCTATGCGGGCGACATCACCCGCACCTTCCCGGTTAACGGAAAATTCACGGCGCCCCAGCGCGCGATTTACGATATCGTACTGGCCGCCGAAAAACGCGCCATCGAACTCTATGGTCCGGGTCGCAGCATCCGTGAAGTGAATGAAGAAGTGGTCCGCATCATGCTGCAGGGTCTGCTGGACCTTGGTATTTTGCAAGGCGACATTGACGAACTCTATGCCGCCGAAGCGCACCGCGACTTCTATATGCACGGCCTGAGTCACTGGCTGGGTCTGGATGTCCATGACGTCGGCGATTACGGTTCCGGCGATCGCGGACGCATCCTGGCGCCGGGCATGGTGCTGACGGTAGAGCCAGGCCTGTATATCGCTCCGGACGCCGACGTCCCGCCGGAATATCGCGGCATCGGCATACGCATCGAAGACGACATTGTCATTACCGCCAGCGGCAACGAAGTGCTGACCGCAGGCGTGGTCAAAGATCCGGACGATATCGAAGCGCTGATGGCCGCCGCGGCGAGCAACGCTTCATGAGTCTCCTGATTGTCGGCGGAGGAATGGCCGGCGCAACGCTGGCGCTCGCGATCTCCACCCTGTCTCAGGGGAAGATTGCGGTCGATCTTATCGAATCCCGCGACCCGCAGGATCGCCAGCACCCCGGCTTTGACGCTCGCGCCATCGCCTTATCGGAAGGTACCCGCCAGCAGTTGGAGACAATCGGTATCTGGCCTGCTCTGGCGGATGCCGCCACACCGATCACCACCGTCCACGTCAGCGATCGCGGGCACGCGGGCCACGTCTATTTGCACGCACGGAACTACCACGTCGACGCTTTGGGTTATGTCGTTGAGCTGCATGAAGCCGGCAAACGCCTGTTTTCACTTTTGGAGCACGCGCCGGGCGTCAGGCTCCACTGCCCGTCGACGGTGGTCAACGTCGAACGCGATACCGGCGGCGCCACGCTAACGCTGGACAACGGCGACGCATTGCGCGGCCAGCTGTTGATTGCCGCCGACGGCTCCCACTCTCAGCTGGCCCGCGCCGCAGGGATACGCTGGCAAGAACATCCTTACGATCAGGTGGCGGTCATTGCCAACGTCGCCACCTCGGAGTCTCACCGCGGACGCGCCTATGAGCGCTTCACGCCGCACGGCCCGTTGGCGCTGTTGCCGATGAGTCAGGGTCGAAGCTCGCTGGTCTGGTGCCACCCGCAGGCGAGTCAGGCCGAGGTGGATAGCTGGAACGGCGACGAGTTCCGGCGTCAGCTCCAACTTGCCTTCGGTTGGCGGCTGGGCGCGATGACGCATGTCGGTGAACGCCACAGTTATCCCCTCGCGCTGCGCACCGCAGAGCGCCACATCAGCCACCGGCTCGCGCTGGTCGGCAACGCGGCGCAAACGCTCCATCCTATCGCCGGTCAGGGCTTCAACCTCGGGCTGCGCGATGTAATGACGCTGGCGGAAACGCTGGTGGACGCCGTGTTACGCGGAGAGGATCCCGGCAGCTACCCGGTACTGGATCGCTACGAGCAGCGCCGTCAGCCGGATCGCCAGGCGACCGTCGCGATCACCGACGGACTGGTGCGGATCTTCGCCAACGCGTATCTCTCAATGGAAGTGGCGCGCAATCTGGGCTTAATGGCCATGAACAGCCTGCCGGCGCTGCGGGATAGCCTGGCGCGCAGAACGCTAGGCTGGGTGGAACGATAACCGTCGCCGACGGCAACAACAGGAATTCACGCTTTATGCAATCATTTGACGTGGTCATCACCGGCGGAGGCATGGTCGGTCTGGCGCTAGCCTGCGGGCTACAGGGCTGCGGGTTACGCATCGCCGTACTGGAAAAACAGCCGGTTAATGCCCCCGACTTCCAGCAGGATCAGGCACCGCGAGTGTCAGCAATTAATGCCGCCAGCGAACAGCTGCTGCGAAAGCTCGGCGTGTGGGAGACCATCGCGGCCCAGCGCATCAGCCCTTATAACAAGATGTCTGTGTGGGATCGGGATAGCTTTGGAAGCATCAGCTTCAACGGCGAAGAAACCGGTTTTTCCCATCTCGGCCACATCATCGAGAATGACGTTATCCAACAATCGCTGTGGCGACATGCAGAACGCGCGCGTGACGTCACGCTCATCGCCCCCGCCGCCTTAAAGCAGGTGGCGTGGGGCGAAAACGAAGCCTTTATCACGCTGGAAGACGGCAGCATGCTGACGGCGCGGCTGGTGGTAGGCGCGGACGGCGCACACTCATGGCTGCGGCAACATGCCGATATTCCGCTGACCTTCTGGGATTACGGTCATCATGCGCTGGTCGCCAATATCCGTACCCAGCGCCCGCATGACTCCGTAGCGCGACAGGTCTTCCACGGCGACGGCATGCTGGCGTTCCTGCCGCTCAGCGATCCGCATCTTTGCTCCATCGTCTGGTCTCTGCCGCCCGAACGCGCCCAGACAATGCTGGAAGCGCCGGCGGAAACATTTAATTCGCAGCTGGCCGCCGAGTTTGATATGCGGCTGGGCCTGTGCGAGCTGGAAAGCGAGCGGCAACGTTTCCCATTGACGGCACGCTACGCCCGCAACTTTGCCGCGCACCGCTTGGTGCTGATAGGCGATGCGGCGCATACCATTCATCCGTTAGCGGGACAGGGGGTGAATCTGGGCTTTATGGACGTCGCCGAGCTGATCGCCGAGCTAAAACGCCTTCAGTCTCAGGGCAAAGACATCGGCCAGTATCTCCATCTGCGCCGCTACGAACGTCGCCGCAAACACAGCGCTGCGGTAATGCTGGCCAGCATGCAGGGATTCCGCGATCTGTTCGCTGGTTCGCATCCGGCCAAGAAACTGCTGCGCGACGTAGGGCTGAAGCTGGCGGATACCCTGCCCGGCATCAAACCGACGCTGGTACGCCAGGCAATGGGGTTCCACGACATGCCCGATTGGCTGGAAGAACAACGCTAGTTAATGGGAGCGTCCCCGGCGCTCCTGAATGATTTCCCCTCTCTTGATTTACTCCCGGCACACCGCAAGGTCCTCAGCACCTCAACTCGCCGACAAGTCTCTGCTCTTACACGTTGACCCGCAGATAACAGATAAACGATTTATCGAAGATGTATCGCGAAGATAAATACGGGATAGAAATAACGCACAATAAAGCAGCGACACTTTTTCAACATCATGTTAAAAGCGATATCGTTTATTTCTCATTACCTGAATAATATAAGAAAGCTATTTACATGATATTTCTAACTTAAAATATCCGGCTATAAAATGAGGGGAGTTATATTTCTCAAGTGCTGCATTACACTAACCCTATTGTGCCTTTCCTTTAGCATTTTCGCTACACTATAAAGGCGCGAAGACAAGCAGATAATGTCGACACCTTTCTTAGGTAGGTATATGATTGCAACCACATATAATCATAGATCTTCAGTTTCTGACGGGGATATTACCAGCAGGGGATCTGCCATTTTCGTTCTTTTTTTTGCGCCGTTATTAAGGAGAAAATAACATGCTGCAAGCGCGTACTGTTAAAGAAAAAGTATTACTGGCTATATTGGTCGGTGTTATTGCGGGCATTATTTGTGCCATTACAAAATTTGGCTGGGAAATTCCTTTTCCGCCCAGAACGCCCGCACGAGATCTAACTAACCCGCCACAAGAATTACTGCAACAACTGGGCATGTCTTTCGAACTTTCTCACATTAGCTACTTGTTCAACGGTAACCCGCGTCCGATCATGAGCTTCATCATGCATTTCGGTTTCTCGATCACCTTCACCGTGCTGTACTGCATCGCAGCTGAATTCTGCACCAAAATCAAACTGTGGCAAGGCGCGTTCTACGGCCTGGTTCTGTGGGTTGTTTTCCACGTGGTTCTGCTGCCGCTGTTCGGTACGGTGCCTGCGCCGTGGGATCAACCGTTCGCTGAACACTTCTCTGAACTGTTTGGCCATATGTTCTGCTTCTGGGTGGCTGAGCTTGCTCGCCGCGACCTGCGCAACCGAATGACTCACCTGCCTGACGCTGGCGAAACGCGCTAATTCGTCATTAAATGCCCGTAAGATTCTGCCGCTGCCCGACCTGGGTTGCGGCATTTTTTTCTCCCCTCTCGACGTTATTCTTTCAAACGTCATTCAACGTATTAACGTCTAACCTTTTTTATCACCGACAACCGCTGGCTCCGCACGGCTTGACCGCCGCCGGTGCTCCACAGCGACAATCGCGATCTTGGCACCAATCAAACTTATTTAAAAAAATTGACATTTATTGATATAAAAGGGAACCCAAAGTACCTGCATATAGCCCCAATGCTCCCTATTGACAAGGGAAGAGCTATAAGAAGAGTCAGAGTTTGATCGATTCCGCCGTTCCAACGCTAAATACCTTCGTTACACATTCCAATTTTATATGACGTTTTTATTTCACGATTTAAATAGCGAATATAACCCTACTCAATATCAGGTTGATTTTAATACCAAACTCAACTGGCAAGAAAAACGGGACATTGCCTTAGGTGTTTTAATATCAAATGCGTGCCGTCACCGGGGAATACTGGCGTTATGCTTTAGCATTGTAAAAATAAGATAAATTTAAAAAAATAAGTGCAACATCAGGGATGATTACACTTATCAGCGATCTATTCTCACGGAAAAATGAATAAAAAACAATAAAATCAATGTAGTAAACGCACAAAGACCAATAGCAGACGCCCCCGTGCGTAACGTCGGCACATATAGGCGCCATCCCCGCACAGCAATTATAGAATGACAAGATGATTCGCGTTAAATAACTAAATTAATGTCCCGCAGCAGGGGCTTAGCGATAAGTTATAATATAACCGCTTAGGTAATTAATCTGATTTATGTTTTTTCGACTGGTGAATAACTCTTTTTTTCTTAAAATCACAACAAGTTAATTTATTTGCGTCAGCACCAGGCCTTGAATTCAGGCGATATCCATAATCGGTCATTTAACCCATATTTTTCATTTTCGGGGCCATATATTACTGGGAAAAGTGAAAGCGTGTACACAAGCTCAACTCACATTCAATTTTTTTCACAGGAGAGACCTATTTTGACGACTTTGAAACCCTTGCTCGCCAAAAATCGCAGTTGGGCGCTGCAACGCCGCCAACGGCACCCGCACTACTTTAAACAACATGTCTTGGTGCAGAAGCCGCACTCGCTCTGGATCGGCTGTTCAGACAGCCGCGTTCCCGCCGAAGTACTGACGGGCTCCAGCCCCGGCGAGTTGTTTGTTCATCGCAACATTGCCAACATGGTGGATCACGAGGACGACAACTTCATGAGCGTGCTGCAATATGCCCTCGAATACCTGCGCGTCTCGCGCATCGTGCTGTGCGGCCACTACTGCTGCGGCGGCGTTCAGGCGGCAATCGAGCTGCCGACGATGGCGCTGGATCAGGAGAACTCCGCGTTGTCCCGGCGGATCACGTCGCTGCGCTCGACGCTACTTCCCCATCTGCCCGATCATCAAAGTCAGGAAAAAAAAGAAACGCCGGACGAACAGAGAAATCGGCTGGTCGAAGCCAACGTCCGTGAACAGTTTACCCGGCTGGTCCACGCCCCACCGGTTATCGAAGCCTGGGAGGACGGTATGGAACTGAGCGTGTTCGGCTGCGTCTACGACCTGCATAACGGTCATTTGAAAGAGTTGATTCACCAGAGCCATAAGGAGGGCGCCGCATGAACCTCTCAACGCTTCGCCAGGATATTCCCGCCGGGATTGTCGTCTTTCTTGTCGCGCTACCGCTCTGTCTGGGGATTGCGCAGGCCAGCGGGCTGTCTCCGTTTGTCGGCCTGGTGACCGGCGTCATCGGCGGTCTGGTGGTCACGCTGCTTAGCCCGTCGCGCTATGCCGTCAGCGGTCCGGCCGCGGGGCTGGTCACGATCGTCTCCGGGGCCATTGAATCGCTGGGTTCTTTTGCCGCTCTGCTGTTCGCCATCATGATGTCCGGGGTGTTGCAATACCTGATGGGAGTGGCCCGTATCGGCCGTTTCATTTCAGTGGTTCCCGGTAGCGTGATCCGCGGCATGTTGGCCGCCATCGGCCTGCTGTTGATCATGCAGCAAATTCCGCTGGCGCTGGGATTCTCGGATCCGGACCAGATGACGGCGTTCTGGCGCGTCCCATCCAACCTGCCGTCCTTCAGCGCGCCGTTCATCGCCGTCTCCGGGCTGCTGCTGCTGTGGCTCTGGGATCTTCCCGGCATCAAACAGCATAAGGTCCTGAGCTGGTTCCCCGGCCCGCTGATCGCCGTGCTCTTCGGCAGTCTCTGCGCCCTGTTCGGGGATCGTCTCATTCCGGACTTCGCCGACCGGCTGCCGCGTATTCAGCTGCCGGAATTCGACAACCTCGGGCAGCTGGCCGCCGAAGCCGTCCGTCCCGACTGGCAGGTTTGGAACAACCCCGCCGTTTATATCGTCGCCGTCACGCTGGCGCTGGTCGCCAGTCTGGAAACGCTGCTCAGTCAGGAAGCTTTGAAGAAAATCAAACCGCAGACACCGCCGCCGTCGCCGGATAAAGAGCTGCGCGCCCAGGGCGTCGGTAACCTGCTCAGCGGTTTTGTCGGCGGGCTGCCCATCACGGCGGTGATCGTCCGCAGCTCCGTCAACGTCAACGCGGGGGCGCGCAGTAAAATCTCCATCCTGCTGCACGCGGTTCTGCTGCTGCTGAGCGTGCGTTACATGAGTCAGTTGCTGAACATTATTCCACTGGCCAGCCTGGCAGCCGTACTGCTGTATACCGGATACAAGCTGGCGGCACCCGCCCTGTTCGTCTCTCAGTGGAAAAATGGCTGGCAGCAGTTTGCCCCGTTCATCATCACAATTGCCGGTATTATCGTATTCGGCATGCTGGCGGGGATTGGGTTGGGAATAGCGTCTCAGCTCACCATCAGCAGCTATAAGAGCCATCGTAATGCGCTGCAGCTCACGCGCTACGGCGACCATTTCGTACTGCGCTTCCAGAAGAACCTGACGTTCGTGCACAATCCACACCTGCAGTCGCTGCTCAACAAGATCCCTGCCCACAGCGTGGTCATCGTTGAGCACGACAATGCGGACTACATCGATGCGGATGTCAAAAATATGCTGCTCGAGTTCAGAGAAGAGGCGACGCAACGCGGCATTCGTCTGGCGCAGTGGCCGCTGTAATGCCATGAGGTTCCGTGTAGTGCGACGTCGTACTGCCAAGATATCCCCTAAAGCCCGGGCCGTTCAGGCGGCCCGGTATCCGCGATCCGCAACCGTTTCCCCACCGCCGATTAAAACGCAATCACCGAGCTAAACCGGGATAAATAATAAGTTCGAAAATTATCCCTGAATGGATTGACATAAGACGGTAAAAAATAGATTAGGGTTTACTTTATGTCGACCTCATCATTATATTGGTGCGCAAACAGGCTTTAGCTTATCCATCGTTACGCTTCGGCACGGATTCCCCCCTACGGGTGTTTTAATAAAAATTTTTTTAATTTAAAAACAACCGTAATATGATTCAGGATGAAGTCATACATGAGTCCTATCCCACTTTTTTTTGTTTCTTTAGTATTTATTGCAGACGGCCTCACGGTGTTTTTGATCTCCGTATTGGTCTATTCGGAAACCCAAAGTCTGACCTATTCGGGGCTCGCCTACGCCTTGTGGTGGCTGCCCCGGATTATACTGACTCCCTTGCTGGGAGCCGGCATCGACCGCTGGGGCGTGCGCACGCTTTCCATCGGCTCGGATGCGGTCAAAGCATTGGCCTGCCTGTTACTGTGTCTGGTAGTGCACTTCACGCGGGACCCGCTGCTCTTATCCCTGTGCGCGGGGGTGTTCGGCACCGTCGTATCCGCGGGCAATGCACAAACCACGCTGGCGTTTGAGAAATGGATCGCCGCCTACAGCCAGGATGTGAATAAAGACGCCTACCTGCTGACCCGAGCAGATTTATTAGGCTGTATTGTAGGCCCGTTGCTCGGCATCTTATTTTATGACTCAGGCTACATGACGATTTTATTTATTGCCGCCACCTGTTATTTAATCAATGCCTATTATTTTTTGATCATTCAATATCGTACTCTCGCCGCGAAAAATACGTCTCTGGCAAGGACCGATTTAATGCCTTCCCGGAGCTTATTTAAAAGTCCGCTAATTATTTTGACGATATTTCTGGCAGCGGGAAATAATTTCTTCGCTGGATTAATTGCCTCAAGCGGTCCGGCCATCATTGAGACCAAAATGGCGTTGCCCATTGAATATTTCGGGTTGGTTCAGATTTTTGCGGGAGCCGCCGGCATGGCCACGACCTTTATTTACGGCGCCGGAATGCGGCGTTTTAGCAAAGAGGCGCAGCTGACGTTCGGCATTCTCGTCATCACGCTGTCGTCGCTGGCGCTCTGCCATACGATGGACAGACTGATACCGTTTCTCATCTTCTACTCGCTGTGCATTGCGGGAAAAGTCTTCACCGATAACGTTATGCGTACACTGCGTATTACCCTGATCCCTTCCCGGCAATTGGCCGGCGCCTCTTCGCTGATCGTGATGCTGAATCAGTCTATCCTGCCGTTTATGTGGCTGTTTCTGTTTATCGCTGAACATTATCGCCTGCCTATTCAGCGCTTTATGTACATCGCCGTGGGGATTGCCCTACTATCGGGGTTGGGGATCGTGCTGGGAATGCGTAAAATGCAACAATATGCACCTATCTCGTCACCACAGACCAAATAGCGCCAGCGTTTTCTAGTGGCGAGGGCATAGACCCCACCCGGATAAACATATCCCATATCTCTAGCAAGGAGCTACCATGTTACGGAAAACGATGCTTCTCACCCTCGTGTTTTGTTGCAACGCCATCGCCGCGGGGACATCGCCGGTCGCCGATCTGATCAATCAACGACTCAGCTACATGAAGGACGTCGCCGCCGATAAAATGGCGCATCAACGACCGATTGAAGATTCAGGGCAAGAACACAATGTCCTTGAGATCAGCCTGCGTCAGGCGGAGAAAGATGGACTGGACTGCGCTTCCACCGCCCCGTTCGTTCAAGCGCAGATGGATGCGGCTAAGGCGGTTCAGTATCGCTACCGCGCGGACTGGCTCTCGTCTCCCGAGCTGAACTACCAACCGCTTCCACTGGAGACGGTACGGGCGCGTTTAACCGACATCAATGTGCAGTTGCTGCAACAAATTTCCGTCATGTTACAGCAGGATGGTAACCTTCATCGGTTAACCTATGCGCGGTTCGCGCAGTCTCTGACAGACAAAAAGCTGAGCGTCGGCGATAAAAAACGCCTCTACGCTACCTTGCAGCAAATCCGTCTGAAACATTGATCGGTAAGGCGCGCGATAAAACAGCGCCCCCGCAGAAGAAAATGGGGCGGAAGCCACGATGCCATTTCTTTACGGGGGCGCTGTATCACACGCATGACAACATCAAGCCCGGTCAGATGCCGTCTGGGAAGTCTCGGCGGTCAGGCGACCGCCCGGATCAGGCCGTTTTTTTCACGTTATCCTGATTCTGCGCACGCAGGAACGGCAGCAGGAACAGCGCTGACAGGCAGGCCGCGATGGAAATCACGACGAAGAAACCCGACCAGTGCCATTTTTCAACCACCTGCGCCACCGGATAACCGGACAGCGCAGCGCCCAGGTAAGCGAACAGACCGACAAAACCGGTCGCCGCGCCAGCCGCATCTTTATGAGAACACTCTGCCGCCGCCATACCGATCAGCATCTGCGGACCGAAGATGAAAAAGCCGATAGCGAAGAAGCAGCCCGCCTGCAACACATAGCTGATGCCCGGCATCAGCCACAGCGCGGCCACGGACAGGAAGATACCAATGGCGAAAATCAGGTTCATCGGCCCACGGTTACCGTGGAACAGTTTGTCAGAACCCCAACCTGCGACCAGTGAACCGATAAATCCACCCACTTCAAACAGCGCCAGCGCCGAGTTGGCCGTCATCAGGGAGTAACCTTTCTCCTGCGTCAGGTAAAGGTTACCCCAGTCGTTCAACGCAGTACGGACGATGTACACCAGCACGTAGGAGACCGCCAGCAGCCAGATGTACTTGTTGGTCAGCACGTAGCGCTTGATGATCTGACGGTTGGTGAGGCCCTGACCTTCAGACTCCTGTACCAGCTCCATTTCGTCATGACGCCACTGACCGACGCTCGGTAGGCCCATCGTGTTCGGCTTGTCGCGCAGCCGCCAGCACAGCAGCAGACCCAGCGCAATCCCGATAATGCCGGGGATGATCATGCCGTAGCGCCAGCTGAAATGCAGGGAAATAAAGCCCACCAGCAGCGGGATCAGCGCCCCGCCGAAGTTGTGCGAGGTGTTCCAGATAGCCCACCAGCCGCCGCGCTCAGAGCGGGAGTACCAGCTGGTCAGGATTTTGGAGCACGGCGGCCACCCCCACCCCTGGAAGAAGGCGTTGACCATCCACAGCGCGCCGAACACCAGCAAGGAGGAGCTCAGGCCGAAGGCGATGTTGATGACTCCCGTCATCATCAGACCGATCCCCATGAAGTAGCGCGGATTGGAACGGTCGCTGATCATCCCGGAGATAAATTTGGAGCAGCCGTAAGTGATGTAAAACAGCGTGCCCAGGATGCCGATATCCGACATGCTCAGGCCGAGATCGCTCACCATCGCCGGCATGATGAAGTTGAAGCTCTTGCGGGTGAAATAGAAAGCGGCGTAGCCGACGTACATAACCCACATCAATTGAATGCGCCAATATTTATAGGCCGCATCGATCTGGGCGCTGTCCTGCACCTGAGGGGCGTCAGGACGGCTTTTTAAAATGAACCACATGAAAACCTCGTTATACTGCTGTCGCGTGAGTGGCGCTTATGGTGCCTCGCGCACGCGCGATCCGACCCAGCCAATGGCGCAGGACGACTAAGACTTTTTCCTAGTTTTGGGTATTTTTTCCGAAAATTGCGGGGAGGATCACAACCAGGCGCGTTCCGCCTTCGTTACGCAGAGCGCATTCGCCGCCGATGGCGCGCACGCGATCCTGAATCCCGCGTAGCCCATAGCCCGGTTTGACGTGCGCCACATCCACGCCCCGCCCGTTATCCTGAATACTGACGCAATACTGCCCGGCGGCATTACGCTGGCCGCTGACGTCGATGCGGGTCGCCTCCGCATGACGGCACGCGTTGGTCACGCCTTCCTGACACAGCCGATAGAGAATGATCTTCAGCGTATCGTCCAGCTGCGCATCCGGAATTTGCCAGTCCAACGAGGTCGTTATCCCCTGATCGGGCGGCACCAGATCGCGCAGCAGCGCCGCCAGCGCCCCCGACAGGGGAAGCGTGCTGAGCGCGGCGGGCCACAACTGCGCCAGCAGATCGTGAATGCCGTCATACACCCGCAGGGCGTAGGTTTCAATCGCCGATGCGCTGGACAACACCCGCGGCTCCTGCGCCAGCTTCCTGATGATGCCGGAATGCGTGCGGATCACGGTGATGGTTTGTCCGACTTCGTCATGCAGTTCACGGGCGATCTTGCGCCGGGTGTCCTCTTCCGCCGTCACCAGCGAACGGGCCAGCCGCCGGTTCTCCGCCAGTCGGAAAATCAGCTGCTGATTCAGATAGCGCTGACGTTCTATGCCCGCGCCCAGCAGCATCCCGGTCAGGCTCTGCGCCAGCAGCGACAACAGCAAATCGCGGTGAGGCCCCATACCGTGGGGTTCGGACGCGATCAACACCACGCCGTTGAGCAAGGTCGCCAGCAGCGCGCCCTGCCAGCCATAACGGTAGGACATGAAAACAATCGGGATCGCCAGACAAAACGGCGCAAAGCGCCGCAGTTCGACGTCATCCGCCTGACGCTGAAGCCAGACGCTAAAGGCGAACAACACCAGATATCCGCCCAGATGATGCAACCTCATATTCAGCGGCTGATGAATCAGCCCCGGCTCCAGCGGCGCCCAGCGCTGCCGGGACAAATATTGCCAGATCAACAGGCAGGTCGGCGCGACCATCAATCCGCCGCTCAGCCCCAGCAGCAGCGGTTGCACGGGGGCGGTGCCCATCACCAGCGACCAGATCACCGCCTGCAACGCCGCCGCCAGCACGACGACGGCCCCCTGCTGCAAAGGCCACTGCCACTCCGCCTCGCTCTGCAGGGATCGCTGCAGCCACCCGGCCGTTAACCGCAATAGCGCCAGGCACGCCGGCAGAGTACACAGCAACGCCCACAGTTCGGCGCTCGCGCCAAACTGCTGATACAGCACCCACAGCATCACGGCTTCCGCGCACAAGATCCCGCTCCAGCATCGGCGCGGCGTTTGCAGCAGCACGCCGACCCGCAGGCCGAAGGGGAACAACATCACGGCCTCCAGCGGATGGGCGACCAGCGCGGTGCCGATCCCCCACAGGCAAAACCAGGCGGCGGCATAGAGGAAGAAAATGGAGACGGCAAGAATGAGGCGCTGCATCAGTACCCCAACATACGCTGCGCCAGCTCGACGTTATTGTTGACGCCCAGTTTGGCGAACAGATTGGCGCGGTGGACGTGTACCGTTTTCGGGGAGAGTCCCAGCTGCAACGCGACCTCGCGCACGTCGTACCCCTGCGCCAGCAGCATGGCGACTTCGCCTTCGCGCCGCGTCAACGGGTCGACCAGCGAGCGCGTCAGCTGGCGGGCGATCTCCGGCATCAGATAGACGCCGCCCTGACCCACGGTGCGCACGGCCGTCACCAGATCGTCCGGATGACAACGTTTGGACAGAAACCCCCGCGCGCCGCGCTCCAGCGCCAGTTCCACCATCGCCGGATTATCGTGCATCGACAGCATAATCACCGCCAGCCCGTAGGGCAGGTCTGCCAGCAGATCCAGTCCGCTTTCGTCGGGCATAGAGATATCGCAAATGCAGATATGCGCCTGCAATCCCGGCAATCCCTTGCGCGCTTCGGCAGCCGAGCTGAACTCACCCACCACCTCCATATCCTCTTCCAGCGCCAACAGTTGCACAAATCCTGAACGCACGATGTAGTGGTCATCAATGAAGACAACGCGGTAAGTCATAGCAGGCTCCGGGGGAATGAACGGAAAGGCGGAGATTATACATAATGCCCGGCGCAGGCCACAGTACCCCGCTCGCCTCAGCATCAGGCGAGCGCGGTCCCGTCTTCGCGCGCCGTCACACGCCCTCGTGCTTATCCCTTCGCCTGAAAAATATGCCGTCGGTGGTAGGCCATTTGCGCCATATCCGGCGGAAACCGGCTGGGCAGACGGAGGGAATGTCCCTCGTACTGCGCAAAATAAACCTCGCGAACCGGGCTTTTCAGATTTTTGATTCTGGGAGAAAGTTGCAGCTCCAACGCCTCATTAAAGGTTATTAGCCCGGTATCGAAGGCTTTGTCGTGTAGATTGGACAGGCACAGGCCGTTGCTGGGATTCAGCCGGTGTTCCTCCGCCGTTTTCCACGGCCGAATATGGCTGGCAACCAGCAGCATCGGTTCGTCCAGACCGGTGACGCAACAGCGTTCGCCGTAGGCGCCCAGCACACGCTTGCGAAACAGCTGTTGGCCGATACGCGTTTTCACCGGCGTCCAACGTTCCCCGCCCCGGAAATCCTCTTCCGCTGCCTGCGCCTGCGGCGGCGTCGCCGGCAACGTCATCCGCGTCAGCGCCTGCTCACACTGCCGTTCGAAGCGCTGCGGATCGCCATTCATTTCCTGCCACAGCGCCCGGTCGGCGTTGGACGCGCCGCGCAGGCCGGTACGCCCGGAGGCGATGATAAACGGATCGAGGCTCGCCAGATTGACCAACTTCATCGCCAGCGCCGAAGGGGTGCGATTCAGCAGCGCGGCGTAGCGGATGATGTCGGGATTGCGCGAATGCAGCTTGCCGAACGGCAATTGACTGTACAGCGTGAAAGCGACCAGCAGTTGGTCCCGGGTCCAAAGTGGGGCAGCAGCCATAGGCGTTCCGTCAGGTCATTAAGGTTTAGCGTTACGAATGACGCCAACTATGCCAGGACAGAATCCGAAATGCATGCCGCGGCGGCGATGACCGCGCTGGATCATCGCCGCCCGCTGCGCTAACGTCATGACAGCCCTTTAGCCGTTAACCCGAGATAACATGCCGAATTTCCGCCGTTTTTCGTTTCGCGCACCGCTGCACACGCTGGGCCTGCTCGCCGTGCTGGCGCTGGCCGGCTGCGCCGGTAAAGGCGCCAAAACCCCAGCGCCGCGCCCGGCGGACATCCGAGCACAGTTGCTGACGCTGATGCCTGCGAATGTCAGCGATCGACAAGGCTGGGCGGAAGATATCGCCGTCGCCTTCACCGCGCAGCAGCTTGACCCCAGCCCGGAAAACCTGTGTGCCGTTCTCGCCGTCACCGAGCAAGAGTCGACGTTTAAAGCCGACCCGCAGGTGCCCGGTTTATCAAAAATCGCCTGGCAGGAGATCAACCGTCGCGCCGAACCACTGCATATTCCGGCGTTTCTGGTACGCACGGCGCTGTCGATCACCTCGCCCAACGGCAAAAGCTATAGTGAACGGCTGGATAAGGTCCGCAGCGAGAAAGAACTGAGCGCGATCTTCGACGATTTCATCGAGATGGTGCCGATGGGACAGCAGCTGTTTGGCCGCCTGAACCCGGTGCGCACCGGCGGCCCGATGCAGGTCAGCATCGCGTTCGCCGAAGCCCACGCCAAAGGCTACCCCTATCCCATCGACGGCAGCGTGCGCCGGGAAGTCTTCAGCCGTCGCGGCGGCATGTACTTCGGCATCATGCATCTGCTGGGCTATCACGCCGGCTATACCCAGTCGATTTATCGCTTCGCCGACTTTAACGCGGGCTGGTACGCCAGCCGCAACGCGGCGTTCCAACAGGCCGTCAGTCGCCTGAGCGGCATTTCACTGGCGCGGGATGGCGATCTGATCAACTACGGCTCAAACAAGGCGGGCGCGACCGAACTCGCGGTGCGCTCCCTCGGGAAACGGCTGAAACTAAGCGACCGAGCAATCCGTCGGGATCTGGAGAAAGGCGATACGGCGGCCTTCGAAGAAACCGACGTGTATCAAAATATCTACGCGCTGGCGGACCGCTCGGCGGGCGGAAAAGCGCCGCGCGCCATGCTGCCGGGGATCGCGCTGGAAAGCCCCAAGATCACCCGCAAACTGACCACGGCGTGGTTCGCCAAACGGGTGGATGAGCGACGCCGGCAGTGTCTGCGCCGGGCGAAGTGAGTCGGGGAAACAGTGAAAGTGGTCTGAGCCGCGAGACGGCATCACGCCTCACCAAAGGGTCATCCGGTTCGGCGAAGGACACGCGCCGGGGAGTGCGAATGCGTGCGATAACTCAGCCAGCCTCCGCGAAACGACCTCGCCGCCAGCCTTCGTCTGCTTTCGTGAACACTCAGGTTAACGAAAAAACGCGCCAGCGCCTGCTCTCGCGGGGACCTGACGCGATGTCGCGCGTGTCGTCGCGGGGAATTACCGGCCGTCCCGTTCGCCGGCCATCCCTTTGCCGGACGACCAGTGCAGCGCCAGCTTCTGCGCCGCCTTCACCTCATCGGGCTGCATCCCCTCTTCCAGCGCGTTGCGGGCGTTGATGGCGTTGACCATGCCCTCGGTGGAGGCCAGCGAGAACCAGGCGTAGGCGTGAATACGGTTGCGCGGTACGCCCAGCCCTTCCTGGCGCATCGTACCCATACGGTACTGCGCCATGCGGTTGTCGGCATACGACGCCAGCCGATACTGTTTGACGGCCTCGACGTAATCCGCTTCGCCGCCCAGCCCCAAACGCAGCATCTCGCCATAGGCGAGCTGCGCCTGCGTGTCGCCCTGCGCCGCCGCTTTGCCGAACTCGATCCGAGCGTGAACCAGATCGCCCGTTTGCTGATAATAAAGGCCCAGCGCGTACTGCGCTTTGAGAAAGCCTTTCGACGAGGCGGTCTGGAAATACGCCACCATCCGGTCTGCGTTCTGAGACAAAAGGCCAAGCCGGTAGTTGGCTTCCGCCGAGCCGCCCGCCGCCGCTTTTTGCAGGAGCGCCTGGCCCTGCGTTTTATCAAGCGGCAGTTTATTGCCGGTCAAATACGCCATGCCCAGCCATAGCTGCGCCTGCGGTTCGCCGCCCTGCGCCGCCTTGCGATACCACTCGAGCGACTCCTGACCTTGCGTGTGTTGCGCCATCCAGTATTGCGCCTGCAGCTGGCCTGCCTGCGCCGCTTTGTCGTACCAGCGCTCGGCCATGTCGCCGCGCTGCGTCACGCCCCGCCCTTGTTCATAGCGCAGCGCCAGCTGATACTGCGCATCCCGATTGCCCTGTTCCGCCGAGCGTTCAAACCAGCGAACCGCCTCTTTGGCGGCGTCCGGATGCGCCGCGTACCACGCCGCCAGTTCGAATTCGGCACCCGCATGGCGTTTCTTCGCCGCGGCTTCAAACGCGTCCAGGCACTCCGACGCCAGCGTGTTTTGATGGCGCGACTTGCACTGCATCCCCAGACGATAGTTGGCCTCGCTATTGCCGAAATACGCCGATTTCCGCCACCAACGTTCGGCCAAAGGGATGTTTTTGGGTTCGCCCAGTCCGTCCTGATACCAGTCGGCGACCTGTAGCGCCGCCGCGCCGCGCAGGTCGCCGCTCGCGCTTAGTCGCCCCCCCTGCTCCGCCGCTTTCTGCATCCAGCGCATGGCGGCGGGATAGTCGGGCTTGGCGGCCAGCCGTCTCGCCAGCTGATATTGCGCCGTGCCGTTGCCGTCGGCGGCGGCGCGCGTCAGATCCTGGTCGGACAGCGACGACACCGGAGCGCCGCACGCCGTCAGACACCCTGCCGTCAGGAGGGCAACCACTGTTTTACGCATCATCATTTCGTCTTTACCGTCACTCGATCGCCGCGCCCCGCGAGCGCATGGGCCGCGGCCTCAATGTCTATGGGCGATCAGCCGCCCGTATTTTTCTGCCGCAGTTTAAATAAGCGGATGCTCAGCGCATCCAGCTCGTTTTCCATGCGCTCCAGCTCACCGGGATTGACCGACCCCTGCGCCGCTTTCCGCGCCTCGAGCTGTTGCAGCCGCAGAGCGAATGGCGTGGCGGACAGCAGGCTTTTCTGGATCTCGTAAAACTGGGATTTCAGGTAGGAGATGCTGACCGATTTCCGCTGCTGCTCCAGCTCCTGCAACTGCTTGAGCATGCCGTCCACGCGTGCCTGCGCGTCCCGATACGCGGGCGACGACGTCGGGACGTCCTGACGCAACGTCAGCGACTCCCGCCACTGGCGTCCCATCTCCTTGACGGCCAGCGAGTCGGGATAGAGCATTTGCAGCGAATCCTTCAGATTCTCGCCGTACTGATAAACCGCGAGCGGCGAAGCGTGTTTAACCTGATCCAACTGCGCCTGATAGCGCGCGATGACGCGGCCTTCCATCCCCTGCAACGTCTGTTCGCCCAAGGAGATGCGCACCTGACGGATATCGTTGTAACCGAGCGTGTCCGGCAGCGCCTGAGCAGGCTGCATCAGCAGCTCGACCGCAGCGTTTTCACGCGCCTGCATCATCTGCCAGCCGAAGACCGCCGCAACAGGCAGCGCGCAGGTCAGCAGGCCGCAGGCGAACCAGAACCACGCGGGTTTGTGCTTGCGGCGCGCGTCGATTTTCAGGACCGTGGGCTTGACCTCGCCTTTTTCTCGCCCGACCAGAATGCTGCCGGCAGGCAACGCCAGCCGATCGTCCGTGCTCGTCGAGGCGTCGGCGTCCGACTTGAAGAACACCATCGGCGGGATCTGCATATCCTGTTTGCCGATCGTCTGGTCGTCGGAAACAATCACAATTTCCGTCTCGTCGAACAAATGGGTATAGCCTTCGATGAAATGCACCAGATTTTCGATGCGCGGAACCCGGTTGAGACCGACGTTGTGCAGCTTCTCGCTGATCAGCTGCAGCGCGCGCTCGCAGCGGTAAATCAGCCGGCGGTCGTCCTGATTGATGGCGTAGCCGCGGATGACGTCGCTGATGCGGGCGATGAACCAGTCGAGCATCTCCACCCGGGCGCGATCCTGATGCGCGGGCGGCCAGAAGTTGTCCCACTGGGTCACGATCAGGTTGGCGAGGAACTCGCAGCCTTCGGTAAAGCCGTTCAGCCCCTGTAGCCGGGAACGCGCGAGGACGAAATACACGGCGGTCTGCAAATCCACGCCGTGTTTTTCGAAAATGAGGCTCGCCATTTTATGAATCAACGCCCAGTCCACTTCCGGCCGGGAAGCGTGGCTCAATTTATTGATTTCAATGCGTAATGCTTCATATTCGGGCAGCATTCGCGGATCGCGGCCGACTTTCAGAGCCTGCTGTGCGTCTTGCATAGTGATGAAATCCATTTAACGGGGGCGCCAGCGCCCCCAAACATTAATACAGGGATTCAGGCAGCCGGAACTGGCTGAACAGACCACCGGCGAACGGGTTATGGCTTGCGTCGGTGTATACGCGATAGGCCATCGAGCCTTGATCGACGGCGAACTGCACGTCGAAGGTGTTGTCGTTGACCTGTTTCAGCTCGCCCGCGCTCATCAGGCGGAACATCGCCCACGGTCCGATGTAGCCCACGCTGCGCGGCGAACGCTCGCGGTTGTCCGGCACCAGCGTGATTTTGCTTTCCGCGCCGTCGCGCATGTTGTTCGGCCACACCAGCGGCGTTTTCTGACGGCGGCCGTGGGAATACTCCAGCAGCTGCCCGTCCAGATTCAGTACGCTGCGGCGTTTGTTCGCGGTCAGTTCGATAGGCTCCAGCACGAAATGGACCTCCAGCCCGCCCTGCGCGTTGAACAGGGTTTTACGGATGCGATCGGCGCGATCAAGCTGCTTGACCAACTCGGTCTGCAAAGCCGTGCCCACGTCGCCGCTTCCCTGGCCTTCGTTCAGGATGGACTTCAGGTTGGCCTGATAGAAGCTGTCCAGCGTACCGCCGGGCGCGAAGAAGCGCTCCATTTCCGACAGCGCCACGTCCTTGTCCGACGCAGGATTGAACGGATAGCGATCCGCCAGCTGATCGTTGAACGGCGTCACCACCTTGTCCTGCCACTCCTGATTGAGTGAAGACATGGCCAGATCCGTCACCAGATTTGAACTCTGCTCGGCGATCTGACCGACCCAGCGGTCCAGCGGCGTCGGCAGGCTGCGCGCATACTGCTGCAAGGCAAACGCCGGATCGGCGAAGCGGTTGGTCTGACGCAGCTGCACCGACTTGAGCGCCGCCTGTCCCGGATCGGCCGCATTCACGACCTGCTCCAGGTTGTGATAGAACTCCGTCAGCTTCTGGTTCACTTCCTGGATCAGCGCGACCTGATCGCCGCGCCCGCTGAGCGTCGAGTTGGTGGTCATAAATGTGCGGCTGATGCGCGCGTTCATGATCTGCGCCGGGTCGTTGTCGTTCTCCGACAGCTTGCGGGCGCGGGTGTTGTCGTTCAGCGCGGCGATCACCCGTTGGAAAGGCTGATCGTTGCCGGTGATCGCCGTCAGTACGTCCAGCGCCTGCTCCGGCGTTTGCAGCGGCTGCACGTCCAGACCGGCCAGCACCTTCTGCCACTGGTTGACGTAGTCGGTAATGTAGCGATCGTTGACCTGACGCTGGATCTCTTTCCTGTCTTCATCGCTCAGATAGACTTTCTCACGCTGGCCCAGCACCCAGGCATCCAGCGCGGCCAGATCGAACAGCGTCTTATCCTGCTTGATGAAATATTCGCTGAAGCCCGCCTGAGTCAACAGCCGCGGTACCGTACCCGCCCTCTCGTTGCGCAGGGCAAAGACGGTGTCGAACGCCGGCCCGACTTCATCGCGGATCATCATGTCCGGCGGCAACACGTCCACGGCCTTGGTGACCAGACTCTGGTAAATGCGTTGGAACATCGGCAGTTTACTCAGCTCTCGCTGCGCGTCGGCGATCGGCGCGCGGAACGGTTCGAAGGCGGCGATCGCCTGCGCATCCCTTTGCTGACGGGCCTGATGCCAGTCCGTATGTTCCAGCGCATAGTCGAGATGCTGCATCAGAGATTCCTGCACCTTGCCCTGAGCGGGGAACGCCCGCTGCCAACGCTGTCCCATGTACTGCTCGACCAGCGACTTGTTGCGGCCGGACGCATCGTCGAGCATCCGCATGATGCGCAGGATAGCCAGCTTCTGTTCGCTGCCTTTGGGAGCCTGATTGAGATCGTCCTGCAACCCCTGCATCACCGCCGGCAGGAAACGCTGGCTCAGCAATTGCAGATAGGTGCCCTCGACGAAGGGGCCGATCTTATCGCCCTGATACAGCCCCATCTCCGACAGCACCGGCGTTTTCTCGCGGTAGTCGCCAAATGACAGCGTAGCCTCGCGGATCAGGTTGAGACGCGGCAGTTGGCTATAGCCGAAGCCCTGATTCTTCTGCCCTGCCAGTTCGGTGGTGCCCGTAAACGCCTGCGCCTTGTCCAGTACGTTGCGGCCGGCCTGTTCGTTCAGCCGATAGTAGTGGTGCCAGCCGATAATCAGCAGGGCCGCGAGCACGCCCATGCAGCCCATGCCGATGCCGATCCGGCGGCGGCGATAGAGGCTGTGCAGCCGGTTTTCCCCGGCCAGATGCGCTTCGGGGAAGATCACGCCGGAGAACAGGCGCTTCACGAAGAAAGTGTTGGACTCGCCCTTGAGGGCCGAGTTGACCGGTTCCGGCAGCTGATAGCGGAAGGTCGCCGCCTGCGCGAAGGCGTCGAACGGCACGCCCTGCTGATAGACAGAGCAGGCGTAAACGCCGCGCACCAGCAGCGGCTTGTACTCTTCCGGCGTGATGGCGTCGGCGAGGATCTCTTCAACGTAATCCTTTAATCCGGCCAGTTGCCGCGTAAAGCTGAACAACGCGCTGCGTTGTTCGCTGGTGAGATTGGAGAGCATTTTGCCAGGCAGATTGTCGTTGAGCGCGGACACCCACTTGTCCCAGAACGCATCCAGCTCTTCCTGCCAGCCTTTACCGGCGCTGCCTTTCAGGTCGAAGGTCACCCCTAGAATCGACTGACGCGTTTCCTTATCCAGATGGCGGTAGGCGATGTCGAAGCCGCGCAGCATATCCAGCTTGGTGAGCGCGACATAGATCGGCAGGCGGGTGTTCAGCGTGGTGACGATCTCTTGGATCCTCCCTCGGATCAGCTGCGCGTAGGCTTGACGTTCCGGCACGCTGGCATGAGACAACCAGGCCAGATCCAGCGTCAGCACCAGCCCGTTCAACGGCTGACGCCTGCGATTCTCGCTCAACCATGTCAGCAGATGCGTCCACAGACGTTCATGTTTGCGTTCTTCAGGGGCGACGTCGAGATTCGACGGCGCCATCATCTGACCGTCGGGATCGAAGATAACGGCGCTTTCGCCCACCCAGCAGTCCACTTCCTGACCCGCCGCGAAATCTCGCAGTTCGGCATCCAGATGCGGATTGAGCTTGTTCGCCTCGTTGGCGCGGTGGATCAGGCTGCTTTTACCGCTGCCAGGCAAACCGATAGTCAGATACCACGGCATCTTGTAGAGAATGCCCGCCCCCAGATGTTCGCGCAGCGCCGACAGCCAGCGATCCAGAAACGCCTGCTGCTTGTCGACGAAGATCTGTTGAGGATCGTGTTCGGCGATCTTCTGCTTTTGCTGCTCTGCCCGGATATGGCGCACACGACGCCATAGCCGCCAGGCGCTGATGCTAAAGCCCAGCCAGAGCCACAATAGCGTGAAGACGATGCGTGACCAGATCGTATCCAGCGGCCGCGTGTCGAATACGTGCAGTCGCGGGCCAAGCCACCAGGCCAGCGCCAGCACGACAATCCAGAGCACGATCCCCAGCATGACCCAGGAGAGCCTTAGCTTCGGCAGCTGTTGCCGCAAAAAGGTAATGATTGTTTTAAACATAAGTGACCATTCACTCCGAATGTCTTATTTTGACCACGAGGTTGCAAAGCGCTCAAGGCGGCTAACCAGTCCCGGCTCCCACTGCGACAGTCCCAATCGCTGAGATTCCTGCCATAACGCGTGATAATGCTGTGTTGCTAACGTCTTCATTCCTTCCTCCGCCAGCAGATCCGCTAAGATCAGCTGGGCATAAAAACGTCCTCTCGGCTCTTTCATCTTGGCCATTTTCTCATCCAGCAGCGCCAAGGCGGCGTTCAGCCCTTTCTCCGCCCGACGCTTCGCCGCCTCGCCCGCCAGATCGTCGGCGTGTCCGGCGGACGATGCGCCGTTCGCCTGTCCGGCATCCACCCATTCCCGGCAGGCGTCGGTCAGGAACGGCGTTCCATCGTTGAACGTGAGTTCCCGCAGGGTCGGCAGACGCGTCAGGAAAGCATGCAGCTCATCGGCGATGGCCGCCGCCGCCGCTTTGCAGCCCAACTGAGCGGCGATCTGCGCCGATAACATGTGCCCTTCAAACCAGTAGGGCGCCAGCACCAGACTTTGCTCGACGCGCGCCCACAGCGCTTTATCCGCCTGCCCCAACGCCGCTTTATAGTCGTCCGCCATATCCGCCGACATCGGGGCCAGCTGCGTGGCGTTGCCCTTGGCGGCCAACGGCGGTGTGATGATGCCGGACCAGATGGCGTGCCGGCGCAGACGGTATCCCACCGGGGTATCCGCCTGCTGTTCCACCAGCAGTTCCGCCACCTTGAGCTGCGTTTGCCGCCAGGCGCGATCGTCCGAGTGGTTGATGTCCACCGACGGCTTCGGCTCCGCCTGACCGGACGACGACGATGCGACGCTGGCGGTCGCCTGCGCGCGCGGCGGCGGCTCATTCGCCTTGACCTGCTCAGCGCGACGGCTCTGAGTGCGGCGCAGACTGACCGTCAAATCGTCAAACAGCGTGTTGTCCGGCGCGACGGCGGACCAACGCTGAGCGAACTGTTCCGACAGCGTCAACAGCTGGCCTAACTCGGCCACCGAGGCATTTTCGGCGACGCGCGGCAGCACGCTGTCGAAACGCTTGGCGACCTGCGTCATCAACCGCGTTTTCTGCAACGTGTTCTGCGGCCAAGCCGTGGTCCAGTAAACGTTCACCCAGTCGTCCAGCAGCATCAATGCGGTCGCGAACGGCGTCGCTTTCGCCGGATGCTGTAAACAGCGCAGCAGCTGGACGAGGACGCGCATGTCTTTAGTCCGCGTCTCCAGCAGCGTGAGGCACTGCTCCGCCACCGCGTTAAGATCCACCTGACTGTGGGCAAGCGAGCCCAGCTTCACCATCTCGGTTTCGACGTCTTCCCAGAGCGGATCATCCGCCGGAACCGCGCCGCTGACCCGATCTACCGGCAGGGGCGTCAGCAGCCGCTGACACGAGGGATGAGAGTGGATTGCCATGACCTGTTCTCCTACCACCGACATTGCTGACGCAGCGGCTTCAGGGCGTCGCCCAGACCGGAGAGATCGACTTGCACCGTTCTGCCGCGATCGTCCGACAACAGCAGCTCGCGATGGCCGATCCAGCGTTTAAGCTCTTCGATGGCAGGCAGACCGCGACCAAACTCCAGCAGCATCCCGCGATTACGGACGAACCAGTTGTCCGCCGTCGGTTCGCCATCGATGCGCGCCTGAATTTGCTCTCCCGGCCACGCGTTATCCAGCTGCAAGCGCAAATGGGTAATGGCGCTGGAACAGGAGATGGTCAACGTGCCGCCCTCAACGGCGCGGCGCGTCAGCGTCTGACTGTCCGAGGCCTCGTCACGATTCAGAACAAACCCGTTACGCCCGAGATCGGCGTGAGTCGCGACGAGATCGGGCCAATTCGCCGCGTGTGCGGACGCGCCGGAAGACGGGGCCGACGTTCTGCCGATGGCGTCGTAGCAGGCCAACCGCACCTGCGGTACGGTTTCCTGACTACACTGCTGCAACAGTCGCTCCCAGTGGGGATCGGGCGCGCTCGTCGCCGACACCAGCAGCGGCAACAGGGATAAAAAACTCATCAATTCACCTCCAGCTTCTGGCACTTGTGGTCCAATGTTCGCTTGGGAATATTGAGACTTTCCGCCACCAGTAAGCGATTTCCCTGGAAATTGCGCATACGCTCGGCGATCACCGCCGCTTCATACTGCTGCGTCGCCAGACGCAAATCCCGGATATGGTTGTAGCCGTCTTGCGGCAGGTCGGAGGACGCGTTACCGAGGCGCGTTTTCAGCTCCGACGGCAACGCGTCCAGAGTGATGTCCTTTCCCGCCGGGGTATTGGCGCAGGCGACCTCCAGCAGGTTCTTGAGTTCGCGAACGTTGCCGGGGAAGTCGTAATCGATCAGATGCTTGAGAACGTTGCGCGGCAACGCGCCGAACGTTTTGCCTTCCTGACGACCAAACAGTGCGATGAAGTGTTCGCAGAGCAGCGCGATGTCATCCGGCCGTTCCCGCAGCGGAGAAACCTGGATCGCGCACTGGCAGAGGCGATGATACAGATCCTGCCGAAAGCGCCCTTCGCTGACGTACTGCTCCAGCGGCTGATGCGTCGCCGCGATGATGCGAAAGTCGGAGTGGCACTCTTTATCGCCGCCCAGCGGACGGAAGGCATGCGTTTCCAGCACGCGCAGCAGCTTGGCCTGCATGATCATCGGCATATCGCCGACCTCGTCCAAAAACAGCGTGCCGCCGTTGGCCTGCGCTACCAGCCCGTCTTTATTGCTCTGCGCGCCGGAAAACGCCCCCTTTTGATAGCCGAACAGCTCGCTTTCAATCAGGTTTTCGGGGATCGCGGCACAGTTGATGGCGATAAACGGTTTGTTGGCGCGGATCGAACACTGATGCAGCAGACGCGCCACCACGTCTTTGCCCGCGCCCGTTTCACCCTGGATCAGCACCGCCAGATGGTGACGCGCGGCCTGAGCGATCTGCTCATGCAGCCGGCGAACCGACGCCGACTGACCGATAAGCGCGGCCTCCAGCAGCTTTTCTTGCTGCCGCTGCATCGCGCCCTCGCCTTTGATCTGGCGCAGCGAGTCGCGCAGCACGGTCTGCTCGCGGCGGCTGCGGCCCAAATCCCGCAGCAGAGTAAGCTGGTGAGTGAAAATGCGCGCCAGCAGCGACAGCTCATCTTTCTCATGCCACTCCCGCAGCCTGACGCCGCTGTCGAACAGCGCCAGAACGCCGACCGACTTGCCGTTCTCACCGTTGATCGGCAAGGCATGCAGACCGCACGGCCCCCCGGCTTCCGCCAGCAGTCCGCGAAACGCAGCGTGCTCCACGCGTGCGCCGCCGTACAGAGAGTCCCAGGTTCTTACCTGATTTTTGTGCAGCACGTAAGCCAGAGGATGGCTGAAGTCGTCGACGTCCAGCGTCAACGACACCGGCTTGCCGTGAATCCATCCCTCACAGGTAAACTGCCGCCCGCTGATATCCACCAATCCCAGAAGAGCGCCGCTCGGCCGCCAGTGGTCCCGCAGGGTATCCAGCAGCCAGTCGCAGAGTTCGGCCTCGTCATGAGGCCGGGTCAGCGAAAGCGCGAATTCGAGGGCTTGCTGCATCCTCAGCCCTCCACCTCTGAAACGAACCGGCCGTCGTTCACGCTGAAGCGAATACGCGCGATCGCTTCGCCCGCGGAGATCCGTTGCAGCAGTTGCAACGACACCGGCGGCAGCAGATGACCGTCGATCACGGACTCCAGCATGCGCGCGCCGTTTTCGCTGCGGTTGGCTAACCGCAAAATCTCGACCGGCACATCGTCGTCGATCACCACTTCGGCGTCGAAGCGCGCTTTCAGCAGATTGACCAGACGCGACAGCTTGCCGTGGACGATATCGACCAGCGTGTCCTGAGCCAGCGGCAGGTAAGGAATCACTTCCATACGCGCCAGCAGCGCCGGTTTGAAAAAGCCCGCCAGTTCGGGATAGAGCGCATCCAGCAGCGCGTCCTGCTGGTCGGCGTAATCCACGATAGTCTGGAAACCCAGGTTGGAGGTCAGGAAGAAGACGACGTTCTTACAGTCGATCAGGCGGCCTTCGCCGTCCGCCAGCTCCCCTTTGTCAAAGGCCTGATAGAACAGGTTCAGCACGTCGGGATGCGCCTTCTCGACTTCGTCCAGCAGCACGACCGAGTACGGTTTCTGGCGGATGGCCTCCGTCAGAATGCCGCCCTCGCCGAAGCCGACGTAGCCCGGCGGCGAGCCGATCAGGCGGGATACGGTGTGTTTCTCCTGATATTCCGACATGTTAATGGTCGTCAGGTAGTTACGGCCGCCGAACATCAGGTCGGCGATCTGCAGCACGGTTTCGGTCTTGCCGACGCCGCTCGGGCCGACCAGCAGGAACGCCCCCAGCGGACGGCCCGGACGACGCAGATCGGCGCGGGCGGTCAGCAGATGTTTGTGCAGTTGGGCAATCGCCAGATCCTGCCCTTTGATGTTCGCCCCGAGGTGCGTCGGCAACTGAGTGACGACATCCAGTTCGCCCTGTGAAATACGGTTCAGCGGCACGCCGGTCCACTCGGCGATCACCGCGGCGACCTGCGCTTTATCCACGTGCGCGGAGACCAGAACGGCGTCCTCCTGCAAGGCGGCCAGCGCCTGTTCGCGCTCGGACAGACGCTGCGTGGCGCCCGTCAGCGACAGGGTTTCCTCGTCCAGCGTGACCTCGTCGGTCAGTTCATCGGCCAACAGCGCCGCGCGCAGCGCAATCACCTCGCCGACCAATGCCTGCTGCGCCTGCCAGTCCGTGTTCACGGCGGTAAGCTCCGCTTCATCGGCCTGCTGAGCCTCGCGCAGCAATGCCAGTCGTTCCGCGTTGTCGCCCAGACCGATTCGGGTTTGACGCTCAAGCTGAAGAATTTCCTGCTCGCGCTGGTGCAGCTGATTTTGCAAATGGCTGATGGCGCGCGGCGGCGTAGTCAGATTGATGGCGACGCGGGCGCAGGCGGTATCGAGCACGTCGATGGCTTTATCCGGCAGCTGACGGCCCGAGATATAGCGCGACGACAGCTGGGCCGCGGCATGCAACGCCGCTTCGTCGATCAGAACGCCGTGTGCCTTCTCGTAAATGCTGCGCAGGCCGCGCAGGATGACGGTGGCCTCTTCCGCGTCCGGTTCACCCACTTTGACCATTTGGAAACGGCGCGACAGCGCGGCGTCTTTCTCGACGTATTTCTTGTATTCGCTCCAGGTCGTGGCGGCGATGGTCCGCAGCTCGCCGCGCGCCAGCGCCGGTTTGATCAGGTTGGACACGTCCAGTCCGCCGGCCTGATTGCCCGCGCCGATCAACGTGTGGGCTTCATCAATGAACAGAATGATGGGCTGAGGCGAAGTTTTCACCTCCTGCATCACCCCTTTGAATCGTTTTTCGAACTCGCCTTTCACGGCGGCGCCGGCCTGCATCGCGCCCAAGTCCAGCGACAGCAGCTCGACGTTGCGCATTTTCTCCGGCACCTGATCCGCCACGATGCGCAGCGCCAGACCTTCAATCAAGGCGCTTTTACCGACGCCCGCTTCCCCCACCACGATCGGGTTGTTCTTGCGGCGGCGCGACAGGATATCGATCATCAGATCGATCTCTTTATCGCGGCACAGCACCGGGTCCAGCTTGCCCGTGCGGGCCTGCTCGGTAATGTTGTCGGTAAAGCGCGCCAGCAGCGACGCATCGCCCTGAGGCACAGCCGCTGCGCCGCCCGCGTTGCCGGCGGCCGCAGACGAGACGTCCGTTTCCGCGGAGTCTTTCACCCACTCGTCGAACTGCTGACGCAGCAGCTCACGGTTCACTTTCGCCAGAGAGCGCGTAACGGCCCCGGCAAGGTAGCGATTGGGGGTCATCAGCAGGACCAGCAGCAGCACACCGCTGCGCAGCGTGGCGTGCTGCATCTCGGCGGATGCCAGCAGCCAGCTGTCCTGCAGCCACTCAATCAGCAGCGGCGAAAACGAGGGATAGCCCTGTTCGTACTCTTTATCCACGCCGGACGGCTGCAGCAGTTGCGTCAGTTCATCCACATCCACGTCGGCGCGCTTGAGGATCTGACGGACGTCGCAAAGCGGCGTATCCAGCATTTTCAGCAGCAGGTGATCCACCCGGATTTCCGCGCCCTGACAGTTCACACACAGGGCCGCGGCCTCTTCCAGCATGTGTCGACAAATCGGATTGAGCCGTTCAACCAACACCGGCAGTTCTATTCGAATCATCGTGTGATCTCCTATCTTATTGTAATAATTCCCCCAGTTGACGAAGTACGTCCTGGGTCTGATTGCTGAGCTGATAGTGATAAAGACCGAAGATCGCCGCTAACACCATGCTGACGCATAAAAACAGCGTGAAGAGCGAAATCTGCCTGCGCATCCGGTAGCCGGAGGACTGCTGCCCCAGATCGAGATGGAAGACGGAGGGTGTCTCCGCCGGTTCCGGATGCAGAATATTGTGCAGCTTGCGGACAATACCTTCGAATTCGTCGCGGCCCTGCGTCATCACGCGGTAGCGGCCTTCGAACCCGAGACACAAGCAGAGATAAATGAACTCCAGAATGTCCCGGTAGTGGACCGGATCGGTCTGCAGTTTGCCGAGCAGGACAAAGACTTTCTCCCCGCCCCAGGTCTCATTGTGGAAACGGGTCAGCAGCGAGTGCTCCGACCACACGCTCTGGCTGCCCCAGTCACGGCTCATCACGGCCTCGTCGATATAGGTGCAGAGGATGTAGCGAAACGACAAAATCACCCCGTTTTCGTAGCCGTGCGTGATCAGCTCCTGCTCAATGGCCTGAATTTCCGACACCACTTTCTGGTACAGATCGGGCACCCGGTCATACGCCGTCAGATGACGCACGCGTTCCACCATGCCCAGCAACGGCGTGACGGCGTCAATCATGGGGTTGATGCTCTGGCCGCGCAGCCGAAACCAATAGTCTGAGTCCATATCCAGCTGTTGGGCGTGGTCGTACAGTAAGTCGCCCAGCAGCTCATTACGGATAACCTCGATCGTCATCTAGCTCTTCCCCCGGTGATTAGCTACGAATAGCCCAAAGCTGCATATCCAGATCCGGGAAGTCCCCGGCAATGTGAAACGCCAGCGTGTTGTCGCTCACCAGCATCTGCCAGGCGGCGCTCTGCCGATCCAGCTGGAAATAGCTGTAGCCGGCGTGGTACGGCAGCTGACGCGGCGCGACCGGCAGCGGCAACAGCGGCACGCCTGGCAGCTGCAGGCTGATCAGTTCGCGGATCTTGCCGCTGGACGCCACTTTGGTCTGCTGCAACAGCTGTTTGCGCAGCTGCTCCTGCGGCATTCTGGCGCGTACCGCCAGGACGAAGTCGGCGCTGGCCATCAGCTCGCTGTCGCCGACCATCGCGATCATCACGCCGTACTGGTGCTTACGCAGCTGCAGCGAGACGGCTCGCGGCGACAGCACGGTGCTCAGCGCCTGACGGAACGCCATCATCAGCGGCTCAAAGCTCGTTTGCTGGTCGTCATGGCGATAGGCGGGAAATTCCGGCGGCAGGCGGGATTCGTCCGTGAACGTCATCAGCTCGCCGCAAACCTGCACCAGCGCTTCATGCAAACGCTCAGGATGCAGCGTGCCGATCCGCGCCAGATGCGAGAGCAGCGGCTGAGTGCGGTTGAGCAACTGCAGCATCATGAATTCGGCAACGTCGGCGACGCCCTGCTGTCCCGGCGCGGCGATGCGCTGCGCCAGGCTGCGGGCGCGTTCGGCCACCAGCCCGGCGGACTCGCCGAGAAAGCGTTTAAGCGTCGGGATCGCCGAGATGCTGATGCTGCACGGCATGAAGTTCGGGTCCAGCACCAGACCGCCGTCCGGCCGTTTGTCCAGAATCTGGGCGATCGCCAGCGAGGCGTAGGCGCTGCGGTCATCGCGCTCCAGCATCAGGCGCAGGCTGATCTGCCCCACTTCCAGCGACACCACATCGCCGCCTTCGCTGTGCAGATCGCGCACGTCGTGACGGTGTGCATGCAGACGCGTCGCCACCTGCTGACCGCCGTGGTTAACCTCGCTCACGCCGCTGACGGACAGCGGGATCGCCAGATAGACTTTCTGGTTGACGACCGACGCATCGGTGATCTCCAGCGGCTGCGGCAACGCATCGTCGCTCGGAATGTTAAAGACGGTGCCGTCCGGCATGATCCCGGTGGCGGACACCAGCGCGATACGCCCGAAGTTCAGATACTCTTCGTTGATGGTCAGCGACTGCAGGCCATAGAAAAAATCGCCCATCGCGCTCAGGCGGGCATGCAGGGTGTAATCCGTATGCCTTTGCTGCTGTTGAAAATGCTGAGGTTTGATGAATAAACCTTCACGCCAAATAATCCGATTTCGGCTCGACATAGCTATTCTTCTTCTTTTTGGAGTTCGACTTCATCCAGACGCAGATGCACGAGAATCTGATAGGCCCGTCCGGTATTTTTCACTTTGATGACCTTGCGCCATTCGGCGCTGTCGGGATCGGCATAGCGAGCAACGACGCCGATATAACGGATCTTTTCATCCAGCTTGACCGGCGGCAGATACTTGAACTGTCCCGGCAGCAGGGTGTAGTCCTGGTGGTCGATGTAATTCTTGCCCAGCGATTTTTCCAAATCGGCCGTCACCTGGTCGTAGTCCGTCGCCAGCAGCCTGGAGTCCTCCGACAGCATGACGATCTGGAACTCAATCGGCGCCGCTTCCCCACTCTCGTTGGGGTTCACGTCCGGCTCGGCAAGCAGGCTGAACCCGGCGGTTGAGGGCTGGCTATCGTTGCTCCCCACCTGAATATCCGGGTTCATCGCAACGTCAGCCATCTTGCCCATTGTGGTACAGCCTGAAAGCAGCAGTAATACCCCGGAAAGCAAGAATGTCCGCAGCATCAGATTAACTCCTGTTGCTCACGGACGACGCGGTCGTAGGCCTGGGAATACACCTGCTGGAACAGCTTCTGGAATCCCTGCTGGCGTTCGGACGTCAGCTCGCGGAAGTAGTGCTGATACATAGACCAAGCCCAACCGTCATCCATCGGATTCTGCTCGCCGGAACGGCGATAATGTTCGAAGCGTTTGAGCAGAACATCCGGCGAGAACGCCTGCAAAATGCTGTCCAGCGCGGTCGCGATCGCCTGCTCGTTGGCGACGTGGTGAATACGCACGTTGCGCAGGACTTCGTCGACGGCCGCCGGCGCGGAGAGATGAACCGGGCTTTTTTCTTCGGCGAACAGCAGCGCCAGCGTGTCGTGGTAGTCCAGACTCAGGCGCAGCGGGTTGTCTTCAATCGGACGCAGATGTTTGTCCGACAGCGCCGCCTGATCGGCCTGCAGCTTCAACAGTCCTTCAATCATGGCGCGCAGCGTTTTTCCCATTTCTTCCAGGAAGTTGCTGAGATGCTGATTGTTGCCGATGTTCAACGTCTGACCGAGGCCGCGCATCAGCGGGGCCAGCGCGTTTTGATCGATGTTGTCGCCGGCTGTCAGCGAATCAAAACGGTCCTGAATAGCGGGTAGCTCGAGAAATTCCTGGTCCATGGTGCCCTCAACGGCTGAAGAAGAAGTAGATGAAACACGAGTCGTGGTGGAGAATTCGGGGGGGGTCCGCGTCTCCTGAGTCAGAAAGGCGTGTGCGCCGGTTTGCTCCTGCTGCAACGCCAGCAGCGGATCGCTGGCCGGAGACGGATAAGGCATCTGTTCGTTGTTCTCGGCGGCTTTTTCCTGCGCGAGCCAGTCATCCAGTTCATTGTCGGCGCGATTGCCGATAATCTGCGCCAGCTCCGGTTCCGCGCTGACTTTGCCCAGATACACCCGCAGCCGGAACGGCCCGACCGTCAGTTCGTCGCCCTGATCCAGAAAGACTTTTCTTGAGCGTCCAATGGGCGACGTCGCGCCGTTGATGAAGGTCTGGCCGCTGAGATCGCACAGGCAGAAGCGTCCGTCCTGGATTTCGATGCGCGCATGTTCAGGCAGCACCGCGCCCAGCCGATCTTTCAGTTTCCAACTATCCTGCTCCGAGGAGCCCAGCGTGCCGCCGCCTTGATGGAACTGGTATTGAACCTGGGAGTTGCCTTCCAGCTGCTCACTGTTCAGCACAACCAGAGAAAGTTGTTGATTGAGTTCGTTCACGATTACTCCTGCACGCAAATAGTCACATCAGGCTCGCTCGGCGGCTCGCCGAGAAAGCTGCTCCATCCCAAACGAGCGCTCTGCTCATGCCCCAGGCGAAGCCCTTTCGCTTCTCCCAAACCAAACCCCAGCCGCAAGTCCCACGCGCACTGGTCGCGCAGGATGAAAGAAACGAAGCGCACCAGCGGCTGAAAATGCTCGCCGTTAGGCAGAAACTGCAAAAACTGCGCGAAGCTCAGATTGTTGATTTTCAGCAAAAATTTGCCCGCGCAGTCGTTAACCTTGTCGCCAATGACGAAGTCGTTGCCCATCATGGAGTTGACCATTCCCAACCGATTTTGCTGATCAGCGTGAATCGGCACTTTGCGGGCCTGCCAGGCGATGACATCGACCATCTCCAGGTCGAAACAGTGCGCAACCAGTCCAGCCACCACTTCCGGCGAGCGACTCGGGCTCGCCAGCATGCCCGCGTACGACAGCATTTTGGCCCGGTTGACCGGCAGGCTTTCGCGCACGGCGTCGTTGCCCAGCCCCACCAGCGCGAACATCAGCCGCGAAAAGCCGTCTTCCCCTTCATCCTGAAAACGGACGTGGTAGCGGTATTTCCGCCAGATACGGTGCAGCAGCGTCAGCAGACGGTGGTGGAAGAAATCCAGAAACGCGCCGAGCTTCTGTTCGCCCTGCGCATACTCCCAGGCCAGATCGTCCAGATAGTAGCCGGGCATTGGGGACTGACTGCCGTGCAGGCCCATAAACGCGACTTCCAGCACATGGCCCTGCGTTTCGTCCTGCGTAATGCCTTGTATATCGCTGCTGTGGAAACCCAGGGACGCAGTGGATTTGAACCGTATGCGTTCCTGCTCGGGGCGGTAGTCCAGCCCCCGCTCCTGATCCACGCCTTCCAGCCGATTGACGAGTTCAACCAGCTGGAAAAAATTGAAGCGCGGCGCATCATCCCGAAACATCACATCATGGAGTGCTGACCTATCTGGACTGGCCATTTGTAGCGCTCCTTGTTGTCAAGGTTGATGATTTCCAATAGATGGAAGGCGTTGACACTGGCGTAAAGCGAGAAGAAATGCGCCAGTACGGTGCCGAACAGATACAGCTCGCCCTCGCTGGCAAAGGCGGACTGATACACGGACAGCACCGACTTCAGCCCACGCACCGGCATGCCGCGGATCAGCCGATCTATCGGCGTGGTTTCAATCGATTCGATCCCGGCCAGACGCTTACGAGACGCCTGCTCCGCCTGTTTGTCGTGCAATGCCGGGAAGTCATATGTCCGCAGGATCTGCACCAGCGCATCGCGACGCAGCAGCGAGACGTAGTTCAGTGACAGGTTGGAGATCAGCGTCCAGTGCAGGCTGCCGTCCAACGCGGGACGCAGCGGCCGGGTCGGCCGGATAATATTTCTGAACGTCGCGAACGACGGCGAGCTGCCGGTCGGCATGCAGACCGCGCCGACAGGCAGTTGAGACGCTTTGGAGCGATTGGTACAGGTCAGCGAGACCGATATGGATTCATCCATATCGACCGCTTCGGTTTCATCTCCGCGCACAAATGACAACGCATGTTCGAAACCGTCGCCGCTGACCGCTTCGCGCACGCGGGTGCGGTAGTACAGCGCCAGACGGCCCTTCGCACGCTCGATCTGATGCTGGAAGCTTTCAAACGGCTGATACTGACGCGGCTCGCCGCGCGTGCGGCCCATGTGCCCTTCGATCCACCCTTCGACTTTGTCCACCGAAAAAATCTCGTAGGCGTCCGCATGGCGGTAGCTGGCTTTCAGCGGGTACTCCGTCTGGCGGCCGTTGAGGTTGATCGGCTCGCTGTCATGCTGGAACAGATTGATGGCGGGCACGCAGTTCAGCATGAAGGAATCGGGACGGATTTTAAGTTCCGCCGGCAGCGGGCAGGCAAAACAGAAGTGGATTTTGAAATCTGTTACCGACAGCGGCTGGTTCGGCCAGTCGGCGCCGGAAAGCTGGAAGAACAGGAAGCTTTCTGGGAAGCAGAAAAATTCCTGCAGAATACGGTAACCGGAGTAGACGTTGCTCGGATAAGGCAGCAGTGCGTCTTCCCGCTCGAAGCCGATAGTTTTTAACGTACTGGCTTCTTGTCTGAAGAGTTTCCCATCGATTTCAAGCTCGATGTGGGAGAGCTTGCTGGAGAGCCAGAAATAGAGCTCGTAGGCGGTATAGCTGTCGCCTCCCAGATAAAAACGCAGCTTGTCCAACTGCAGTTCGTTGAGCAGCATCGGCCCATGCAGATTGAAGTCCAGGCTGATTTTGGAGAGGTCGTTACCGCTTTGTACGCTGATGTCGCGGATATCCGCAGGATACACCCAGGCGTCATGACAGGTCTGGAAATGGCATACGACGTCGTCGACTGGCTGGCTATCCAGCATACAGCCGCGGCTGATTAAGGCCGGTCGCGCAATGGCTCCAGGGATCACTGAGAACTGCATGATAGTCATGCTGGGAACCGGACGCAGATAGTTCGGCCAAAGCATGCCCAGCAGCCCGTGGGTCAATTCAGGAAATTCATCCTCAATTTTTGCCCGCAAACTTCCCGTCAGAAACGCAAAACCCTCCAGCAGCCTCTCGACGTCCGGATCGGTGGTTTGTTCTGATAGAAAACGGGTCAATTCAGGGTGGGCATCGGCAAACTGGCGTCCTTGCAGACGCAGGTAAGCTATTTCATCCCTGAAGTAGTGTTCCAGAAGCATAGTTACGCCATTCTATAATGTCGGTGACTGTCCATATGGATATTGAAGGAAGTGACCTGCTCCAACTGTTCCAACCGTACGTGAGCTGTCACCTGAAACGCCATTTCGAGCGGGCTAGATTGATAGTCGTTGGAACTGACTTCGACGTGAACAATGCGCGGTTCATACTGGCAAATGCATTGCCGTATCGCCTCACGTATCCGACCACGTATATCTGCTCCGCCCTGCGTCGCGTCATTAAAATCAATGACGCCGAGATCAGGCGCACTGCGACAACTTCCCGGACGCGTATTGAGCACCTGGTCGAGTTTGCGTTTCACCGACTCAACCAGGCACTCCAGCTCGTCCTGAGGCGAAGAACTGCGACGTTCTTCGCCCCGGATACGATCGAACAGGCTGGCGGCACTCCCTCTATCCCACGAAGAGAGAGAAGCCATCAGGGATTATTCCTTGTCCAAACGTCCCACCAACGACAGTTCAAAATTCGCCCCCATATACTTGAAATGAGGACGTACGGACATCGCGACCTGATACCAACCCGGTTCACCTTCAACATCCAGAACCTTGATCTGAGCGGCACGCAGTGGACGACGGCTACGAACATCTGCCGGCGGGTTTTCCTGATCGGCAACGTACTGTTTGATCCAGCCGTTCAGTTCACGTTCCAGATCCTGACGTTCTTTCCAGGAACCAATCTGTTCGCGCTGCAGCACTTTGATGTAGTGAGCAAGACGGTTGATAATGAACATGTATGGGAGCTGTGTGCCCAATTTGTAATTTGTTTCCGCGTCTTTCCCTTCTTTGGTGTTCGGGAACACCTTCGGTTTTTGCACCGAATTGGCAGAGAAAAATGCAGCATTATCACTGTCTTTACGCATGGTCAGAGTAATGAAGCCTTCCTCTGCCATTTCGTATTCGCGACGATCGGTGATCAGAACTTCCGTCGGGATCTTGGCCTGCAGCTGACCCATCGCTTCATAAACGTGTACCGGCAGGTCGGTGATCGCGCCGCCGCTCTGCGGACCGATGATGTTCGGGCACCAGCGATATTTCGCGAAGCTGTCCGTCAACGCCGTTCCCATCAGATAGGCCGTGTTGCCCCACAGGTAGTGATCGTGGTCAACGCTGATATCTTCTTTGTAGTTAAACCCTTTGATCGGGTTTTCTACCGGGTCGTACGGCAGACGCGCCAGGAAACGCGGTGCGGTCAGGCCCAGATAACGGGAATCTTCAGATTCGCGCAGAGAGCGCCACTTGGTGTAGGCCGGTCCTTCGAAGACGGATTTAAGATCTTTTATCGTCGGCAGTTCGGTGAAGCTGTCAACGCCGAAGAACGTCGGATCAACCGATGAAATAAACGGCGCATGGGCCATTGCACCCACCGCGCTGGTGTATTGCAACAGTTTGATATCCGGAGAACTTTGCGTGAAGGCATAGTCACCGATCACAGCGCCGATCGGCTGCCCGCCGAACTGGCCGTAACCGCTTGAGTAGACGTGCTTGTAGAAACCGGACTGGGTGATTTCAGGCGCGAATTCAAAGTCGTCCAGCAGCTCCTGCTTGGTAGCGTGAAGCATGAGAATCTTGATGTTTTCACGGAAATCGGTGCGATCGACCATCAGTTTCAGCGAACGCCAGGAGGATTCCAGCTCCTGAACTTCCTCGGCGTGCAAAATAACATCGACCTGCTTGCTGAGCTTTTTATCCAGCTCAACGATCATGCTGTCTACCAGCGCCTTGTTGACCGGCTCGCTCGTATCACCACTGTCCAGAATGTTTGAAATCAGCGCGGCGATCCCCTGCTTGGCGACGCTATAGCCTTCATCGACAGGCGTGAGTCGGGCTTGGGCCATGATTTCATCAAGCAAGGAAGGCGCGGCACTTTCGGCGCCCGCCTGGGCTTTCTCTTCTACTACTGACATGTTTGTTTCCCTTCTCGTCAATCCAACGTGTTACTCGGCAGGTTTCACCAGATCCAGCTCTTTCAGCAGCTGTTCCCGCGCATCTTCGCTGGCCAGCAGATCCTGCAGACGATGACGGAAGGCAGGGATGTTGCCAAGCGGCCCTTTCAGCGCAACCAGCGCTTCACGTAACTCCAGAAGCTTCTGCAATTCAGGGACTTGTTGAGCAATACGGTCGGGGGAGAAATCGTCTAGAGATTCGATGTTCAGCTTTACAGGCAGCTCATCCTGGCTCTCTTCTTCCAGGCGATTAGGCACACTGAAATTGAGTTCCAGTTTGGATTCTTTCATGACGGAAGAAAAATTGTTCTTATCGATCGATACGGTAGAACGCTCTTCAATCGGCGTTTCTTCAGTACGGCCTTTCATATTACCAACGACCATCAGGGTCAGCGGCAGTTCGATTTCGCTCTGCTGTCCCCCAGTTGCGGGTACATATTTGATATTGATACGTTCCTTTGGTGCAACTGATGCACCGTCAATTCCTTTTCCCATATTCGCATACCAGGTTTAGGCCCTGACTGGCCAGAAAAAACATGGTCGATTCCTTCCAGGGTACGTCCGGGGTTAATTAGAACAACACTGTTCGGATAAGAAAAATAAACTATTTTCCGCTTATCGACCGGTGATATTACCTAAGTAACTAGATATAACCAATATTACTTCCTCTCGGTATATCCATTACCAAATAGTAAAAAAGCAGTTAGCTTCGAGTTAATTGAGCGGTATAGAACTAAATACTGACGAGGAGATGATACACACACCTGTTACAGGTGGTCAATAATAATATTATTCCGTATTAATAAAATAAAAATATATATAAAATCATGCACATAAAAATAAAATTAAAATCAAAAAAGAGAATAAACCAATAAAAACCAAGTGTTTTAAACATAAGAAAAAGCCACAATAATGCAGGCCTGATTTTAATTAACCAGTTAATTATCACTCAGGTTATTATAATCACAAAACTAGTGCCAGTGAGTTACATCACATAATAATGCACACATTGGAATGCAAACAGTAGCGTTAGTCCTGTTAGTGCGGAATTTGAGGCAACGTTATTCTCTTCACCGTGGGATATCCTTCAATCACAAAAAAGACATCAGAATGAGATGAAAAAATTAGAATATTAAATTCAACAATATAGTATACGTCCGCCATCATAACTGTTATCGACTAATACCAGTTGCTTTCTCAGGCTTATTTATTCTGTCAAATACAGCCTCTCCCGCAACACCATTCACATTTCAATCACTCATTTCAAGAGAATAACAGAGAATCGATAACTCATCGAAAACCGATTATACCCTGACAATATTACTTAAGGTGGCTATAACTTCCATCTTATGAACCCCAGTTATTTTAATACCATTAAAGAACAATAAATTAGATATGCCATACAATATGCTTGCAATTTGGGATAAATAAATTTTGGGGGATGATAATCGTCCGATATAAAAATAAAATCGAGAACGGCGAAAAAATTAAACAACGAGATGACTTAGAAAGACGAATGACGAGTCCGAGCGCGTTGTTTGTATGGGGTGAAGATAAGGAGGTTGTTGGCTCTCCGGCTCCAGAATATTGAACCGATTGTGCGAGATGGGCGTTTCAGCGCTGAAATGCCTCACTTTGAAGACGGATCAATCGCCCTGACCTTTCAAGATGACGGGCTCTGGCGATCGTTAAGTCAAATTATCAGAATCATTGCCAAATTTGCGCAACTTCTTGCTCACTTTCCAGCATAAATCACTTTTTGCGCAATGTTTGCAAACGATCTGCGCATTCTGCGCAATATTTTGCTCAGGTATTGGATAGGGAAAATCCCGTATTTTAAATTCCTTTATAAAACAGTGATGTAAAAGTTGGCATAGCCATTGCAATGTCAAGCGGGCGAAAGTAAAAACCGTTCAACAACAAGGAGCATGACTATGCCAACCCCATGTTATATCAGCATTGAAGGGAAAACTCAGGGCAACATCACCGCCGGTGCCTTCACGTCCGACTCCGTCGGCAACATCTACGTGCAGGGCCACGAAGATGAAATGCTGGTGCAGGAATTTCAGCACGTGGTGACCGTCCCGACTGACCCGCAGTCCGGTCAGCCGTCCGGCCAGCGTGTGCACAAGCCGTTCAAATTCACCGTGGCGCTGAACAAAGCCGTTCCGCTGATGTACAACGCCCTGGCGTCCGGCGAAATGCTGCCGACCGTGACCCTGAAATGGTACCGCACCTCTGTCGAAGGTAAGCAGGAGCACTTCTTCTCCACCAAGCTGACCGACGCCACCATCGTGGATATCGACTGCCAGATGCCGCACTGCCAGGACCCGTCCAAACTGGACTACACCCAGCTGATCCAGGTGTCCCTGTCCTACCGAAAAATCGACTGGGAACACACCGTCGCCGGGACTTCAGGCTCCGACGACTGGCGTGCGCCGGTCGAAGCGTAATGCCGACTACCCGGGCTGCGGCCCGGGTTTTCCGTTGTGTGACGGGTGTTGCGGTGTGCGTGAACGCAGACCACAGCATCCATCAGGTAGTCGAACTACCGTCCATCATCACGGCGCAGAATGCCGCATCGCACTGTGCGGTCGCCGTGGCGACAGGGAATAAAGGAGAGGGATAACGTGGCAAGCATGACCGGGCTTCAGTTTACCGTAACGATAGGCGCACTGCCGGAGAGCACCTTCTCGGTGGTGGATTTTCAGCTGGACGAGGGGCTGAATCAGCCCTTTGCGCTGGGGCTGTCGCTGGCGAGCGCGCTGCCGGCGGTGGACTTCGGCGCGGTGCTGGACCAGCCGTGCGAGCTGCGGGTGTGGTACGACGGCGAGCTGCAGCGGCGGGTGAGCGGTATCGTCAGCGAGTTCGGTCAGGGCGACACCGGCTTTCGGCGTACGCGTTATCAGGCGGTGGTACGTCCGGCGCTGTGGCGGCTGGGCCTGCGCACCAACGCCCGCATCTTCCAGGCGCAGAAGCCGGAAGCGATTATCAGCGTCCTGTTGCAGGAAGCGGGCATTACCGACTTCGCCTTTGCGCTGCGCAACGAGCACGCCCAGCGGGAATACTGCGTGCAGTACCGGGAGAGCGACCTGGCGTTTATCGACCGGCTGGCGGCGGAGGAAGGGCTGTTCTACTTCCACGAATTCGAGGCGGGCAAACACCGGGTTGTGTTCGCGGACGACGCGGTGGCGCTGGTGAAAGGGCCGGACCTGTTCTTTAACCTTGCCAGTCAGGGGCTGTCGGAAGGCGCCTATGTGCGCCGGTTCAGCTACCGGGAAGCGGTGCGCACGGCGGAAGTGGAGCTAAAAGACTACAGCTTCAAGACCCCGGCCTACGGCCTGTCGCACAAAAAATTGGGCGACGCGCTGGAGCATCAGCGCGAAAGCTATCAGCACTACGACTACCCGGGACGTTTCAAGCAGGACCCGAGCGGCAAGGCGTTCAGCGGCCACCGGCTGGATGCGCTGCGCGCCGACGCAGTCACCGGGCAGGGCGCGTCAAACTGCGCGGCGTTGATGCCGGGCAGCGCGTTTACCCTGACGGAGCACCCGAACCCGGCGCTGAACATCGGCTGGCAGGTGGTGACCGTCAGCCACACCGGCACCCAGCCGCAGGCGCTGGAAGAGGAAGGCGGCGGCGAGCCGACCACGCTGACCAACACCTTTGGGGTGGTGAAGGCCAGCACCACGTGGCGAGCGAAAATGCCGTACCGCCCGAGGGTGGATGGTCCGCAAATCGCCACGGTCGTCGGCCCGGCGGGCGAGGAGATTTACTGCGACGAATACGGCCGGGTAAAGCTGCAGTTCCCGTGGGACCGCTACGGCGCGAGCGACGACCAGAGCTCCTGCTGGGTGCGCGTCAGTCAGGGCTGGGCGGGCGGTCAGTACGGGATGATGGCCATCCCGCGTATCGGCCATGAGGTGGTGGTGAGTTTTCTGGAGGGCGACCCGGACCAGCCTATCGTCACCGGGCGCACCTATCACGCTACCCATCCCGCGCCCTATGCGCTGCCGGCGCACAAGACCCGTATGAGCATCAAGAGTGCGACCCACAAAGGGGTCGGCTTCAACGAACTGCGCTTTGAAGACCAGGCCGGGCAGGAAGAGCTGTTCCTGCATGCCCAAAAAGACATGAATACCGTGGTGCTGAACAACCGCAGCACTTCGGTCAACGTCGATCACAGCGAGAACGTCGGGCGCGACCAGACGCAGGTGGTGCAGCGCAATCAGACGGTGTCGGTACAGGGCGATCAGGTGACGGAAATTCAGGGGCAGCAGACCATCGCCGTGACGAAAAACCGCAGCACGGTGGTGAACGAGGCCGAGACGCTGAACGTCAAGAACAACATCACCATTCAGTCGCTGGAAGGCAGCATCCAGATTGGCACCCGCAGCGGCTATATCCTCATCACTCAGGATGGCAACATCAATATCGTGGGCAAGAACATCGTACTCAACGGCACCCGCATCGATTTGAACTAAAGGACGGCAACAGCATGTATCAGATGAATGAAGGCACCCTGGCGATCCCGGCGGACTGGCGCGACGAATCTCTCCATGTTTTTGTGCTGCCGGGCGACACGGCCAATCTGGTGGTCAACCGTACGCCGATTGAGTTCGGCTTGACGCCGGAGACGGTGTATCAGCAGACGCTGGAGCAGTTCGCCGCGCACCTAAAAAATTATGAGGAGCGCGCCGCCTGGGAACTCACGTTGGATGGCGAACCGGCGCGCGCGCTGGAGTATACCTGGCGTTCGACGGAGGGGCCGATGCATCAGGTGGTGGTGATGCAGGTGCGCGGTCAACTGCTGCTGACGTTTACCGTCACGGCGGCGGGCGAACTGCGGGAAGAGCAGAAAACCGCGCTATTAGCGGTGGTGGAGAGCTTTAAAAGCGCGTCCTGAAGGGAGTCGACATGCTGAATGACATACTGAGCCGAGTGGCCCGCGTGGGGGCCATGCATGCGGGGAGTCAGCCCGCGCCGCCGGCGGAACGACCACAGCCGTGTCACGGCAAACCGCCGACCTCACCGGGCAAGACCATCAAGCACGCCAGCTTTCTGGGCGCGCTGCTGGGGGCTATCGCCGGGGCGTTGGTGGCTGCAGCGGCCTTTGCCGTAGCGGCCGCTGCGGTGACGGCGTTGGTCGCCTTGACCGGCGTTACCGGAGGGCTGGGGCTGGCGCTGGTAGTAGGAGCGGTCAAGCTGGCGGCTGGGTTCGGGCTCACCTATTTGCTCAAAGATCAGATTGCCGCGATTTCCGGCGGCGTCGCCGCGATGGTGGACAGCGTGACGCCGCCGTTTGGCCCGGTGATCACCGGCTCCGGGAATGTCTTCGTCGAGAAACTTCCGGCGTCACGTGCCGAAGTCGATACGGTCGCCTGCACCAAACACAATTCGCCGCAGCTGATAGCCCAGGGCAGCGACACGGTATATGTCAATCAGCATGCTGCGGCGCGCATCGATGATAAAACCGTGTGCGGCGGCACCCTGAAAGAGGGGGCGTCCACCGTCTATTTCGGCGCGGGACAGCAGACCCTTTTGGATATTCAGGACGAATTTAGCTGGTGGGAAAAAGCCATCCTGATTGCGGTGGAGTTTCTGGTGCCACCGAGCCGTGGCCTGTTCAAAGGGCTGGGAAGACTGTTGACCCACCCCCGAGCCGCGCTCAGGGGAATGTACGCCGGTGCCTTGATGACCGCTCGCGAGTTAAAACGTATCGCGGGGTGCGCCAGTCGCGCTTTTCGTGATAGCAAAGGCCTGGCGCGCGTCAAGGAATCGGTAAGAGCCTTCCTGAAAGACCCGGTGTATATCGCCAGCGGTGACGTGATTGAGTCGCGGCAGGATATCGCGCTGGGACAGACGCTGCCGCTGGTGTTCGAACGGACCTACCGCTCGGCTTCGTCGCATACCGGCTTGCTGGGGCACGGTTGGCACGATAGCTGGAGCGAGGTCGCCCGGGTCAGTCAGGAGGGATTGAATACCCATGTTGTCATTACGCTGGCGCAGGGCTATGACATCGACTTCACCTTTCATCAGGACATCCAGGCGGTGTTCTGCCCGCTCTACCCCGCTTTTACCCTCTACCGCCGCGGCGAAGGTTTCAGCCTGTGGCACCGGGACAGCCAGACCTGGCGCGCATTCAGCGTGGTGCGAGGTGATACGCGGTTGCTGAGTGAAATCCGCGACACGCATGACAACCACATCGCCTTGCTGCGTGACAGGCAGGGTCGCCTGCAACAGGTGCGGCACAGCGACGGCATCGATGTGCGGCTGGTGTGGCAGGGCGAGTTCGTGCATCAGCTTATCCGCACCGACGGCGCCCAGCACACCGAGCTGGCGTTGTATCGTCAGGACGAACTGGGCCGCCTGATGGAGGCGGACGCCACCCAGCTGTACCACCTCTACTACGAATACGATGCGGCCAATCGGCTGACGCGCTGGGACGACCACGACCAGACCTGGGCGCGTTACGAGTATGACGAGCAGGGCCGCTGCGTCTTCACCACCTGCGCCGATGGCTTTCTGACCGGACGCTTCGAATATTACCCCAACCGCGTCATCATGACCGACGGTCAGGGGCATCGCAGCGAATACGGTTTTAACGACCTGTCGCTGATGAGCTATCAGCGCTCGCCGCTCGGCCATGAGACCCGCTACGAGTATGACCAGCACGGCAACCTGCTGCGGGAAATTTCGCCGCAGGGCCGCGTCACCGCCTTCACCTATCTGGAGCAGACCGGCCTGGTCAGCACCTTCACCGACGGCGGTGGCCAGGTGTGGGCCTACGACTACGACGCGCAGGAACGGTTGTGCGGCGTGACGGACCCGTTGGGCCGCACCTGGGCGTGGGAATACGATGCGGCGGGCGACCCGGTGCAGCTGACCGGGCCTGACGCCAGCGAAGTACACTTCACGTGGAACCGCTACGGGCTGCTGACCCAGGTTAGCGACCGGGCGGGCGAGGTGCAGGCGCGGTTGCAGTATGACCATCGCCAGCGCCTGCTGAGCGCCACGGACGCGGAAGGCCGTAGGCAGCACCTGCGCTACGACCCGCAGGACCGGGTGGTGCAGTGGCTGCGCCCGGACGGCGCGGCGTATCAGTTTGGCTACCGGCGCGCCAGCTGGCGTCTGCCGGAGCAGCTGTTGCGCCCGGATGCACGCGAGGAGCAGCATCAGTACGACCGCCATAAAAACTTGCTGAGCTATATCGACGGCAACGGGGCGATGTGGCGTCAGAGCTACGGCGCGTTCGACCTGCTGCGCTCGCGCACCGATGCACAGGGCCGGACCTGGCGCTACGACTACGACCCGGAGACGCAGCAGCTGACATCGGTCACCGCGCCGGACGGCAGCCGCTGGCAGTGGTGGCTGGATGCGGATGGGCGAGTCATCCGCGAACAGGATATGGCCGGCACGGTCACCCACTACGGTTATGACGAAGACGGCCACTGCATCGAGGTGCGCAACGGCGAAGGCGAACGGCGCACTTTTCAGTACGACGGCCGCGGTTTGCTGATACAGGAAACCTCGCCGGAAGAGACGGTGCACTATCGCTACGATGCGGTGGGACGGCTGACCGAGGTGACGTCGTCGGTCAGCCACGTGCAGCTGGAATACGACCTGCGCGACCGGGTGGTGCGCGAGTGGCAGAACGGCACGGAGGTGCGAAGAGCCTACGACGAACACAGCGTGACGCGCACCCTGCTGTGGTCGGAAGAGGAAAAGGAAGACGGGCTGACCAGCACCTTCCGCTACAGCCGGACCGGTGAACTGAAGCAGGTGGTACTGCCGGACGGCGCGGAGCTGACGATAAACCACGACGCCGCCGGGCGCGAGAGCGAACGCCGGGGCGGGCGCTTCCTGCAGACGCGCGAGTACGACGCGATGGGGTGGCTGACGCGCGAGATGAGCGGTCAGGCGCACGACGGACGCCTCCAGGCACAGCAGACGCGGGAGTACCGCTACGACGGCGCGGGCAACGTGACGGGCGTGCGTACCAATCGCGACAGCGAAGGGTATCGGCTGGACAAGACCGGGCGAGTGCTGTCGGTCCTGACCGGCGGCGCGGGCAGGACGCCGACCGCCGAGACCGACTACCACTATACCCGCACCGGCCTGCCGCAGGAGAAAGGACGGCTGACCGAGTGGGAAGCAGGAAGGCTGGTACAGCTCGACGACACCTATTACACCTATGACCGGGCGGGGCGTCTGGTGCGCCGACAGCAGGTAAAACCGGGATTCCGGGCGCAGGTGTGGCACTACCGCTGGGACAGCCGCAACCAGCTGCGGGCGGTGGACACGCCGAGCGGCGAGACCTGGTACTACCGCTACGACCCGTTCGGGCGTCGGGTCAGCAAACGCTGCGCCGAGCGTGGCGAAGAGGTGCGCTACCTGTGGGACGGCGACCAGATAGCGGAAGTGCGACACTATCGACAAGGACAACAGACGTCGCGGCGACACTGGGTCTACAACGGCTGGGAGCTGGTGGTGCAGCAGCGGTACACCGCCGCGGGCGGTTGGGAAACGGATTTTGTGAGCAGCGCGCAAAACGGCGAGCCGCAGGCGCTGTACGATAGCGAAGGCGCACTGCGCTGGCAGGCGCCGAAAGCGACGCTGTGGGGCCAGCGAGCGGTCGCGGAAACGGAGAGCGCAGACCCGGGACTGGCGTTCGCCGGGCAGCTCCGTGACAGCGAAAGCGGCCTGTGCTATAACCGATTTCGGTACTACGACCCGGCCGGCGGCGGGTATATCTCGCCGGACCCGATAGGGATAGCGGGGGGTGAAGGTAATTACGGGTATGTTCATAATCCATTAAATTGGGTTGATCCGTTTGGGTTGGCGAATTGTCCGGCTGGTAACAAACCCGCCAAAGCATATTCTACTGCCTATGAAATGAAGCTATCTAAAAATTCTTATCCTGGTGTCTCAAGAGGTAGGCACTTCCAAGAAGCAAACGAGTCATTATTGAATGCCATGAGGTCGGATAAAGGTTTTGCAAAAAATATGAGAGAGTTAGGAGTTAATCTTGAACGTACGCCTACGGGGTTAGCACCGAGAACACCGCCCGAAAATTGGACTTGGCATCATGACATTAATGAAGGTGTTATGCGATTAGTTCCGCGTACTCAGCATACGCCAGGAAGTCAGTACTGGCAGGCATTACATCCTGATGGCTATGGTGGATATGCAGTATGGGGAAAATGAGATGACACTATGTGAGATTATAAATCAGATTAATAGTTTCGATCATGATGAGACAATTTATGTAAAACAACCGTGGAGGCCAGATTCTGAAGCTATTGTTGCAGCAGAACCTATGGATGGAAAAATTCCAGATGAAGCTGCAAAAATAAATGCGGAATATTTTTTAGAAATATTCCTTGCTAAAGAATTTTTAGAAGGTTGGCTATCGAACTTAAATAATAATCCATCGTGGCAAGAACAATGTTTCCGGCTGATAGAATACGCTGAAACTGATGCATAATCTATTAAAACAGGCCGGAAGTGATCCCCCCATGCTTCCGGCTTTATATTATTCAGCGGCACAGCTCAGTGCATTAACCATCCCGGCCTTCAATCCATTAACCAACTGTTTTATCTTATAAAGCTGTTGTTGCAGTTGCTGCACCTCATCACTGTCGGGTATCAGCACAATACAGCCGTCGGTGATCCGCACGGTGACGTTCACGCCGGTTTCAAATCCCGCTTCTCTCAGCCACTTGCCGGAAAGGGTAAGGGCGGGTGTGGAGGTATTGCCGTTTTGCGGGCGGTATCCCACAACGCAGCGGCGCTCGGTTTTGGAAATGGGGGTGTCTGGCGTAGAATGCGCGTTAGCCATAGTCAACTCCTGGTTAGTTGGTTGTGGTTAGCGGCGTTGGTGTGTTAGCGCACATCCTCGCCGCGCTAAAAACGGTTACTCTCTCTTCTTCGCAGCCTGCCGTGCTAAATCCCAGCGGCGAGCCTGATACTTGATAATCAATCCTTCCAGTACTTCGCGGACAACGTTCTGCTCTTCTTCCGGTAACTGACTGACTGCCTCAAACTGTAGCGACAGTTCGTCGGCTGGCACACGCTCATGTTCATCAAACAACAAAAAATCCGTGCTGACGTTCAATGAGGTGGCAATCTTCTTGAGCACATCAAGGGAGGGCTGGGCCAATCCGGTCTCGTACTTCTTCCAACTGTTGGCGTGGATACCGATAGCATCCGCCATTGCCTGTTGTGACAGGCTGCGTTGCTTGCGCAGGGTGATAAGACGTTCAGACAAGGGCATAGCGAAGCACCAGTAAACCGAGTTGCTCATGATTTTACCCCCTCCTTTAATCCCTGCTTGACTGTGGTACATATATGTGTGCCATAATAAAACACATAAATGGTCTTGACAAGGTTTTGGAAGGGACAGTTATATGGCACGCATCGCAGAATCCGAGTTGCAACACCTGAAAGCCGCGGTCTCGTTAGTGGCGATAGCGGAGCAGCAGGGGCGCAAACTGGTCAAGCGCGGCAAGGACTACGTGACGCTGTGTCCGTTCCATCAGGAGAAAACCCCTTCTATGGTTATCTCGCCAGACAAGAATCTGTATCACTGCTTCGGCTGCAACGCGGGCGGCTCGGTGCTGGACTGGGTGATGAAAACGGAGGGGGTAAGCCTGCCGCACGCGGTCGACAAGCTGCGGCGTGAGCTGGGCAGCGTGCCAGCTGCTGAGACGTTGCCACCGGTGGCGGATATTGCCGATGAACAGGAAAGACAGTCACTGCTGGGTCGTGTGGTTGAGTTCTATCACCACACGCTGCTGAATGCGCCGGAGGCGGTGGCGTATCTGGAGAAACGCGGCCTGAATCATCCCGAGTTAGTGACACAGTTCCGCTTAGGGTTCGCCAATCGCACGCTGGCCTACCGTCTGCCACCGAAGAAACTCAAAGACGGCGCGGCCATCCGGGGTCAGTTGCAGGCGCTGGGGATAATGCGCTCATCCGGCCATGAACATCTGGCCGGGTCGCTCGTGGTTCCGGTTATCGATATGAACGGTCAGGTGCGTGAACTGTACGGGCGCAAGGTCAGCACTGAGTTACGTAAAGGCACGCTGCTGCATCTTTATCTGCCGGGGCCACACGGCGGTGTGTGGAACGAGCAGACGTTCGTGGCGGGTAAAACGGTCATCCTGTGCGAATCGTTAATCGATGCGATGTCGTTCTGGGTGGCGGGGTATCGCAACGTGACGGCGGCGTATGGGGTGAATGGCGTTACCGATGAGATGCGGCAAGCCTTTATCCGGCATGGCGTAAAACAGGTGCTGATAGCGTTCGATAACGACGCGGCAGGCGATGAGGGTGCGGTGAAACTGGCTTCTGCGTTAGTCGCTGATGGCATAACACCGTTCCGCGTGGTGTTCCCAGCCGGGATGGATGCCAATGAATACCTGCGTAAAGTCTCGGAGCCAGAGCAGGCGTTCCGTGCTGCGGTAGAAGGCGCAATGGCGATGGGGGAGGCGGTCAGTGCTGAACCTGAATCCGTGCCACAACGGAAAGCCGCGCCACAGCCTGAAAAAACGTCTCAACCTGCCACCTCTTTAGCTGCCGGGGTTGTGGCTGAGGTGTTGCCAAACGGTGAGCTGGAGATAGCGTTATCCGGCCAGCAGTGGCGGCTGCGCGGTGTGACGCAGATAAAGCCGGGCAGCGGCGTGATGAAGGTGAATGCGCAACTGCTGGATACGCAAAGCGGTGCGGTGTTCGCCGATGGCGTGGAGTTGATGAGCGCCCGCAGCCGTGCCGGGTATGCGCGGATGGCGGCGACCGAGCTGGGGTTGGGTGAGTCGGAAGTGAAGCGCTCACTGGGGCGGGTGCTGCTGGCGCTGGAAAGCCATCTGAATCAGCCTGCGGTGGAGAGCGTTGCGCCGGAGGTCAGTGACGAGGCCAAAGCGGAAGCGCTGGCGCTGCTGCAATCTCCTGAGCTGATAACGCGTATCGGTAACGACCTTGCCGCCTGTGGTGTGGTGGGTGAATCGACCAACCTTATCGCGGGCTATCTGGCGGCGGTATCGCGCAAGCTGGAGAAGCCGTTAGCGGTGCTAATCCAGTCGTCGAGCGCAGCCGGAAAATCCTCGCTGATGGACGCGGTGCTGAACCTGATACCGCCGGAAGAGCGCTTGCAGTACAGCGCCATGACGGGACAAAGCCTGTTCTATCTGGGCGAGAGCAACCTGCAACACAAAATCCTCGCCATCGCGGAAGAAGAAGGCGTGCGGCAGGCGGCGTATGCGCTGAAGCTGTTGCAGAGTGACGGGGAACTGACCATCGCCAGCACCGGCAAGGACGAGGCAACGGGCAATCTGGTGACGAAACAATACACGGTGAAAGGCCCGGTAATGCTGATGCTGACCACAACCGCCAGCGCTGTTATGATGTGCAGGTTGCAGACAAGGAGCGTCATGGCGTGGCGGTAGCGTGCCTGCGGCGGAATGTGCGCTTCGGGAAGTGCGTGTTAACGGTATGTTAACAATGCAAAATCCCTCGGCTAAAAAGCCAATCATCTCAGTAGGTTGAATGCGTCAAAAAGTATGACGTGTATCGGGTAGTCCCGATGACCCGATAGGGGTGTTGGGGGGAGAGAGTAACTACGGGTATGTTCATAACCCTGTTGGTTGGATTGATCCGTTTGGGTTGGCGAAGTGTCCAACCATTACGCGTGGTGCAAATGGTGAGATCGCCTCAGCACGGGCTACTGTATCGCCAGCAGATTTAAAACAGGTACAGCCGTAAACTCGAGTGCGAGAGATGCTATTAAGGCTATAGGTCTGCCGGGCGACGATGCTGGCCATATCCTTGGTAAAGTACTGGGTGGTCAGGGCGGCAAGGGAAATCTGTTTCCTCAGCTATCAAAAATTAACCGTGGCGATTATCGGATGTTTGAGAAGTCGGTCAGGGATTATATTAGCCAACATGGTGCCGTAGATATTGAATGGACGTTTAAATATGCCAACGGTGGATTGCGCCCCACGGGGGTTCAATATGATGTCTATCAAAATGGCTCTAAGGTATTAGGCGACTTCTTTAGGAATATATGATGAACATATCAGATGAACCGATAGATGTATTATTGAATTTTTTTGCTGCTATGAATCAATGGGAGAAAAATAATCTCATTCCTATGAGAGAAGGAGGCATTGAAGAACAAAAAAAAGCGCAGGAGGAGATAGATGCTATCTTCTTGAAGTTCTGTACTATTAGAGATAGAAAAATAGGTAGGCAGGCATCATTACATTGCGGGGAACCTCCTGAGTATGATGCTGATAATCAGCCTATTGGGAATGTCGAAACCAAAGGTAAGAAAGTAGTTATTTATACTGATCAACTAAATCGATTAAAAAATAAATACCGTTACACACTTCATTATAAAAATGATGAGTGGCGCGTTGATAAAAAAGAACGATTTAGCCCAGTTGAAGATAAATGGATAAAAGATAGTTTGTAGATATAAATAAAAAGCCGGAACCGATCCCAACGATCCTTCCGGCTATTTTTTACCTGCTGTTGAGTTCAACGATCAGAGATTAATCTCGGTCTCAATCACTATCCTTCCCCGCTCAACCGTCACGGTGATCGGCATCCCCGTCATAAACCCCGACGCTTCCAGCCAGCGGCCTTTAAGGTTAATCGCCGAGGGTGGGTTGGGCTTGCCGTTGTGCGACGCGTATCCCACCGTGTAGTAACGCGCTGTTTTGGTTGCTTTATTAACGGTGATGTCTGACTTAGAATGTGCCTTAGCCATAGTCAACTCCTTCCAGTTGGTTGTGGTGAGCGGGCTGACGTGTTGCAAGCGCGTCAGTTCCGCGTTAACTCCGTTACTTTGCCAGCGCCTGTAACTGCTTCTTGGTTAAAAAGGCATCCAGCAACTTCTTAATCACTTCCTTATCCTCATCGGGCAACTGCTCGACTTCCTGAAACTGCCGCAGTAGTTCGCGGTCTTCAAATCTTGCTTTAGCCGCTTCATCCGTCGCCCCTTCCAGCAGGTAATCCCCGGTCACATCCAGCGCATCGGCCAGACGCTTTAATGTGTCGCCGCCCGGTCGGGATGTGCCGCGCTCAAAGCGCCCAATATGGGTGTAATGCAGGTCGGCCAGCTTGCCGAGTTCAGACTGTGAAAGCCCTTTTTGCCTGCGCAGGTCGCGCAGGCGCTGCGCAAATCCGGTGTCGTTCACGTCTGTCATATCAAGCACCTCAGTCATCATGACGGTATCAAACAAAGCCATGTTGCCGTAATTACTCGTCATCATCCATGCCTCAGTGCGTTGATATGAACTTTACATGCTTGACATGATAAAGCGTGAAAGCTACCTTATCAAGCATAAATGCTTTATCAGAAATATTTTTATAAGGATATGAGTTATGGCCCGCATCCCCGACTCCGAGTTGCAGCACCTGAAAGCTGCCGTGCCGTTAGTGGAGGTGGTGCGCGCGCAGGGTCGGCAGGTGTTCAAACGCGGCAAAGACTGGGTGGTGCTGTGTCCGTTCCATCAGGAGAAAACGCCGTCGTGCGTGCTCAGCCCGGAGAAGAACCTGTATCACTGCTTCGGCTGCAACGCGGGCGGCTCGGTGCTGGACTGGGTGATGCAGACGGAACGCTTAAGTCTGCGCAAGGCGGTGGAACGGCTGCGCGGCGAACTGGGCGAGAATCCGTCTGTTCAGCCGCTGGTCGGTCAGGATGAACCGGCGGTGTTCACGGAGGATGAGCCGGGCCGTCAGGCGCTGCTCTCCCGCGTGGTTGAGTTCTATCACCACACGCTGCTGAACGCGCCGGAGGCCATCGCCTATCTGGAAAAGCGCCGCCTGAATCATCCTGAGTTAGTCGCTGCCTTTAAGTTGGGGTTCGCCAACCGCACGCTGGCGTATCGTCTGCCAGCAAAGAAACTCAAAGACGGCGCGGCTATCCGGGGTCAGTTGCAGGCGCTGGGAATACTGCGTTCATCCGGTCATGAACATCTGGCGGGGTCGCTCGTGGTGCCGGTTATCGATATGAATGGTCAGGTGCGTGAACTGTACGGGCGCAAGGTCAGCAGTGAGTTACGCAAAGGCACGCCGCTGCACCTGTATCTGCCGGGGCCGCACGGCGGGGTGTGGAACGAGCCGGCGTTAGCGGCGGGTAAAACGGTCATCCTGTGTGAATCGCTCATCGATGCGATGTCGTTCTGGGTGGCGGGTTATCGTAACGTGACGGCGGCGTATGGGGTGAACGGCGTTACCGATGAGATGCGGCAGGCGTTTATCCGCCACGGCGTCAAACAGGTGCTGATAGCGTTCGATAACGATGCGGCGGGCAATGACGCGGCGGTCAGGCTGGCTTCCCTGTTAGTCGCTGACGGCATCGCACCGTTCCGGGTCGTGTTCCCGGCGGAAATGGACGCCAACGGCTATCTGTGTCAGGTAGCGGAGGTCGCTCCTGCGCATCCTGCGCCCGCGACACTGGGACATCCCTGTCCGGCGCCTGAACGCGAGTTCGGACTGTTAATCGACGGCGCGGTGCCGATGAACGATGCGGCCGGCACAGACGTGGCGGACACGTTGCCGCAGAGAGAGGCAGCGACGCTGCCCGTCTCATCGTTAGCCGCCGGTGTTGAGGCGGTGAGAGCGGCGCAGGCGGATGAACCGGGCGTGGTGCTTGAGGCGTTGCCGAACGGTGAACTTGAAATCACCTTATCCGGGCAGCAATGGCGCATCCGGGGCATGGCGCAGGTGAAACCGGGCGCGGCGGCGCTCAAGGTGAACGCGCAGGTACTCGACACGGCCAGCGGCGTGGTGTTCGCGGACAGCGTGGACATGATGAGCGCCCGCAGTCGTGCGGGCTATGCGCGGCTGTCCGCGGCGGAGCTGGGGCTGGCTGAAAGCGCGCTGAAACAGTCGCTGGGGCGGGTGCTGCTGGCGCTGGAAAACCATCTGAACCGACCGGAAACCCACGGTGAAAGCGTTCCTGAACTGGATGACGACGCCAAAGCGGAGGCGCTGGCGTTGCTGCGCGACCCGAACCTTACCGGCAGGATAACGGACGACCTGGCGGCCTGCGGCGTGGTGGGCGAATCGACCAACCTGCTGGCCGGTTATCTGTCGGCGGTGTCGCGCAAGCTGGACAAGCCGTTGGCGGTGCTGATACAGAGCAGTTCGGCGGCGGGTAAATCCAGCTTAATGGACGCGGTGCTGGGCCTTATCCCGCCGGAAGAGCGGCTGCAATACTCGGCCATGACCGGGCAAAGCCTGTTTTATCTGGGCGAAACGAACTTACAGCATAAGATACTGGCGATAGCGGAAGAGGAAGGGGTACGGCAGGCGGCGTATGCGCTGAAGCTGTTGCAGTCGGACGGGGAACTCACCATCGCCAGTACGGGCAAGGATGATGTCACAGGCAATCTGGTGACGAAGCAGTACACGGTAAAAGGCCCGGTGATGCTGATGCTGACCACCACGGCCATCGACGTGGACGAGGAACTGCTAAACCGCTGTCTGGTGCTGACCGTTAACGAATCCCGCGAACAGACCGAAGCTATCCATGCTCAGCAACGTAAGGCGCAAACGCTGGAAGGGCTGCTGATGGAGAACGAGAAAGGCTATCTGACCGAACTGCACCAGAACGCGCAACGGCTACTCAGACCGCTGAACGTGGTCAATCCCTATGCGTCACAACTGACGTTCCTGAGCGACAAGACGCGCACCCGGCGCGACCATATGAAGTACCTGACGCTGATACAAAGCATCGCGCTGCTGCACCAGTACCAGCGGGAGGTGAAAACCGTCTCGCACCGTGGGCAGGTTATCGAATATATCGAGGTCGAACGGTCGGATATCGTGTTAGCCAACAATCTTGCGCATGAAATCCTTGGCCGGACGCTGGACGAGATGCCGCCACAGACACGTAAGTTGCTGATGCTGATACAGGGCTGGGTTGCCGACAGCGGGCAGCCAAAGGCGGAATACCACTTTACCCGCAAACAGTTGCGCGACGCCGTGCAATGGGGCGACACGCAGCTAAAGATACACCTTGCGCGGCTGGTCGAACTGGAATACCTGCTGCTGCACAAACGCGGGCTGACGTTCTGCTATGAGCTGCTGTTCGACGGTGACGCACAGGCAGATAACACGCATCTGTGCGGCCTTATCGACGTGCCGGAAGCGGTAGAAATAACCGGGGAAGATAACTACGACTCCGCTCGGTCGGGGGTTAATGAAACGCGGTCGGCCTCTGGTCGGGGTTCAGTCGGTAGTCGGTCGGACAAGGTAAAACCCATCAAGGCCAGTGCTGGCAAGGGTTCTGTGCCATCCGGTCGGGTTAACGGCAAAAGCCCTGTTCCGGCAGCACACGATAAGCCCGTCGTACCGTAGTGCCCTTATCTGCCGCTCATCCACTCACCACGCAGGACGCGCCGCCATGAGCCAGCCAAAACCACCCAGCCCGGAAGCCCTTTACCTTAGCCGCCAGACACAGACGTTACGCCAGCACACCGGGCATTACCTCGACCACCTGAGCGCCGCGGGCTACAGCGCCCGCACGCATGAAGGTTACCGTGAACGGCTGCTGCCATTCGTGGCGTGGTGTGAAGACCGGGGCTTACGCTATGCGCCACAGGTGAGTCTTGCGGTGCTGGAAGGGTATCAGCGCTGGCTGCGGAGTTACCGCAAGGCAGACGGCAAACCGTTAGCCGCAGGCAGTCAGCTTGGTCGTCTGACGGGTATCCGGATGCTGTTCCGCTGGCTGCTCAGGCGTCACGTTATCCTGTATAACCCGGCAGAGATGCTGACCTTGCCGAAAGAGGAAAGACGCTTACCGGCGCAGGTGCTGAGCGTGGAAGAAACGGGCGGCGTGTTGCAGTCGGTGGAGAGCGGTACCGTTATCGGGCTGCGCAACCGGGTGATACTGGAAGTGCTGTGGAGCAGCGGGATACGCAGAGCGGAAGCGGCGAGCCTGATGCTGAGTGACATCGACCTGAGCCGGGGGGTGATGGCGGTGCGTCAGGGCAAGGGCAATAAAGACCGGGTGGTGCCGCTGGGCGAGCGTGCGGGTAAATGGTTAGAACGTTACCTGAACCATGCCCGCCCGGAACTGGCGAAACGGTATGACAGCGGCCATCTGTTTATCAGCCACAAAGGAAAAGGACTGGCGCGGGTGACGTTGACGCAGATGGCGGGCAAAGCCATCCGGGGCACGGGTCACCTCGACAAACCGGGCGCGTGCCATGTGTTCCGGCACAGTATGGCGACGCAGATGCTGGAGAACGGGGCGGACACGCGGCACATCCAGGCCATCTTAGGGCATGAGAAGCTGGAAACGACGCAAATCTACACGCGGGTCGCCATCGGTCACTTACAGAAGGTGCATGGAAAGACGCATCCGGCGGAGCGCAGGCAGACCGCGCGGCGGAAGAAGAAGCGGGACGAGCGCAGGCCGGACACGACAACATCGCCGGACAATAACAAAAAGTAGCTCACTCTCTTCAAGGCCTCAGGATGGCGCAGGGCAAAAGGCGCGCCCTCCATGGCGCCCCTCTTGCCTTGTTCGGCATCGGCGTGTGCGGGGGTAAATGGCCGTCCGGCCAGCGCTACGCTAAATCGCTCTCTGGCCGCACCGTTGCCGGCCAGCCGTCCATTAAACATAATGCCGGAGATTACGCGAAAGCCGCTGAACGCGGCCCACGCGTAACACACATTATGTCGGCGCCGTTAAGCGCAAGAGCGCGTTGCGTCTGCGTCGGCCACGGTGAGCGGCTGGCCGCCGGGGTTGGCACTCTGGCGCGGCGTGGCGCACAGGGCTGCGCCCTCTGCTGTCGGCATCCTACTCGTTCTTCAGCATCCACGGCGTGGCCGCCGTCCCTGGCGGCGCAGGCACCGACGTCAGCCTTCAGCCAACGTCAACATCAACCCCGAAAGGGAAGTCGGCCTGACGGCCTCCGCTGAAGGGCATCACCTCGCCCCCGCCCCAACCCCGCTGCGACTTGCTGCGCCCGGCTCGCAGTCGCCCGCTCCTTGCTCGTTCCCGTGCTCGCCATCTCCGCCCCGTGCGGCCCCCGCCGGGGGCCTCCCTGTTGAACATCTTCGCTTGCGGGCTTCGCCAGCCCGCCCCCGGCAGACGCTTCGCCGTCCCACAGGCAAGCTGCGGAACGGCTCGCGCCGCGATAAACCCCGGTTCATTAACACAACGACTAATGGCAGCGGCTGCCGCCGCTGCTATGATGCGGGTCAGGCAGACAGGGACGTCACAGCGTGGCGGTAGCGTGTCCGGGGCTAAAAGTGCGCGTCGGGATGTTCGGGTTAAGCTGCTGTTAATGCTGTAAAAAATGCTCTTTAAAAAGCTGTTTTTATCAGCATGTTAGGTGCGTTAAAAAATACGACGGCGTCGGGATCGTCCCTATGACCCGATAGGGGTGTTGGGGGGAGAGAGTAACTACGGGTATGTTCATAACCCTGTTGGTTGGATTGATCCGTTTGGGTTGGCGAAGTGTCCAACCATTACGCGTGGTGCAAATGGTGAGATCGCCTCAGCACGGGCTACTGTATCGCCAGCAGATTTAAAAACAGGTACAGCCGTAAACTCGAGTGCGAGAGATGCTATTAAGGCTATAGGTCTGCCGGGCGACGATGCTGGCCATATCCTTGGTAAAGTACTGGGTGGTCAGGGCGGCAAGGGAAATCTGTTTCCTCAGCTATCAAAAATTAACCGTGGCGATTATCGGATGTTTGAGAAGTCGGTCAGGGATTATATTAGCCAACATGGTGCCGTAGATATTGAATGGACGTTTAAATATGCCAACGGTGGATTGCGCCCCACGGGGGTTCAATATGATGTCTATCAAAATGGCTCTAAGGTATTAGGCGACTTCTTTAGGAATATATGATGAACATATCAGATGAACCGATAGATGTATTATTGAATTTTTTTGCTGCTATGAATCAATGGGAGAAAAATAATCTCATTCCTATGAGAGAAGGAGGCATTGAAGAACAAAAAAAAGCGCAGGAGGAGATAGATGCTATCTTCTTGAAGTTCTGTACTATTAGAGATAGAAAAATAGGTAGGCAGGCATCATTACATTGCGGGGAACCTCCTGAGTATGATGCTGATAATCAGCCTATTGGGAATGTCGAAACCAAAGGTAAGAAAGTAGTTATTTATACTGATCAACTAAATCGATTAAAAAATAAATACCGTTACACACTTCATTATAAAAATGATGAGTGGCGCGTTGATAAAAAAGAACGATTTAGCCCAGTTGAAGATAAATGGATAAAAGATAGTTTGTAGATATAAATAAAAAGCCGGAACCGATCCCAACGATCCTTCCGGCTATTTTTTACCTGCTGTTGAGTTCAACGATCAGAGATTAATCTCGGTCTCAATCACTATCCTTCCCCGCTCAACCGTCACGGTGATCGGCATCCCCGTCATAAACCCCGACGCTTCCAGCCAGCGGCCTTTAAGGTTAATCGCCGAGGGTGGGTTGGGCTTGCCGTTGTGCGACGCGTATCCCACCGTGTAGTAACGCGCTGTTTTGGTTGCTTTATTAACGGTGATGTCTGACTTAGAATGTGCCTTAGCCATAGTCAACTCCTTCCAGTTGGTTGTGGTGAGCGGGCTGACGTGTTGCAAGCGCGTCAGTTCCGCGTTAACTCCGTTACTTTGCCAGCGCCTGTAACTGCTTCTTGGTTAAAAAGGCATCCAGCAACTTCTTAATCACTTCCTTATCCTCATCGGGCAACTGCTCGACTTCCTGAAACTGCCGCAGTAGTTCGCGGTCTTCAAATCTTGCTTTAGCCGCTTCATCCGTCGCCCCTTCCAGCAGGTAATCCCCGGTCACATCCAGCGCATCGGCCAGACGCTTTAATGTGTCGCCGCCCGGTCGGGATGTGCCGCGCTCAAAGCGCCCAATATGGGTGTAATGCAGGTCGGCCAGCTTGCCGAGTTCAGACTGTGAAAGCCCTTTTTGCCTGCGCAGGTCGCGCAGGCGCTGCGCAAATCCGGTGTCGTTCACGTCTGTCATATCAAGCACCTCAGTCATCATGACGGTATCAAACAAAGCCATGTTGCCGTAATTACTCGTCATCATCCATGCCTCAGTGCGTTGATATGAACTTTACATGCTTGACATGATAAAGCGTGAAAGCTACCTTATCAAGCATAAATGCTTTATCAGAAATATTTTTATAAGGATATGAGTTATGGCCCGCATCCCCGACTCCGAGTTGCAGCACCTGAAAGCTGCCGTGCCGTTAGTGGAGGTGGTGCGCGCGCAGGGTCGGCAGGTGTTCAAACGCGGCAAAGACTGGGTGGTGCTGTGTCCGTTCCATCAGGAGAAAACGCCGTCGTGCGTGCTCAGCCCGGAGAAGAACCTGTATCACTGCTTCGGCTGCAACGCGGGCGGCTCGGTGCTGGACTGGGTGATGCAGACGGAACGCTTAAGTCTGCGCAAGGCGGTGGAACGGCTGCGCGGCGAACTGGGCGAGAATCCGTCTGTTCAGCCGCTGGTCGGTCAGGATGAACCGGCGGTGTTCACGGAGGATGAGCCGGGCCGTCAGGCGCTGCTCTCCCGCGTGGTAGAGTTTTATCATCACACGCTGCTGAACGCGCCGGAAGCCATTGTCTATCTGGAGAAACGCCGGTTAAACCATCCTGAGTTAGTCGCGCAGTTCCGCTTAGGGTTCGCCAACCGGACGCTGGCCTATCGTCTGCCGCCCAAAGCGGTGCAGGCCGGAGCGAAGATCCGCGCCCGGTTGCGGGGCATCGGCATGATGCGCGAAAGCGGGCATGAGCACTTTACCGGTTCGCTGATCGTGCCGGTTATCACGCCGGACGGCCAGATCCGCGAGGTCTACGGACGTAAAATCACCGAGGGGTTGCGCAAGGGAACGCCGCTGCATCTGTACTTGCCGGGGCCGCACGGCGGCGTCTGGAACGAACCGGCATTAGTGGCGGGTAAAACCATTATCTTATGCGAATCCCTTATCGACGCCATGAGCTTCTGGGTCGCCGGCTATCGCAATGTGACGGCGGCGTATGGGGTGAACGGGTTCACGGACGAAATGCGGCAGGCGTTTATCCGGCATGGCGTCAAACAGGTGTTGATAGCGTATGACAACGATCCGGCGGGCAATGACGCGGCGGTCAGACTAGCTTCCCTGTTAGCCGCTGAGGGGACCGTCTGCTTCCGTCTCGTGTTCCCGGCGGGGATGGACGCCAACGGCTACCTGTGTCAGGTGGCCGAACCTGAACGCGAGTTCGGACTGTTAATCGACGGCGCGGTGCCGATGAGTGATGCAGCCGGCACAGACGTGGCGGACACGTTGCCGGAGAGAGCGGCAGCGACGCTGCCCGTCTCATCGTTAGCCGCCGGGGTTGAAGCCGTCAGGTCGGCGCAGGCATCCGGGGCGGGCGTGGTGCTTGAGGCGTTGCCGGGCGGTGAGCTTGAGATAGCGCTGTCGGGCCAGCAATGGCGCATCCGGGGCATGGCGCAGGTAAAACCGGGCGCGGCGGCGCTCAAGGTGAACGCACAGGTACTCGACACGGCCAGCGGCGTGGTGTTCGCGGACAGCGTGGACATGATGAGCGCCCGCAGTCGTGCGGGCTATGCGAGGTTAGCGGCCAGTGAGTTGGGGCTGGGTGAGAATGATATTAAACGTAGCTTAGGGCGGGTGCTGCTGGCACTGGAGAATCACCTTAACCAACCAGAGGCCGACAGTGAAACCGTGCCAGAACTGGATGAGGATGCGAAAGCGGAAGCGCTGGCGTTGCTGCGTGACCCGAACCTTACCGGCAGGATAACGGACGACCTCGCGGCCTGCGGCGTGGTGGGCGAATCGACCAATCTGCTGGCCGGTTATCTGGCGGCGGTGTCGCGCAAGCTGGACAGGCCGTTGGCGGTGCTCATCCAGAGCAGTTCGGCGGCGGGGAAATCCTCACTGATGGATGCGGTACTGAACCTGATACCGCCGGAAGAGCGGCTGCAATACTCGGCCATGACCGGGCAAAGCCTGTTCTATCTGGGTGAAACCAATCTCCAGCATAAAATCCTCGCCATCGCGGAAGAAGAAGGCGTCAGGCAGGCGGCGTATGCGCTGAAGCTGTTGCAGTCGGACGGGGAACTGACCATCGCCAGTACGGGAAAGGATGATGCGACGGGTAATCTGGTGACAAAGCAGTACACGGTAAAAGGCCCGGTAATGCTGATGCTGACCACGACCGCTATCGATGTGGACGAGGAGCTGTTAAACCGCTGTCTGGTGCTCACCGTGAACGAGTCGCGGGAGCAGACGGAAGCGATACATGCCTTGCAGCGGCACAAGCAGACGCTGGAAGGGCTGCTGATGGAGAACGAGAAAGGCTATCTGGCGGAGTTACATCAAAATGCCCAGCGGCTGTTACGCCCGTTAAAGGTGGTGAACCCGTTCGCCAGCCAGCTCACGTTCCTGAGTGATAAAACCCGCACCCGCCGCGACCATATGAAGTACCTCACGCTGATACAAAGCATCGCGCTGTTGCACCAGTACCAGCGGGAGGTGAAGCAGGTAGAACACCGTGGGCAGGTTATCGAGTATATCGAGGTCGAACGGTCGGATATCGTGTTAGCCAACAATCTTGCGCATGAAATCCTTGGCCGGACGCTGGACGAGATGCCGCCACAGACACGTAAGTTGCTGATGCTGATACAGGGCTGGGTTGCCGACAGCGGGCAGCCAAAGGCGGAATACCACTTTACCCGCAAACAGTTGCGCGACGCCGTGCAATGGGGCGACACGCAGCTAAAGATACACCTTGCGCGGCTGGTCGAACTGGAATACCTGCTGCTGCACAAACGCGGGCTGACGTTCTGCTATGAGCTGCTGTTCGACGGTGACGCACAGGCAGATAACACGCATCTGTGCGGCCTTATCGACGTGCCGGAAGCGGTAGAAATAACCGGGGAAGATAACTACGACTCCGCTCGGTCGGGGGTTAATGAAACGCGGTCGGCCTCTGGTCGGGGTTCAGTCGGTAGTCGGTCGGACAAGGTAAAACCCATCAAGGCCAGTGCTGGCAAGGGTTCTGTGCCATCCGGTCGGGTTAACGGCAAAAGCCCTGTTCCGGCAGCACACGATAAGCCCGTCGTACCGTAGTGCCCTTATCTGCCGCTCATCCACTCACCACGCAGGACGCGCCGCCATGAGCCAGCCAAAACCACCCAGCCCGGAAGCCCTTTACCTTAGCCGCCAGACACAGACGTTACGCCAGCACACCGGGCATTACCTCGACCACCTGAGCGCCGCGGGCTACAGCGCCCGCACGCATGAAGGTTACCGTGAACGGCTGCTGCCATTCGTGGCGTGGTGTGAAGACCGGGGCTTACGCTATGCGCCACAGGTGAGTCTTGCGGTGCTGGAAGGGTATCAGCGCTGGCTGCGGAGTTACCGCAAGGCAGACGGCAAACCGTTAGCCGCAGGCAGTCAGCTTGGTCGTCTGACGGGTATCCGGATGCTGTTCCGCTGGCTGCTCAGGCGTCACGTTATCCTGTATAACCCGGCAGAGATGCTGACCTTGCCGAAAGAGGAAAGACGCTTACCGGCGCAGGTGCTGAGCGTGGAAGAAACGGGCGGCGTGTTGCAGTCGGTGGAGAGCGGTACCGTTATCGGGCTGCGCAACCGGGTGATACTGGAAGTGCTGTGGAGCAGCGGGATACGCAGAGCGGAAGCGGCGAGCCTGATGCTGAGTGACATCGACCTGAGCCGGGGGGTGATGGCGGTGCGTCAGGGCAAGGGCAATAAAGACCGGGTGGTGCCGCTGGGCGAGCGTGCGGGTAAATGGTTAGAACGTTACCTGAACCATGCCCGCCCGGAACTGGCGAAACGGTATGACAGCGGCCATCTGTTTATCAGCCACAAAGGAAAAGGACTGGCGCGGGTGACGTTGACGCAGATGGCGGGCAAAGCCATCCGGGGCACGGGTCACCTCGACAAACCGGGCGCGTGCCATGTGTTCCGGCACAGTATGGCGACGCAGATGCTGGAGAACGGGGCGGACACGCGGCACATCCAGGCCATCTTAGGGCATGAGAAGCTGGAAACGACGCAAATCTACACGCGGGTCGCCATCGGTCACTTACAGAAGGTGCATGGAAAGACGCATCCGGCGGAGCGCAGGCAGACCGCGCGGCGGAAGAAGAAGCGGGACGAGCGCAGGCCGGACACGACAACATCGCCGGACAATAACAAAAAGTAGCTCACTCTCTTCAAGGCCTCAGGATGGCGCAGGGCAAAAGGCGCGCCCTCCATGGCGCCCCTCTTGCCTTGTTCGGCATCGGCGTGTGCGGGGGTAAATGGCCGTCCGGCCAGCGCTACGCTAAATCGCTCTCTGGCCGCACCGTTGCCGGCCAGCCGTCCATTAAACATAATGCCGGAGATTACGCGAAAGCCGCTGAACGCGGCCCACGCGTAACACACATTATGTCGGCGCCGTTAAGCGCAAGAGCGCGTTGCGTCTGCGTCGGCCACGGTGAGCGGCTGGCCGCCGGGGTTGGCACTCTGGCGCGGCGTGGCGCACAGGGCTGCGCCCTCTGCTGTCGGCATCCTACTCGTTCTTCAGCATCCACGGCGTGGCCGCCGTCCCTGGCGGCGCAGGCACCGACGTCAGCCTTCAGCCAACGTCAACATCAACCCCGAAAGGGAAGTCGGCCTGACGGCCTCCGCTGAAGGGCATCACCTCGCCCCCGCCCCAACCCCGCTGCGACTTGCTGCGCCCGGCTCGCAGTCGCCCGCTCCTTGCTCGTTCCCGTGCTCGCCATCTCCGCCCCGTGCGGCCCCCGCCGGGGGCCTCCCTGTTGAACATCTTCGCTTGCGGGCTTCGCCAGCCCGCCCCCGGCAGACGCTTCGCCGTCCCACAGGCAAGCTGCGGAACGGCTCGCGCCGCGATAAACCCCGGTTCATTAACACAACGACTAATGGCAGCGGCTGCCGCCGCTGCTATGATGCGGGTCAGGCAGACAGGGACGTCACAGCGTGGCGGTAGCGTGTCCGGGGCTAAAAGTGCGCGTCGGGATGTTCGGGTTAAGCTGCTGTTAATGCTGTAAAAAATGCTCTTTAAAAAGCTGTTTTTATCAGCATGTTAGGTGCGTTAAAAAATACGACGGCGTCGGGATCGTCCCTATGACCCGATAGGGGTGTTGGGTGGGGAAAATCTGTATGCTTACGCGCCGAACCCCTTGACTTGGATCGATCCGTTGGGGCTTGCTAAGTGTGGAACTGGTGAATATAAAGATGTCGGCGGACACCATATACATGCTAAAGCAGGCTTTAAGAGCAATCCCAAATATGATCCTAAAAAAGGATTCTCAATTAGTCAGGATTACATGGATAAGATGGGGTTAGATCATCAAGCTATGACTTCATATCAAAGACAGGCGTTCAAGGAACTTTATAATAGTGGGCGGCTTAATACTCTTGCAGAGCATACGAAAATAGCAGTCAATGCACTAGAATCAGGAGGAGCAACGACACAACAAGCAAGAAGTCTTGTTGCTGAATCGCTATGGAATTTACGCTCTCAAGGTGCAATCTCTCCCTCAAATATCCCTTGGTATAAGTGAGTTATCGCCATGACAGATAAAAAGATTTTAGATAAATTTGGTTGTGCCGTTATGCATATGGTTCGTGACCGTTCGATTGATAGGTTTGAAAAAATTCAATTAGGAACATTAAAATCACAGAGAGCTATAGAACTACATAATCTATTGTCGGATTTTGATAAAAAGCAAAAAGAGGTAATTAAAGATTTAATTACCGAGTGCGTTGATAACGCTATATTTAATTTCCTTTTTATGTTTGAAGAAGATGAAGACAAAAAAATATTAGCATCAGACGTTAATATTAACGAAATAAGTGATGGTTTATCCGGTGAACTTTTTACAGAAGATGGATGGATAAATAAATTTAGCAAGAAAAAATAATAAAATAAGCCGGAAGCGATCGCAACGATCCTTCCGGCTTATTATTATCTACTGTTCAGCGGCGGTAATTTACCGCCCGTTCTCCATCCCTGCCAGATTAAGCCCACCCGGAAAACGGTTCAGCCAGTGCGTGACGGCATTCTCATCAAACGGCGCGATGCTCAGCGCGTGCAGGTCTTGCCACAGTGCGCGGATATTCTGCACGGTAATCACAATGCAGCCCGGCATGACACGCAACTTGAGCGGCTGGCCGGTGGTAAATCCCGCCTCAGTGAGCCACTTGCCGCTGATGTTGATGGCGGGCGTGGAAGTGTTGCCCTTGTTGGGCCGATAGCCGACGCGCTGATAGCGCTCGTGCTGAGAGATTTTAAAAACGGCGGTGTCTGGCGTAGAATGCGCGTCAGCCATAGTCAACTCCTTGTTAGTTGCTTGTGGTGAGCGGCGTGGGTGAGGTGTGAACTGACCCTGACCCAAAATCCTGCTCCATTCAGAAACAGAATTCCGGCATGATAAAAACTCCCCTGAATGGAGGCGGTGCCGATGAAAAAGTCACGATTCACTGAAGAGCAGATTGTTTTTGCCCTCAAGCAGGCAGAGCTTGGGACCTCTGTGCCGGACGTCTGCCGCAAGCTGGGGATCTCCGACGCCACTTTTTACGCGTGGCGTAAGAAATACGGCGGGATTTCGCCTTCAGAGCTGAAACACATGCGGCAGTTGGAAGAAGAGAATCTCAGGCTGAAGAAGCTGGTGGCCGACCTGAGCCTCGATAAAGCCATGCTACAGGACGTACTGGCAAAAAAGATCTGACGCTGGCACGTTTGCGCGAATGGGTCAGGGATTTGCAGGCCCGTTACGGAGCCAGCGAGAGGCAGGTTTGCTTTGCGCTACGCGTCAGTCGCAGCTCATTCCGCTATCGTTCTGTGGCTGCAGACGACAGCGCGCTGCGCTTGCGCATTCGGGAGATCACCGAAACCCGGGTGCATTACGGTTACCGCAGGGTACACGTGATGCTCAGGCGAGAAGGCTGGCGTGATAACCACAAAAGGATCTACCGGCTCTACAGCGAACAGGGACTGTCGCTGCGCCTCAAACGCCCACGTCGCCATAAATCCGCTCAGCGGCGTCAGCCGCAGCCTCAGGGGCTCTATCCGAACCACGTGTGGGGCATGGATTTTGTCTCTGACGCCTTATTCGACGGGCGTCGGCTGCGTCTGCTGACAGTCATTGACCTCTATACGCGCGAATGCCTGGGGATCTGCGTGGGTCAGAATCTACGCTCAGGTGAAGTTGCAGAGATGCTGAACAGCATAGCGCTCAAGCGACCTTTACCACTATTACTGAAAACCGACAATGGTTCTGAATTTGCAGGGAAAATGCTGGATAAATGGGTTTACGAACGGGGTATAAGGATTGACTTTTCGCGGCCCGGGACACCCACGGATAATGCCACGGTGGAGTCTTTTAACGGCAGGCTTCGGCAGGAATGCCTGAACGAGAACTGGTTCATGTCGTTGGAAGATGCGCGGTGCAAAATCGAGGCCTGGCGCATACACTATAATCAGGGCCGTCCCCATTCCGCGCTGGGATGGATGACCCCTGCTGAATTCGCCGAAAAATCTGCCGGTTGCCAGAATATGCAACCAACCTGAAGCCGGTTATTTCTGATTATGGGTGGATCAGATTTGGGGTCATGGTCAGAAGCCGGTTATTTCTGATTATGGGTGGATCAGATTTGGGGTCATGGTCACCACCATTTGTACCCGCATCAGTAAGTTGATGTAGATTGAATCAGGTTGACTTATGTTGACTGAAAAAGCGAGGGGAGCCTTGCGGGGACTGAATTTTAGGCATAAAAAAAGACCTCAGTTGAGGTCTATTTACATACTAATGGTGCGAAGGCCGGACACGCAAAATTATGTAATTAATTGAATAATAAAACTTAATACTCACCAATCTAACTTGGGTGCCCCCTTTTATGCCCCTACTTCATTTTTAGCCCATGTTTTCAATGAGCTATATCACGTCATTTTATCAATAAGATTAATTCTTATCCGTTCTGGTTCGATTCCGTGCAACAGATCCTAACCCAACCCCGCGATGACGAAAATGTTGTTCATGAATGGCGTATGGCTATTTTCTGTACCGTTCACTATACTGAATGTATAGCTATTCGCTACACAGAGAGGTCACGATGCGAACAGAGACAAAAGAAATGCCGATTAATATTCGTGCTAAAGCATCACAGCGGGAGCTGATTGATGTCGCCGCTAAATTGCTGTCGAAATCAAGAACAGAGTTTATCCTTGATGCTGCCTGCCGTGAGGCTGAGGATGTGTTGTTGGATCAACGGCTGTTTCTGGTCAATGATGAACAATATGATGCTTTCATTCAGGTGCTGGAATCACCTGTCACAGATAATCCGCGTGTGAATGCATTACTGAACAGGAAATCTCCGTGGGAATAACGGCACCTGAATTATTGCTGCCTCAACATGCAGTTGTGGATTTTCATTGTTCCGAGCCGTCATTGAATGAATGGCTGAAACGCAAGGCGTTAAAAAATCAGACGCTGGGCGCTTCACGCACCTTCGTGGTGTGTGAAGCCGGTACACAGCGTGTGGTGGGGTTCTATGCCCTCGCGTCGGGTAGCATCCAGCGTCAGGTTGCACCGGGCGCATTCCGGCGCAATATGCCTGACCCCATTCCTGTTCTGGTACTTGGCCGATTAGCCGTTGATGAACGTTATCAACGCATGGGGATCGGTGCCGGGCTTCTGAAAGATGCGGTACTCCGCTCCCGCAATGTAGCGCAGCAGGTAGGCAACAAAGCGTTATTGGTACATGCGTTATCTGATGAGGCAAAAGCGTTCTACCAATACTGGGGTTTTGTCGCGTCAGAAATACAGGAACACACCTTATTATTATCGTTATGGTAATAAATTTTTATCAAAATAAAGAGGGTTTATGTAACGCCTTAATCACTGATAAAGAAGAGAGTAACATGCTAAAAATGACAAATAGCCAGGCTGGCGAGCAAACATTTAAGCATGCTGATTTAAAATAAATGGCGTCATTTCCCATCAGTATTAGTCGAAGGTCAATTACTTAACGTTATTAGTCGCGACCAGATCTTATGGTCTGCCAATCATGATAGCGTCTGGCACCGCGCCCGCCCCTTTTTTGGGAGGGGCGGGCGCTCCGTGGCTCTATGAAGATGGATTTTCCTTCGTGTCGTAAAACGACAGGATCATTTCTGCCAAATCATCTTCTACCGTATAAAAATAACAGGCCGGAACATGCAGTACAGCAGCCAGTCGGCACGCCAGCTCAAAATCTGGCGTGTGAATCCCACGCTCATATTGATTCATGCGAGCGCTGGCCATCGCTTCGTCTATCCCGGCAAGAATCCCTAAGCTCTCGATAAAAACCGGCTTTCATACCACTAAGTAACTCTTAGTAAATGCGGAAGAATTAGTACGTATAGTTACCTGACATCTTAATAAATAAGGAAGAAGGTATGACTACGTATAACGACTGGCATCAGGCGGATATCATCGCCGGCTTGCGCAAGAAAGGCACCACGCTGGCCTCGCTATCCCGTTCTGCGGGACTCAGTTCTTCCACACTGGCGAATGTGCTGGTACGTCCCTGGCCGAAGGGGGAATGGCTGGTTGCCACCGCACTGGACAAACATCCCGCTGAAATCTGGCCCAGCCGCTATTTTGATGAAGCGGGTACATTGATTGACAGAAAACGTCGTATCAGGCAGGAAAGGGGTAAATAGCGTTCATGCTGGTAAAGCGGTTTTCTGTGCTGATGCCCCCACCTTGCCCCCACTTTACCGCGTAATACGCTTCCCCCACCGGATGATGGAGGGGGAAAAATAAATCATTGATATACAGCAAGTTAACTATTCTCCCCCACTTAGGGTATATAGGCATCCGGGAAGTGGGGGACGTCGCCAGATACCATAACCTGATACCCGGCATCCCCCACATCTCCCCCGTTTATTCCCCCACGTTATCGCGTTTTGATAATGGCACGATGTTTTCACCATCCAGTGCGATCAGGTCATCCTTGACGAGTTTATCCAGCCAGCGGGTAAACTTTTTGGAGACATCAAACCCCATCGCCCGCATATCGTCACGCACCAGTGCGCGGGTGCAGCCGTCGCCACTGGCCGTGCGCGAGCGGATCGCTTCCCACAGCGCCACATGGTTATCCGTCAGCCGGGTGATCCCACTGAGCGCCGGGTCAGCGTCGGTCGGGTCATCGCGGACCTCCCGGCCTTCATCCCTAAGAACCAGCGACGTGACCGGCTCGCCGTCATCGTCCACGTACAGATTTACCGCCGTCAGGTCGTAGGCCCGGCGTGGCGGCTCTTCGGCGTCCTTCATTTTGGTGCAGGTCAGGATCAGCGCCTGCCCGTCGGCCTCGCGGCGCACATTAAACTCCACGTCCAGCGCAGCCCGGAAGGCGCTGGAGCCGCGAGCGCCTTTGTCCTGATCTTTGCCGGAGTGATGAATAATCAGTACCGTGGCCTGCGTGGCCGCCTTGATGTAGTCGCACCCCTGAATAAACGCCCCCATGTCTTTAGCGGCGTTTTCATCCGAACCGCCAAAGCAGCGGGCCAGTGTATCCAGAATGATCAGCCGTACCGCCATCCCGGTGGCGGCCTGCACGTCATGGGCGGCCTTGATCACCTGCTCCACGCTGTCGGGACTGGCCGGGAATACCGGGCAGTCAACGCGGTAGAGCGCATCGATCGGGCTACGGTCGTTCAGCGTTTCCTCCCACGCCCGAATCCGGCGCGGTACGCCGATCCCGCCTTCACCCACCACATAAATCACTGCGCCCTGTGTGACTGGTCGGTTGGCCCACGGCTTCCCGGTGGCGATATGGCACGCCCAGGAAACAGCCAGAAAGGATTTATACGACCCGCTGGCACCGTAAGCACTGGCAACCGCGCCGCTCGGCAGGTAGCCCTTGATCAGGTAATCCTGTCGGGTATCAAACCCTTCCGAGCCTTTACGCAGTGGCAGGGCAGAGGAAAATGCCGTGACAGGAGACAGCCCGGCGTCAGGCAACGGGGCCGGGCTGATAACGGCAGGCCGGGTAAGCTGACGCCGGAATGCGGCTTTGGTGGCTTCCATGCCGTGCCGCTGGCGAAAATCATCCCAGTCGCAGGCGGTATCGGTCGGCGGCAGGGATACCCAGCCGTCAACGGCCTGCGCCGCTTTCTCCGCCATCAGTTTTCCGGTGTTGGCCGCGCCATCCGGGTGAATATCGTTATCCCCGGCCAGAATCAGGCAGCACTGGGGATAACGCGCCCTGAATGCCTGCGCGACGTTCAGCAGGTTATTAGCCGATACCGCCGCCACCACATGGCATGACGAGCACTGTTGCAGAGTGAGCGCTGTGGCATACCCTTCGGTGATAATCAGCTTCGACGGCTCCGGGCCGTGGTTGACCGGAATAAACGCCCCTTTCAACTGTGTGCCGGGATACAACCGCTTTTCACCGCCGGGCGTGATCAGTTGCGCCCCTGCCAGTTCACCGGAGGTGCGGAACATCGGCAACAGTAGCGATCCTTCGCCAAACCGGACACGCCCGATGGTCATTGCCTGTGCGGCAGTCAGCAGCATCGCCAGTGTCATCAGCCCTCTGGCTTTCAGATATGGGCTTTCCCCGGTGTTCGCGGCAGCCATCAGCGCCTTGATGCGCTCTGCCAGCGGGCGGGGATCAACCGCCTTTTCTTTGGCGGGCGGTGTTTCACTGGCTGATGACGCCAGTGCCGTCACCACTCTGGCCGCTTCCGCGATGTCACACCGCCTGACGCGGGCGACCAGATCCAGACCATCACCGTGGCCGCAATGATTGCAGAACCAGGTGCCACGCCCACGCTTATCATCAAAGCGGAAGCGATCTTTTCCACCGCAGACAGGGCAAGGGCCATGCTGGCCCCCGGCAGGAAAGTAGATATCTAATGCCGCCAGAATCGACGGCCAGCGGTGGCGGGATTGTGCAACACTTTCCGAGACAAACTTACTCATTGTCCGGCACCTCCGCATCCAGCGTGTCATTCAGCAGGTTAAGCCGCTCCCATAAGATGAACATCAGCAGCTCTTTGGCAACGGGGTTTTCCAGCTCAATGATGGCGTAGGCCAGCACCCGGCAGTGATCGGCGATCTCTTCCAGTAACAGCGGTGTGGGGTTATACATAGCGCACCTCCACAAGAGAGGTGAAAGATTGCAGGCAGGAATAGCTAAGGGTCGTAGCCATAAGGCAGCCTCCAGACTGTAGCAATTGTGATAGCTACCACCAGAGACGCCAATCTCGCGGGTGGTAGCCCGTGCGAGGTTGGCGTTACCGGACAGTCTGGCTACCGGCCTTCCTTGCGGAAGCCCCGCACGAGCCACCATTGAAGGTACAGCTCGACGCTTGCCTGCAAAAAAATACGCACAATGTGCGTATTCAGGCACCAGACTATTGTTCGGAACGCCAATTCCGGCTACGGATTTTGCCGTAGCCCGCGCAGTATAGCCCAATTTGCCCGCCAGAAGAAAAGCTGAATGACTCATTTGCGCCCCTCCGCCCGCTGACGGATACGCTCGGCAATCCAGTCGTTGATTTCACTCTCCACCCAGGCGACAGAACGTGCGCCCAGCTTCACCGGCTGGGGGAACTCGCCACGATCGATCAGGTAATAGATCCAGGATTTTTTGAGGCTGGTTTTTTTCATCACATCGGGCAAACGCAACAGAGTGAGATTGGACATCATTACGCCTCCTCCTGACGGGTGTAGACACGTTCAACATAACGGCCACGGCCATCGCCATGACCCAAATCCATCGACACCAGCGCCCGTGCCTCCTGACGGCTAAACCCGTCGGCAAGGTAGAAACGCATGGCATCCTGCGCCCATGCATAGCGCAGGCTGTGGGGGGAGTGCGGGCCGGTCAGGCCGAGGCGGGTAGTACGAGCACGCCAGAAATTCATGGCGGTTTTCAAATCCGGTTTATTGATGAGTTTGCCGTTGCGGTTGTCGGCGATGACAAGTGCCTCACGCACAGCAGCAAGTACCGCTGCGCTGTCCAGCACGCGGGTTTCACGCGGTCGCCCGCCTTTGGTGCCAAACACGACAGTGAGCCGGTCAGCCTGCCGGATCAGTTGCTGCTCCCAGCGCTTGAGCGAGGCGCAACACTGCACCGCTTCCTGCGAACGCAACCCCAGCAGCCGGGCAAGCTGGAGCGCACAGGCCAGACCGACATCTTCCCGGCGGGCGGACTCCAGCACGGACTGATAGAGCGCATCCGGGATGGCATATTTAGTGCCTGCCCGGCTGGCACCACCCAGCCCCAGCGCCTGATTGCTCAGGCGGGGATCATCCACCAGTTTTCCCCGGCCTGCCAGACGCAGCACGCTGCGCAAGGCGGACATCTCGTTATGCAGCGTGCGTAAAGCCATGCCCTGAGAGCGGCGGGCCGCCACATAGCTTTCGATATGCCGGGCTTTAACGTGCTGTACGCTGCGCACCTGAATGTTGAGTGCCAGCAGATGACGGCACAAACGCTCAACAATACGGAGGCGATCATGAACCGTTTTATGGCTGCCACCCGCCTGTTTCGCCCATGTTTTCATTTCACGACTGAGTTTTGTCATGCTCTTATCTCGACTTCAGCCCTTCGGCGCATGGCTGCTATGCAGAGTCGGTGCTCTGCCTGAACGATACCTGTGCGCCGGAGGGCTTGGGTTTTGTTGAGGTATCGGGGGTTCGGTGATGCACACAGTGCAACCGCTGTTCACACAGTCATACCCCCAGGCAAATCGCCTGCCTCGGTATCGATCCAGAATGCTTTTAAACACAATGAGGCGCGAAAACGGTGGTGTCAGAATGTTGACACGCAGCGCAAACGGCCATGAGTAAAGTCGAGAAAGACGTCAGTGCGCGGCGTCACTTTCACCTGCTTGCGCGGTAAAAGTGACGCCGGGTGAAAGCGTGACAGGCGGATACAGCCCTGATGCATTACGGCATCATGCGGTACAACCCGCACGTTCACACGTACAGATGGCAATCGTTGGGACGAGTAAAATCGAAGTTGCACGCTAACGTGAACTTACGAGAGTAAGCGCCAGTTAAGTCGCTTAGTATGTGAAATCACTACAACGATAAACGTTGCAGCTACAAGCCAGTGTCCTACGGTACGGGAAAACCGCGCTCTGGCTGGGTATAGTATAAGTGAAGCATTTTACGCCGCCCGGCAAGCCGGTTATGGGTAAAACTTAGGGCCCAATGGGCTATGGTTTAGTTTAACTGACCTTCATCGTCACGCTCGTAACGGCGCTCAAACTACCTGACGACATCTGCTCCCAAAGGCTGGCAGATTTACCGCGCTTCTTCATCACGCTCTCTTCCTTGCAGGCGATGGAAGAGTAACAGTACCGGTGTGGTCGCCCGAAGGCGTCAGTCTCAGACCACGCTCCATTCCCTATGACTTTGGCGTTGTGACCACCCGAAGGCGTTTCTCACGGGTCACTCGTATCATCCTGATACTGGAAACATTGGTGGCTGTCATCGACAGCGGTGTTGCGTGGATAAAATTACGACAGTTTTGGTGGGATTTCAAGGGGGTGTTTTATCTCAAGGGAGCATCATAGAAATACGGCAAGAAAAATACGAAATGAGAACAACTCGAATATATAACCCCCTTTAATTTACCCCTAAAAAACTCTATTGATGTTAAATATATTCGCATAACCACACCAATATTTTAAAAGCCCACCTTTAATTGTAAAAAAGAGGTGTCAAAAACACCTCTTAGAACCAATCACAAAATATGATGCATTAATTCGAAGTGATGTTTTATTGATAGTTTTTTAATATATGCCAGATTCGTATTGTTATTTGGAGTATTGTAAATAGAAATTAATTCATTGCAAGACGTTGACCATGCAAGTATATCTGGCCTTGTATTTTTAATAAACCCATCTAATTTCTCCAAAGCCTCATCAATTAAGATTGCAACATCTTCATACGTAGTTCTCGGATCAGAAAGAAAATGGTGAATTGAAATATCAGGCACAATCAGATTATCATATGTAATATGTATAGCCGCTGTTACCGCTTGTCCACCACCCTCAGAAAAATGATCTCCAACTATAGAGAAATCGCCAAAACCTTGAAAGCCAAGGCTTACATAATTAGCATGTAAATCAGAAAAAAATTCAATTATATTATTTGCATACCCTGCATTTGTAGAGGTACGCCTTAATCCATCTCGAATCAAAACCTTATTAGCCTGACCAAAAGAAGAAATATAGTGAGAACTGCATCCCCCATCAATAAAAACATTATTTAAAAATAAAGGATCGCTAAGTTGAAGGTTAAGCAACTGAGATGGGTTGGAATAACTTCCAAAATGAATTATAGATTTAGAAAATTGTGAATAAGAATTAAAAAAAGCAGCAAGCTGGTTAGCCCCTGTATTATCATCAACAATAAAACCCAATTCAACATTAGGGTTTATATCAATGGAACCCTGAATTAACTCTTCCAATGCACGATGATTATTTTTAATCTCACCACACTTAGGGTTTATAATCAGAATAACTCGCGCATTCTGATTACAAGCATCCCTCAAACAACTGTAAAGATCACGAGTACTTTCTCTTACTGGTTCAACGATAACAGCCATATTTTTCTGAACTATCTTTGAAAGACTTGCTCTAACTGCTAACAACTCATACTGCTTTCCTCTCAAATAACAATAATACACGCCGTATCTCCTTTTATTTTAACATATTGTTTCTCTTATATTTTCCCTTAAACTCAATAGAGATTTCCGGTTTAAGCGAAGATTCAAAAGAGTAGCCAAAAGTGATTGAGGTAAGGCACGGAAATTTTCCTTTTCAAATTTCTCAAGGGATCGGCTTCTCAACATTTCTATCATTTCAGCATATGCAGTTTCGGTACTAAGGTTAAGAAAAACACTTCTACATATTTCTTTTATTTCTGCCGCCCGCCCTGATGGTTTAGCACCTATAATTTTCTCATATAAAGAGATATATTCCGTGGGTTTAAAGCAGTTAAACATTTTATCTTTAGATAGCCCAGAAATATTTGAATTAGCTATTCTTTCATATTTTAAAACATTACAACCACTCAAAGTTATTACGCCTGTATCTTCATCAATCAATGCTAATGCTTGGCTTAGTTTTTGTGCAGGAATGACTAAATATACAAACTCAAAAACTTCTTTATAGACAGTTAATTGCTCATGCAGTCGTTCAAATGAATCCAGTTCTGTTTTTATTTCATATGCAGTTGATGTCTTATTAAAAATCGCAACATCAGCAATACAGCCATTTACTTTGAATTCATTCACATAACTTACTTTGTTGAATTTATGATAACCTTTTATTATTTTTTTTGCTATTTCATTCTTATAAACATACTCATTTCTATATTTCTTCTGCAGCAGCTTGTAAATCTCATCATAAATAAAAAAAATAGGCTTATCTTCCAAATCATTTGAAGGATAACTTCCCCTTAAAATCTCTTTAAACAAATCAGCTCTATTCTTTTGAGCGATCTCTAAAATAACCGCCCTACTAAATATTCTACTAATAGTTTGATAATCCATTGCACTTCCTACTTAAATCCTTAAGCATTACTTAAAAACATTAATAACACTTATACAAAAAGGATTGATTGTTTTTTATATTAAAAAAAGATAAAAATCAACATAATTTTTATTCATGACGACTGCTGTTATACCACAAAAAACACACAACAACCAACTTAACCATCTGATTAATTTAGAATAAAACGAAGTTAATTAAATTTATTTATTGTGAGCTTTCGCGAAATCATAAGCAGTGATACGCCCCTCATAATTAGCATCTAAATAATCCGCCCACCACTGTACCATTAACCGCCGCTCATCCAGATACTCAGAAGTGTGAGTGTAAGCCGCCCGGACATTGTTCCGCTCAGAATGACTTAGCTGACGCTCTATCGCGTCGTCACTCCACAGGCCAGATTCCCCTAACGCGCCTCGCGCCATCGTTCTGAAACCGTGTCCGCAAACTTCGGTTTGCGTATCGTAACCCATTGCTCGCAGCGCGTTATTGACCGTGTTTTCGCTCATCACTTTTTCCGGGTCATGATCACCCGGGAAAAGGCATTTGTTGTCACCGCTAATTGCCTTTAACTGCTCCAGCAGCGCTACAGCCTGACGACTGAGCGGCACGATGTGCTCTTCCTTCATCTTCATGCCACGATAGGAGTAACGCACACCTTTGATCGCTTCCCGCTGTGCCGGAACCCGCCAGTAAGCCTTATCAAAATCAAACTCCCGCCATTGGGCAAAACGAAGCTCACTGGAACGTACAAACGTCAGCAACGTGAGTTCGACTGCGATACGTGTCATCTGGCGGCCACGATAAGCCGCAAGACGTGACAGGAACTCATGAAGACGTTCCGGCGGCAAGGCGGGATAGTGTCGTGCTTTCGTCGTCGTTAATGCCCCGCTCATGTCACTGGCCGGGTTAGAGTCAATATAATCGTTCTGCACGGCATAGCGCATAATCGCCGTAACACGCTGTTGCAGGCGTTGTGCCACATCATGCTTGCCGCTGGCATCCACCGCTTTTATCGGCGCTAACAGATGGCTGGTTTTGAGTTTACGGATATCTGCCGTGCCAATATGCGGAAAAATGTACAGTTCAAGATAACGCATCACCCGTGCGCGGTGATAATCGCCCCAGCGCTTGTTGCTGGCGTGCCACTGCCGGGCGATAGTCTCAAAGGTATACGCCCCCGCAGTTTCAGCCTGTGCCTCTTTTTGTTCAGCCTTTGGGTCAATACCTTGCACCAGCAGCTTTTTAGCTTCATCACGTTTAGCGCGAGCCTCAGCCAGGGTGACTGTCGGCCAAACACCAAAAGCCAGCCGGTCTTCTTTCTTGTCATCTGGACGCCGATACTTCATGCGCCAGTATTTTGAACCGCGTGGGGTAATCTCAAGGTATAAGCCGCCCCCATCCGCCATCTTGTAGGTTTTCTCTTTGGGCTTGGCAGTCTCGACCTGACGGGCATTGAGCTTCATTTTGGGGGCACATATCTTATCGAAGTGGAGATGCCCCCGATTATGCCCCCAACAACCGCTGGATTACAACGGATGCAAAAAGACCGCTGTGGAAAAAACGCACAATCCACCCAGACAATAAAATCAGATTAAATCGTTATTTAACAATGATATATGGAAGTCACTGGACGATAGCGGACACAAAAAAAGCCACCCGAAGGTGGCTTGATTTTTGAATTTTGGTGCCGAAGGCCGGACTCGAACCGGCACGTATTTCTACGGTTGATTTTGAATCAACTGCGTCTACCGATTTCGCCACTTCGGCACGAAGAGGTATGCGGAAAACGGGGGGATTATACCGTGCAGTCGCGTCCGCGCAACCTTAATCCATCAATCCGCGACTGAGTGATGAAAAATTCGTCTTATCCCCGCCCTGCCCGATGACAGCCAGGTCAATCGTTAAGTCTGCGACTTGAATGCATAATCGCTTGGCCTGTTCAGAGCAAAACAGGGTAACCTTAATGCATGAATAAAGAAGCTGAACTGAAACGCGCCAAGCGTCTGGCGCTGTCGTTGCTCGTTCTCGCAGCCGCCGCCTTTGTGATAACGCTGTGTTTGCCGCCCAACTTCTGGGTTAGCGGCGCGAAGGCTATTGCCGAAGCGGCGATGGTCGGCGCTCTGGCTGACTGGTTCGCCGTCGTGGCGCTGTTTCGCAGGGTGCCGCTACCGTTAGTCTCCCGCCATACCGCGATTATCCCGCGTAACAAAGCGAGGATAGCCGACAATCTGGCAACCTTTGTTCAGGAGAAGTTTCTCGATACCGAATCGCTGCTCGCACTGATCCGTCGACATAATCCCGCTCACATCGTGGGGCGCTGGTTGCAGAACCCCGATAATGCCGAACGGCTGGGCGGTCATCTGTTGCAGTTTATGCGTGGCATTTTAGATATGGCAGACGACCAGCGTATCCAGCGTTTCATTCGCCGCGCGGTCCACAAAGCTATCGATAAAGTGGATCTCACCCAGTCCGTCGCCGTTCTGTTGGATAGTTTGACCAAAAATAATCGCCATCAGCAGCTGCTGGACACGCTCATAGAACAACTGTTGAGAATGGTGAACAAGCCATCGACGCGGGAATTTATTGCGGCACAAATCGTCCGTTGGCTGAAACGTGAACATCCGGTCACCGAAAAGATCCTTCCTTCAGAATGGCTGGGTGAACGCAGCGCCGAGGTCGTTGCCAACGCGGTCAACACCCTGTTGGATGAAGTGGTGCGCGACGAGGGCCACGAGCTACGTCAGCACTTTAATCGTACCGTTTCCCGGCTGATCGGACGACTCCGCGCCGATCCGGAAATGACGCAGCAGGCCGAAGCGATTAAGCTCTATTTAAAAAATGACGAGGCGCTAAATCACTATCTGAGCGATCTTTGGGGCGACCTGCGCGCCTGGCTCAAAGCCGACCTCAATCAAAGCGACTCCGCCGTACAGGCCCGCATGAGCGCCATCGGTCAGTGGCTGGGACAAACGTTGATGCAGGATAAAGGTCTGCGGTCGTCGCTCAATCAGCATCTAGAAGAGGCAGTGCGCACGCTCGCACCGGAGTTCGCCAATTTCCTGACTCGCCACATCAGCGATACGGTGAAAAGCTGGGATGCACAGGAGATGTCGCGATTAATCGAACTGAATATCGGTAAAGATTTACAGTTTATTCGTATCAACGGCACGCTGGTAGGGGGAAGCGTCGGGCTGGGACTGTATCTGCTGTCTCAGTTGCCAGACCTGATTGCCATGCTGCGTACTTCAACCACGCTTTAGCCCAGAGATACGGTACAAAAGACAACGGGCCCGCAGGCCCGTTTTAGTCGACAGCAGAGAACGTCTAGCGACGTTTCAGCAGTAGCATCACGCTGATGGCCAGGAACAGAAGGCTCGGCAGCAAAGCCCCCAGCACCGGCGGCATATGGTAAACCAGGCTCAATGGACCAAAGATTTGGTCCAGCACGTAAAACAGGAAGCCGAAGCTGATCCCAATGACGATACGCATACCGGCCGGCACGTTTCTCAACGGACCGAAAATAAACGACAGCGCCATCAGCATCATCACCGCCACCGAGAGCGGAGAAAAAATCTTGCTCCACATGTTGAGCTGGTAACGGCCCGACTCCTGTCCGCTCTGTTTCAGGTAGCTGATGTAGTTATATAAGCCTCTGATGGAAAGCGCGCTCGGCTCCATCGCCACTACGCCCAATTTGTCGGGCGTCAGACTGGTCTTCCATTCACCGCTCAAGGTTTGGCTGCCGCCAATCTTTTTACTGTCGGTGAGTTCGGACGTATCGACCTGCGATAGCTTCCACATGCCGTCCGCAAAGGTGGCGGAGGCCGCATAACGTACCGAAAGCAGCTTACGGTCATCATCAAAGTGATAAATACTAACGCCCGTCAGCTCTTTTTCGCCCACAACCCGCTGGATAAACACGAAATCAGATCCATCTTTGGCCCACATCCCATTCTGGGTAGACAGCATCGAACCGCCGAACATCATCTGCGAGCGGTAATTGCGCGCCATCTGTTCGCCCTGCGGCGCCACCCACTCGCCGATAGCCATGGTCAGCAGCACCAGCGGGATAGCGGTTTTCATGACCGCACCGGCGATCTGCAGGCGAGAAAAACCGGATGCCTGCATGACCACCAGCTCGCTGCGCGTCGCCAGCGTTCCCAACCCCAACAGTGCGCCTAACAACGCCGCCATCGGGAAAAACGTTTCAATATCTTTCGGGACGCTAAGCAAAGTATAGAACCCGGCGCCCAACGCCGAATAACCGCCCTGCCCGACTTTGCGCAACTGCTCGACAAATTTGATGATGCCGGATAGCGATACCAGCATGAACAGCGTCGTCATGATGGTATTGAAAATAGTTCTACCGATATAGCGGTCTAAAACACCAAACATCAGGCCGCTCCTCTTTGTGTCAGGCGGTATCTCAACTTACGCAACGGCACGCTATCCCACAGATTAAGCGCCACGGCAATCGCCACATAAACCGCATTGGTGAGCCACATCCATACCAGCGGATCGAGCTTGCCCTTACCGGCATTGGATCGCAGCGAAGTCTGCAGCAGGAAGAAAATCAGATAGAGCAACATGGCTGGCAGCATGCTCAACACGCGCCCCTGACGGGGATTCACCACGCTGAGCGGTACGACGATAATCGCCATCACCAGTACGGACAAGATCAGCGTCAGACGCCAGTGAAACTCGGCACGAGCGCCGATATCGTCGGAACGCCACAGCGTCCTCATGTCCATCTGCTCAACGTTGTTAGGATCGACGGTGACCGCCTGATGCCCTATCAACGCCTGATAGTCCGTGAAGTCTGTAATGCGGAAGTCACGCAGCATAGCCGTTCCTTCGTAGCGGGTGCCTTTGTTCAGCGTCACAATCTGCGAACCGTCGGCGCTCTGGGCGACGACGCCGCGATCGGCCACCACCACGGAAGGCCGCGCGTTGTCGCGCGGACGCATCTGGGCAAGGAACACATGTTCGAACTCCTTGCCGCTGACGTTACCCACGAATAGCACCGAATTGCCGTCCTGAGACTGCTGAAACTGCCCTTCCGCCAGCGTCGCCATGCCGGGATTAGCTCTGGCCTCGGCCAGCACCTCATCCTGATGCCGAGACGACCAGGGACTGAGCCACAGCACGTTGACTGTCGCGACCACAGCGGTCGCCAACGCCAGCCACGCCGCAGACTTCAGCAGCGCGTTTTTGCTCAGTCCGCATGCATGCATCACGGTGATTTCGCTTTCGGCATACAGTCGCCCAAAGGTCATCAGCAACCCGAGAAACAGACTCAACGGCAAAATAAGCTGTGCCATTTCCGGCACGCCAAGTCCCAATAGGGATAAAACCAGATTAGTCGGGATATCACCGTCCACCGCCGCGCCTAGTATCCGCACTAATTTCTGACAGAAAAAAATCAGCAGCAAAATAAACAGGATAGCCAGCTGGCTTTTAAAGGTTTCCCGTACCAGATATCGAATGATGATCACGCTCAATACGCCTGTGAAAACTTGTCTTTTTGCAGGAAAGTCGATAGTTTTTTCGCTAACTCGCCATTTATACTCATTTGTGGCAACCTTCTCGTCGTAGCTAAACCGGTATTACAACATCCTGCGTTTGGGATGTGCTGTCAGAACCTGCAAAGCCCTATTACAGATTCGCTACGTCGTTCAGGTTAACACAGGTTATGTTAATGCGACGGTGGGAAAGTATGACGGAGTGCCACATTCTAACCGTAGCACCCGCTGTTGTCTTTAAAGATTCAGGAGAGTACATGGAGTTCAGCGTAAAAAGCGGTAGCCCGGAAAAACAGCGTAGTGCCTGCATTGTCGTCGGTGTATTCGAACCGCGTCGTCTGTCACCTATCGCCGAACAACTGGATAAAATCAGTGACGGCTACATCAGCGCCCTGCTGCGCCGTGGCGAGCTGGAAGGCAAAGTTGGCCAGTCATTGCTCCTGCATCATGTACCGAACATCCTTTCCGAACGCATCCTACTGATCGGTTGCGGAAAGGAGCGCGAGCTCGACGAGCGCCAGTACAAGCAGGTCGTCCAGCGCACGATCAATGCCCTCAACGATACCGGCTCCATGGAAGCCGTCTGCTTCCTGACCGAGCTACATGTAAAAGGTCGTAACACTTATTGGAAAGTGCGTCAGGCCGTTGAAACGGCGAAAGAGACGCTTTACACGTTCGATCAGCTAAAAACCAACAAGGTCGAGCCGCGCCGCCCGCTGCGTAAAATGGTCTTTAACGTACCGACCCGCCGCGAACTTACCTCCGGCGAACGCGCCATTCAGCACGGTCTGGCCATTGCTTCAGGCATCAAAGCCGCCAAAGATCTCGGCAACATGCCGCCCAACATCTGCAACGCCGCTTATCTGGCTTCGCAGGCTCGTCAGCTGGCTGACGCCTACGACTACATCACCACCCGCGTTATCGGCGAACAGCAGATGAAAGAGCTGGGCATGAACGCTTATCTGGCGGTGGGACAAGGCTCGCAAAACGAGTCGCTGATGTCGGTGATTGAATATAAAGGCAACCCAGATGCCGACGCTAAGCCCATCGTGCTGGTCGGCAAAGGCCTGACGTTTGACTCCGGCGGCATCTCAATCAAACCCGCCGACAGCATGGACGAAATGAAATACGACATGTGCGGCGCCGCCACGGTGTATGGCGTCATGAGGATGGCGGCGGAGTTGGAACTGCCGCTGAACATCATCGGCGTACTGGCGGGCTGTGAGAACATGGTCGATGGCCGCGCCTACCGCCCCGGCGATATCCTGACCACCATGTCCGGCCAGACGGTGGAGGTCCTGAATACCGATGCGGAAGGCCGCTTGGTACTGTGTGACGCCCTAACCTACGTCGAGCGTTTCGAGCCCGATGTCGTGATTGATATCGCCACGCTGACCGGCGCCTGCGTGATTGCGCTGGGCCACCACATCACCGGCCTGATGTCGAACCACAACCCGCTGGCGCATGAGCTGCTGGGCGCCTCCGAACAGGCCGGCGACCGAGCATGGCGACTGCCGATGCTGGATGAATTTCAGGAACAGCTGGAATCCAACTTCGCGGATATAGCCAATATCGGCGGACGTCCCGGCGGCGCGATCACGGCCGCCTGCTTCCTGTCGCGCTTCACACGCAAATACAGCTGGGCGCATCTGGACATCGCCGGCACCGCCTGGCGTTCGGGCAAAGCCAAAGGCGCGACGGGCCGTCCGGTAGCGCTGCTGTCACAGTTCCTGCTGAACCGAGCCGGCCTGAACGACGTCGAGTAAGGGTACCTACCCGCGCTGACGTTGCATCCGGTGCATCACGACACTTAGGCGATTCCCGCGCAGGCGGGAATCTGCGTTTAACGCAGGCCTTGTCTACCCGCTCTAGTCAGAAACCAGCGACGGAAATTTAGGTCATCATGAAAAACGCAACGTTCTATCTTCTTGAAACAGAAGACCAAAGCGGAGAACTCAGCGCGGTGGAAGCGCTGACCTGCGAGCTGGCCGCCACACTGTGGCGGGCGGGAAAACGGGTGCTCGTCGCCTGCGCAGACGAAGAGCAGGCGCAGCGGCTGGATGAGGCGTTATGGCAACGTCCGCCGCATGCCTTCGTGCCACACAACCTGGCGGGGGAAGGCCCGCGTCAGGGGGCCGCTGTCGAGCTGGCCTGGCCTCACAAGCGCGGCAACGCGCCGCGCGAGGTCCTGATCAACCTGCAGCCGCAGTTCGCAGATTTTGCCACCGCTTTCCATGAAGTGATAGACTTTGTCCCTTACGAAGAATCCCTGAAACAGTTGGCGCGCGACCGCTATAAAACCTATCGCAGCGTCGGCTTCCGATTGACCACGGCTACACCGCCAACCCACTGAATTTTGAGCATAATGGAAAAGACATACAACCCGCACGATATAGAGCAGCCGCTTTATGAGCACTGGGAAAAACAAGGCTACTTCAAGCCAAACGGCGATACCGAGCAAGAAAGCTTCAGCATCATGATTCCGCCGCCCAACGTCACCGGCAGCCTGCACATGGGTCATGCTTTTCAACAAACCATTATGGATACTCTGATCCGCTACCAGCGCATGCAGGGCAAAAATACCCTGTGGCAGGCGGGGACCGACCATGCCGGTATCGCCACGCAGATGGTGGTTGAGCGCAAAATCGCCGCCGAAGAAGGCAAAACGCGCCACGATTACGGTCGCGAAGCCTTCATCGACAAAATCTGGCAGTGGAAAGAAGAATCCGGCGGCACTATCACGCGTCAGATGCGTCGTCTGGGCAACTCCGTGGACTGGGAGCGCGAACGCTTCACCATGGATAAAGGCCTGTCCGACGCCGTGAAGGAAGTCTTTGTCCGCCTGTACAAAGAGGACCTGATCTACCGCGGCAAACGCCTGGTGAACTGGGATCCGAAACTGCGCACCGCCATTTCCGATCTGGAGGTGGAAAACCGTGACGTCAAAGGCGCCATGTGGCACCTGCGCTACCCGCTGGCGGACGGCGCCAAAACGGCCGAAGGCAAAGACTATCTGGTCGTCGCCACCACCCGTCCTGAAACCATGCTCGGCGATACCGGCGTTGCGGTAAATCCGGAAGATCCTCGCTATAAAGATCTCATCGGCAAAGCAGTCATTCTGCCGCTGATCGACCGCCGCATCCCTATCCTTGCGGATGAACATGCCGACATGGAAAAAGGCACCGGCTGCGTGAAAATCACGCCGGCTCATGACTTTAACGACTACGAAGTCGGTAAACGCCACGCGCTGCCGATGATCAATATCCTGACCTTTGACGGCGATATCCGTCAGCAGGCGGAAGTGTTCGACACCAACGGCAATGCCTCTGATGTCTATGACGACGCACTACCGGAAGCCTTCCGCGGACTGGAGCGCTTTGCCGCGCGTAAAGCGATCGTGGCCGCTTTCGACGAATTGGGCCTGCTGGAAGAGATCAAGGCGCATGACCTGACGGTGCCTTACGGCGACCGCGGCGGCGTTGTGATTGAACCGATGCTGACCGACCAGTGGTACGTTCGCACGGCGCCGCTGGCCAAACAGGCGGTGGAAGCCGTGGAAGATGGTCGTATCCAGTTCGTACCGAAGCAGTACGAAAACATGTACTTCAGTTGGATGCGCGACATTCAGGACTGGTGTATCTCCCGTCAGCTGTGGTGGGGTCACCGAATTCCGGCCTGGTACGATGCCAACGGCAACGTCTATGTCGGCCGCGATGAAGCCGAAGTCCGCCGCGAAAACCAGCTGGCGGACGATGTCGCGCTGACTCAGGACGAAGACGTGCTGGACACCTGGTTCTCCTCCGGGCTGTGGACCTTCTCCACGCTGGGTTGGCCGGAACAGACGCCGGAGCTGAAAGCGTTCCATCCGAGCAGCGTGATGGTCAGCGGCTTCGACATCATTTTCTTCTGGATCGCGCGCATGATCATGCTGACCATGCACTTCATCAAAGATGAAAACGGCCAGCCGCAGGTGCCATTCAACACCGTCTACATGACCGGTCTGATTCGTGACGATGAAGGACAGAAAATGTCCAAATCCAAGGGTAACGTCATCGACCCACTGGATATGGTCGACGGTATCTCTCTGGAAGCGCTGCTGGAAAAACGAACCGGCAACATGATGCAGCCGCAGCTGGCGGAAAAAATCCGCAAGCGCACGGAGAAACAGTTCCCGAACGGTATCGAACCGCATGGTACTGATGCCCTACGCTTCACGTTGGCGGCGCTGGCCTCCACCGGTCGCGACATCAACTGGGACATGAAGCGCCTGGAAGGCTATCGCAACTTCTGTAACAAGCTGTGGAACGCCAGCCGCTTCGTCCTGATGAACACTGAAGGACAGGATTGCGGTATACAGGGAGGCGAACGAGTCCTGTCGCTAGCCGACCGCTGGGTTCTGGCTGAATTCAACCGCACGGTGAAAGCCTATCGCGAAGCGCTGGACGGCTACCGCTTCGACCTGGCGGCCAACATCCTCTATGAGTTCACCTGGAACCAGTTCTGCGACTGGTATCTGGAACTGGCCAAGCCGGTCATGAGCGGCGGCAGCGAAGCGGAACTGCGCGGCACGCGGCACACGTTGGTGCAGGTGCTGGAAGCCTTGCTGCGTCTGGCGCATCCAATCATTCCGTTCATCACGGAAACGATCTGGCAGCGTGTGAAAGTGCAGAAGGGCATTGAGGCCGAGACCATCATGCTTCAGCCGTTCCCGGCCTTCGACGCCGCGCTGGAAGACAGTCAGGCGCTGCACGATCTGGAGTGGATCAAGCAAACTATCGTCGCCGTGCGTAACATTCGCGCCGAGATGAATATTGCGCCCAGCAAACCGTTGGAAATGCTGCTGCGCGACAGCAGCGCCGAAGCGCAGCGCCGGGTCGCAGAGAACATGAACTTCATCAAAACACTGGCGCGGCTGGAGAGCATCGACGTCCTGCCCGCTGGCGATAAAGGCCCGGTTTCCGTCGCCAAGCTGGTGGACGGCGCCGAGCTGCTGATCCCGATGGCCGGTCTGATCGACAAGGCCAGCGAGCTGGATCGCTTAGCGAAAGAGGTCGCAAAGATTGATGGCGAGATCTCTCGTATCGAAAGCAAACTGGCGAACGAAGGCTTTGTCGCGCGCGCGCCGGAAGCGGTGGTAGCAAAAGAGCGTGAGAAGCTGACCCACTATGCCGACGCAAAAACGAAACTGCTGGAGCAGCAGGCGACCATCGCCGCGCTGTAAGCAGAATGCCAGCCGCAGTGACCTCCATTCGGCTCATGCAAGGGAGATCGCAAGATCTCCCTTTTTTTAATGCGCAGCCAAGCCCCCCTTCTTAACGCCTCGCCAGCCCGTCAGTGGGGTATCGAAACCCGTAACGCAAGCCCTTGAACAATCTGGGGAGGCGGCCCTGTGCAGGATAATTCCGACGATTGCATTCAAGCCGGATAAAATGTTATTACAATCGATGTTTCCACTTTCCTCATTGGGCCACCATGATTAACTGAAAAGCGAGCATTTGAGCACCATGACAATCGCAACTCCCGTTCAACGTCTGACCCGCCCCATCACCGCGGCCGACAACGCCGCGATGGCTGGCGTGATCCGCCGCGTGTCGGCTGAGTTCGGGTTGACGGCGGACAAAGGCTACACCGTCGCCGATCCGGACCTCGATTCGCTGTTCCAGCTGTACAACCGCCCGCAGTGCGCTTACTGGGTCGTGGAGTGCGGCGACGAAGTGGTCGGCGGCGGCGGCGTGGCTCCGCTGTCAGGGGGAGAGGCGGATATTTGCGAGCTGCAGAAAATGTATTTCCTCCCCATCGCGCGTGGACGGGGACTGGCGAGACAGCTGGCGCAGCAGGCCTTGGAGTTTGGTCGCCAGCACGGCTTCAGCCGCTGTTATCTGGAGACCACCGGCCACCTCACCAGCGCCATTCGGCTCTATGAAAAGCTAGGGTTCCGCCACATTCCCTATGCGTTAGGGTGTACCGGTCATGTGGACTGCGAAGTGAGAATGATCAAGCCGCTGTAAGAAAGGGTTGCCGACGGTGATGCCGCCGGCAACATCGAGAGGCCCGGAGGAAGGGGGCCGTCACGGAGAAGAGGAATTAGTGACGTTTGCCGTCATCATCCTCGTCATAGAATTCGCCTTCATCATCTTCATCAGAGCCGTTAGGGTCTTCGAAGTAGGTACCCCAACCATCGTAATTGACTTCATGACGCTCGGCCAATGACAGCAACTGTTCGACCTGACCGTCGATGATCTCGGCTTTGAGCGACACTTCGCTGATCACGTCGCAACACATCAGCAGTACGCCCTCTTCAACTTCCAGCTCTTCCGCATCCGTGACTTCGTAGCCCAGTTTGAAGGCGTCGACCGCCACCTTTTCCAGATCTTCGAACTTATCGGCGGAGAAGTGATGCTCGATGGTGTAGACCGCGTCAGGATCGCTGCCATCGTCCAGCAACTCTTCAATAATCAGCCGCGTTTCTTCACGCTGCTCTTCCAGCAATTCACGGTTTACCATGACTCAGTCCTCATTAAACGGCGAGATATCGTCGCATTGTCCCACAGCCCCGCACCTGGCTCCACCACAAAGTTTGACCACGCCACTTGAAATTGAATATTTACACATATAAAGTGAATTTTAATTCAATCATAAGTATTGCCCGCACGGAGATAAGTTCAATGAACCCGTTCTATAAACGTCATTTTTTAAGACTGATGGATTTTACTCCAACAGAAATAAGTAGCCTGTTAGCCCTGTCAGCAAAACTGAAATCGGATAAAAAGAGCGGAGCCGAAGCCCGTCATCTGCAAGGGAAAAACATCGCACTCATCTTCGAAAAAGATTCGACCCGTACTCGCTGCTCTTTCGAAGTTGCTGCTTACGATCAGGGCGCGCGGGTCACCTATCTGGCCCCCAGCGGCAGCCAGATTGGTCACAAGGAGTCTATGAAAGATACGGCGCGCGTGCTGGGTCGGATGTACGACGGCATTCAGTATCGCGGCTATGGACAGGAACGGGTTGAAACGCTGGCGGAGCTGTCCGGCGTACCGGTATGGAACGGGCTGACCGATGAATTTCACCCTACCCAGTTGCTGGCGGACCTGCTGACGATGCAAGAGTACGCACTTGGCCGCTCACTGTCCGAGATGAAATTGGCTTACGTCGGCGACGCCCGTAACAATATGGGTAACACCATGCTGGAAGCGGCGGCGTTGACCGGACTGGATCTGCGCCTGATCGCACCGAAAAGCTGCTGGCCGGAAACAGGTCTGGTGGCGGAATGTCAGGCAGTGGCAGAGAAAACCGGCGGCAGCATCACGCTGACGGAAGATGTCGCGACGGGCGTCAAAGACGTCGACTTCATCTATACCGACGTGTGGGTATCCATGGGCGAACCGAAAGACGTGTGGGCGCAGCGTATCGATTTGCTAAAACCCTATCAGGTCAATATGACCATGATTGCGACATCGGGCAATCCTCAGGTCAAATTCCTGCACTGCCTGCCCGCCTTTCATGACGACCAAACCATTCTCGGCAAACAGATGGCCGAACAATACGGCTTACACGGCGGCATGGAAGTCACCGATGAGGTTTTCGAGTCCAAACACAGCATCGTGTTCGATCAGGCGGAAAACCGGATGCACACCATCAAAGCCGTGATGGTCGCCACCCTCAGCCCCAACGTGTAAACCGCAGTTTCATGTCACTGCCGTCCCGGCCTCATGATCGTCCGCCGACGGCAGTCGCGCATACGCAGTCGCAACCGGTTGCTCACAGGCAAAATCTGCGTTTTTCGCTTGAATTCGCCTCTTCCACGCGTATAATTCCGGGCAATTTGCCGGGAGGAACCATGTCCAACGCAGCCATCTTTGTCGGTCATCAACCGCAACTGCCTTCTGGCAGCCACGCCGCGTTTTTACTCCCTGTACACCCTAATTTCATTAAAAAAGCCCCTCGTTGAGGGGCTTTTTTTTGTCTGTCAAAAAGGGCGTCAGGCCGCCAACCTGTCTACCGTGCCGAACCGTTAGGAGAATCGCAAAATGGTCAATCCGCTTTATAAAAGACACATTATCTCGATAAACGATCTCAGCCGGGACGATCTGCTGCTGACGCTGAAAGTCGCCGCCAGCCTGAAAGCGAACCCGCAGCCCGAGCTGTTGAAACATAAGGTGATTGCCAGCTGCTTCTTCGAAGCCTCCACCCGCACCCGGCTATCGTTCGAAACCGCCATGCATCGCCTGGGCGCGTCCGTGGTGGGTTTCGCCGACAGCAGCAACACGTCGCTGGGGAAAAAAGGCGAGACGCTGGCGGACACCATTTCCGTGGTCAGCAACTATGTGGACGCCATCGTGATGCGCCATCCGCAGGAAGGCGCCGCCCGTCTGGCGGCCGAGTTCTCTCAGGGCATCCCCGTCCTCAACGCCGGCGACGGCGCCAACCAGCATCCCTCTCAGACGCTGCTCGACCTGTTCACCATTCAGGAAACCCAGGGACGTCTGGATAACATCAACATCGCCATGGTCGGGGATCTTAAGTACGGCCGCACCGTCCACTCTCTAACGCAGGCGCTGGCCAAGTTCAAGGGCAACCGCTTTTACTTCATCGCGCCCGATGCGCTGGCGATGCCGGACTATATATTAAAAATGCTGGAAGAGCGGAACATTCCCTATAGCCTGCATAACAGCATCGAAGAAGTCGTGCCGGAGCTGGATATCCTCTACATGACGCGTGTCCAGAAAGAGCGGCTCGACCCGTCCGAATACATCAACATCAAAGCGCAGTACATCCTGCATGCTGCGGATCTCGCCGGGGCGCGCGCAAATCTGAAAGTGCTGCATCCCCTGCCACGCATCGATGAAATCACGACCGACGTCGACAGTACGCCCTACGCCTACTATTTCCAACAGGCCGGCAACGGCATTTACGCGCGACAGGCCCTGCTGGCTCTGGTGCTGAACAGCGAACGGGTTCTGTAAGAGAGGAAGACACATGACTCACGACAACAAATTACAGGTTGAAGCCATCAAACGCGGTACGGTGATCGACCACATTCCGGCGCAAATCGGCTTTAAACTGCTGACTCTGTTCAAATTCACAGACACCGACCAGCGCATCACCATCGGCCTGAATCTGCCGTCCAACGAGCTGGGCCGCAAAGATCTGATCAAGATCGAGAACGTTTTCCTGACGGAAGAGCAGGCCAATCAGCTGGCGATGTACGCGCCGCAGGCGACCGTCAACCAGATCGACCAATACAACGTCGTGCGCAAGCTGCACCCGCAATTGCCCGATCACGTTCACGGCATCCTGACCTGCCCGAACAGCAACTGCATCAGCCGTAGCGAACCGGTCACGTCTTCGTTCACCGTGAAATCTCACGAAGGTGAAGTGCTGCTGAAATGCAAATACTGCGAAAAAGAGTTTGAACGTCAGGCGGTGCTGAGCAGCCGCTGAGCGACCTGATAGCAGAAAGCTATTGCCTCGTGAAGCAATTCGCGGGGTAGAATGAGGGTACGTTTCGGGAATAATGGATGCGCAAGCACGCATTCGGACTCAATCAGGAGAAAACATGTCTCGCATTATCAGTACGGAACACGCGCCGGCCGCCATCGGCCCTTATGTTCAGGCCGTCGACCTCGGCAACATGGTACTCACCTCGGGTCAGATCCCGGTCGATCCTAAAACCGGTCTGGTTCCCGACGATGTCTCCGCGCAGGCACGCCAGTCGCTGGAAAACGTCAAAGCCATCGTAGAAGCCGCCGGTTTGAAGGTAAGCGACGTGGTGAAAATGACGGTATTCGTCAAAGACCTGAACGACTTCTCGACGGTCAACGCGACTTATGAAGCGTTCTTTACGGAAAACGACGCGGCGTTCCCGGCGCGTTCCTGCGTGGAAGTCGCCCGTTTGCCGAAAGACGTGAAGATCGAAATCGAGGCCATTGCCGTTCGCCGCTAAGCGCGCCGCACCCTCGCCAATAAAAAAGACGCGACCCGAAAGGCGCGTCTTTTTCGATCCCGACTCCGGGTAATGACCTTTCGAAGCGGATCAGAGAAGCCGCGCGGAAACGCGCTTATCCCTTAATGGGCGCAGCTATCGTTCTCCGCCATGACCTCCTGCAGCCAGCCGCAGCGCATTTCCGGTACGGCGATCAGCAGTTGATGAGTGTACTCGTCAAGCGGCGGCGACAGCGCTTCCTCTACCCGGCCCTGACGGACAATGCGTCCCTGACGTAACACGGCGACGCTGTCCGCGACTTCCCGCACTACGTGCAAATCATGCGTGATAAACAGGTAGGAGACGCCGGTTTCCTGCTGGATCCGCCGCAGCAACGCCAACACATCGCGGGCCACCAGCGGATCCAGCGCTGACGTCGGTTCATCGCAGATAATCAGCGCCGGCTGTGCGGCCAGCGCACGGGCGATGCAAACGCGCTGTTTCTGACCGCCCGACAGCGATGTAGGCAAGCGATGCGCGATGTCGGCGGACAGCCCGACCTGCTCCAGCAGCGTGTCGATACGTGCGCGGCGCGCGGTGGGGCCAAGATCCGTCAGGCAGACCATCGCTCGCTCGATTTGCACGCTCACGGAGAGACGCGGATTCAGCGCCATATCCGGGTGCTGATGAATCATCTGAATCGACTGCAGCTGGCGTCGGCTACGCTTCGCCAGCGTCGCGGGCAGTGATTCTCCCCGCAGACGGATATCTCCCTGGGTGGGCGCCAGCAGCCCACACACCGTCCGCCCGAGCGTCGATTTTCCCGATCCGGATTCGCCGATCACCGCCAGCGTGCGCCCTCGCGCCAAACGGAGCGAAATGTCCTGCAGCACCGGCTGACGCTGATAGCGCGCGTCCAACTTTACGATATCCAGTAGAACCTCGCCATCATCCGGCTGCGGTATTTTGGGTTCGCCGCGCGCCTGCAACAACTGACGGGTGTACGCCTGCGTCGGGTGCGCCAGAATCGCCTCCGTCGCGCCGATTTCTACCTGCCGACCGCGACGCAGCACCATGATGCGCTGGCTCAGCTGCGCCACCACCGCCAGATCGTGACTGATGTAGAGGGCCGCCACTCCAGTCATGCGGATGATGTCGTCGATGGCTTTGAGCACGTCCAGCTGGGTCGTGACGTCCAGCGCCGTCGTCGGTTCATCGAAGATAATCAGCTCTGGTCCCGCACACATCGCCATCGCGATCATCCCCCGTTGGAGCTGCCCGCCGGATACCTGATGCGGATAACGCTGGAAGAAGCTCGACGGGTCCGGCAGCGACAGCTGAGCAAACAGCGTCATCGCCCGTTCGATCGCCTTCCGGCGCGACATTACACGGTGACGCACCGTCGTTTCAATCACCTGCTCACCAATTTTTCGGGCCGGATTGAAGGCCGTGCTGGCGGACTGAGCCACGTAGGCAATGCGGGGACCGCGTATCCGGCGCAGCTGGCGTTCCGACAACGCCGCCAGATCCGACCCCTGAAACCAGATATGGCCGCCCTGAATCTGCATGCCATTGCGGCAGTGGCCGAGAATGGCCTGACCGATGGTGGATTTACCCGCGCCGGATTCCCCAATCAGTCCCAGCACCTCGCCTTTTTTCAGCGAAAACGAGATGTCCTGTACCAGCGTGCTGTCACCCGCCGCCACTTTGAGCGCTTCAACGCGCAGCAGCTCAACCATGTCGACCTCCCTGCCAGCAGCGGCCATCGCGGCTCAGCAGCCAGTCGGCCACCACGTTGAGCGAGATCGCCAGCAGCGCTATCGCCGCGCCCGGCACCAGCGCGGCCCACACGCCGAACAAAATACCGTCTTTATTATCCCGCGCCAGCCCGCCCCAATCGGCAGTCGGCGGCTGGATGCCCATCCCCAGAAACGACAGGGCGGACAGAAACAGCAGAATGAAAATAAAACGCAGCGCGAACTCCGCGATCAGCGTGGTCAGCGCATTCGGCAAGATTTCCCGCCACAGGATCCAACGCATGGATTCGCCGCGCATCCGCGCGGCTTCGATAAACTCCTGCGTCGCCAGATCGACCGCCAGCGCCCGCGCCACGCGCAATACCTGCGTCGCCTCCAGAACGCCCAACACCACAATAATGACGAACAGGCTTTTTGGGAGCAGCGCCAGCACCACCAGCGCCAGAATCAGCGTCGGGATCGCCATCAGCACATCATTGACGCGCGAGACGACCTGATCGACCACTCCGCCGCATACCCCGGCCAAAAAGCCGAGCAGCGTACCGAGGACAAATGCCAGCGCGGCCGCCAGCGCCGTGACGGTCAGCGAGGTCCGCGTCCCCCAAATTAACCGGGAAAACAGGTCGCGGCCCAGGTTATCGGTGCCGAGCCACGCGCGATCCATCGGCCCTAACCATGCGCCGCCGATCACCTGATCGGCCGGAAAAGGCGCGATCCAGGGGGCGAAAACGGCCACCAGAATAAACAGGCCCAGCCCTGACAGGCCGAGTACAACGGAAGGTTTCACAGGAGGCATGTACTCTTATCCATTACCATCGGGACGATCTTGCGGGTCGCGCCGGCTCATCCGTTCGACTGCCGGGAGTGGCGTAAACGCGGGTTAGCCATCAGTGCCACCACGTCCGCCAGCAGGTTCAGCAGAATATAAATGGCGGCCAGCACCAGCGCGCAGTCCTGGATCACCGGGATGTCGCGTTTGCTGATGCTGTCGACCATATACTGTCCGAGTCCGGGATAAACAAACACGTTTTCCACGATCACCACACCCACCATCAGGTAGGCCAGATTCAATACGATCACATTGATGATAGGCCCCCAGGCGTTGGGCAGCACGTGGCGCAAGAGGATGCAGGAAGGCGACAGCCCTTTCAGCAGCGCGGTATCGACATACGCGGCATTCTGGGCGCTGATGAGCGCGGCGCGCGTCATGTTGCTCATATGACCCAGCACCGCCAGCAACAGCGTCATGGCGGGCAGCGCGACGGCGGTTAAGCGGTCCGCGAACGGCATCCCCTCATTTACGCTGCTGTTGCTCGGCAGCCAATAAAGCGTGATGGAAAACACGAGAATCAACAGATAGCCTGAGAAAAACTCCGGCAGCGCCACCGCCGTGCGGGTAAACAGGTTCAGGAGCTGGTCGAGCCAGCTGCCCTGATAACGCACCGATAGAAAACCGATGAGCAGCGCCAACGGCACCGCCACCGCAGACGTGCAGGCGGCCAGAAACAGCGTGTTTTCAAGCCGATAGGCCAACACCGGTCCGACCGGCTGGCGGCTGGTAAAGCTATGACCAAAGTCGCCGTGGGCGATGCCCGACAGCCAGCTGACATAGCGCGTCAACGCCGGTTGCTCCAGCCCGAGCTGAAGATTGAGCGCCTTCACGGCGTCCGGCGTGGCCGTCTGTCCCAGGATGGCGGTCGCCGCATTCCCCGGCAACAGCTGGATCCCGGCGAAAATCAGCGCCGAAACCACCACAATCATCAGCCCGCCCGCCAGCAAACGACGCGAAATCATCGTCAGCAGCGGCATGCGGGTACTTACGCTATCAAGCACGCTCACCTCATTTTACCCGTCGGCCCGGCGATCCTTATGCCAGCCACAATTTTTCTGCGGCGCGATTGCCGCTCAGCGGGAAGCCCGGGATCGCCGTCAGCCCTTTCACGCGTTGACTGCAGGCGTCGAGAGAGTCGGCGTACAGCGGAATGATTTCGCTGCCCTTTTCCACCAGCATCAGCTGAATATCATGATAAATCTGACGGCGTTTGTCTTCATTGACTTCACCGCGCGCCGCCTGCACCAGTTGGTCGAAAGACGGCTCTTTCCAGCCGGATTCATTCCACGGCGCGGTGCTGGTGAAGACCAGCGATAGCAGCGCATCCGTCGTCGGGCGCATAGACCAGTTGGAAGACACAAACGGTTTCTTCATCCAGACATTGTCCCAGAATGCATCGTCCGGCACACGCTCCACCTTTAACGGAATTCCCGCTCGCTGAGCGGAGGCCTGATAGAGCTGGCCTGCATCCACCGCCCCGGGGAATCCCGCATCGGCGACCGACAACACCAGCGGGCCGTTGAATCCGGCTTTCTGCCAGTGCCATTTGGCCTTTTCCGGATCATACGGACGCTGCGGGATGTCTTTGGCAAAGTAGCGGCTGGAGGGGAATACCGGGTTATCGTTGGCAACGGTGCCATAACCGCCCAGCACGGTGTCGATGATCTGCTGGCGATCGATGGCGTATTTCAGCGCCAGTCGGCCGTCCTGCGAGGTGAACGGCGGCAGATTGCCGAGGCCGGGGAACGTGAAGATCTGGCTGTCATGCGACCGCAGCAGTTGCAGATTCGGCATCTTCTCGATGCGACCGACGATGCGCGGATTCACACGGTTGATAAGATGAGCGGAACCACTCACCAGCGCCGCGACGCGGGCGGTGGAGTCGTTCATCGCCAGCGTTTCGACCGAGTCAACATGACCGCGCGCGCTGTTCCAGTGATTCGGGTTGCGTTTGACCAACGTCCGCACGCCGGGCTGGAAGCTTTCCAGGATGAAAGCGCCGGTGCCGATGCCTTTATCGAACGATTCGTTTTCCGGCGTGATGGCAAAATGCACGTCGCTCAGCAGCGCGACGAATTCAACGTTCGGCGCATTTAATCGGATCGTCACTTCGTGCGGGCCGGTCGCTTCCAGCGCCGTAACCGGATCCAGATAGCCTTTCACCGGCGAACTCGACTCCGCGCTGCGGTGGTGATTCAACGAATAGATAACGTCTTTGGCGGTCAGTGTGCGTCCGTCGTGGAACTGTACGCCCTGCCGGATTTTCAGGACCCAGACGCGTCCGCCCTCTTGGCTGTCCCAGGACTCCGCCAGCGACGGGCTGAGCCCGCCGCGCTCATCCAGCTCGACCAGATTATTAAACAGCTGGGAGCCGACGAAATACATGTAGGTTTCGAACCAAAATGCAGGATCGAGTCGGTCGGTGCTGGACGCATTATCCACGCCGACGACCAAATGGCCGCCTTTCTTCGGCGTTTCGGTCGCGTCCGCGCCCCACGCATGGCCGAGCGGCCAGCCCGCAGTGGCGGTGGCCACAGAAAGCGCGCAGGCGTTCTTGATAAAGTGACGACGATTCATGATGTATTCCCCTGTAGTCCCCTGCGCGTGGCGAGAGGTTATTATCGTTATAGACGCCGATCGGGGATTAGTCCCGCTGCGGCAACGCCTGCGCCAGGCGGGCAATATGTTCGGGTCCGATGCCGCAGCAGCCGCCGACCAGCGTCGCGCCCTGCGCCACCCATTCGGCGGCCCACTGCTGATAGCCCTCAGGATGCGTATCAGCGCGCAACCGACTGAGGCCTTCGTTCGCTGCGCGGCGATTGTCTTCCGGCTCGAACGCATTGGCGTACACGCCGATGCCAATGGTCGCGCCCTGCTCGCTAAACTGAGCGCGAGCTTCCGCGACGGCGGGGGCCATGACTTCCGGGCGGCTACAGTTGAACAACAGATTCGCGGCGTCGAGCGCGATAGCGCCTTTGGCTGCCTCGGCGATCGTCTCGCCGGAGCGCAACCGCGCGCGTCCCTGCTCATCCAGTTCATCCCGCAGCGTAAATGAAAGCCACAGTTCGCGCGGGTCGTCCGCCAGCAGCTGACGCACCAGCGTCACCTCGGCCAGCGAACTCTGGGTTTCGGCCAGCCAAACGTCAACGTAGGGATCAAGGGCGTCGATCAACACCCGTAAAATAGGTTCAGCGGCGTCGGCGGAAAACAGATCGGGACGATAAGAGCCCAGCGCCGGAGGCAGCGAACCGGCGACACGCACGGTGTGCGGCGCGGCGTCCACCGCTTCACGCGCCAGCTTGCCAGCCAGCGCCGCCAGTTCATGGCCGCGGCGCTGAAACAGGTCGTCGCCAAGATGGAACGGGACGACGGCGTAGCTGTTCGCCGTAATGACCTGCGATCCGGCGGCGATATAGCTATCATGCACTTGCCGTACATGCTGCGGAGACTCGAGCAGCGCTAACGCCGACCACTCGGGTTGGCGGAAAGGCGCGCCAATCCGCGCCAGTTCACGGCCCATGCCGCCGTCCAAAATCAGCACGTTCTTTGACATCGTCCTTCCTTACTCAGCGAAACTGAAAAATTGGTGGCCCACCTTACAAAAAAAGTCATATAGATGTCTAGAAGCCTTGATAGCTAAAAAGTGGGAGAGCTTCTACGCCTTGCACCTATTTCGCCTTGCCGCCGCTCACCATCATTAGCGCATCACGACGGCAAGACGGCAAGTCCCCAATCCCTACAGAAGCACAGGAAAACCCCGCTTGCCCCTTTGCGCGGCTCAGGAGGGAATGGTCGGTAAACGGCGCAATAAAGAGCACAATCGGCCTGGGATGATGTTCCGCACGAAAGACCCGAGGCGTGAGAATGAAAGCCGGACGACGTGCTGAATCGACGTCGGAAAAAGACGGCTGACAAAGGACGGAAAACCCTCGTTTTTACATGCCTTTTCGGCTGTTTAAAGACGGTTTCCTCCTCCCTTTCTAACGTTTACAAAAAAGGCATCATGCTATTCGTCTCTAATTTAAGCTGTTTAGAAATTTCTTTGTTCTGCATCAACCTCAGCCTGAAATTGGAGATAAACCTCCCCATCAAAATCACTATAATCCCGGTGGCGAAATTCAATATATAGTGTCTATACTCAGAATAAGACCCATATATAGCGCTTATCCACAAAACCATCCACAACCCCGTGAAGCCCTTATAGGCCGCAGTTGTGCCTGTGGATAACAACTGCACAGACATTAATGAGGACGCGAACGTGAAACCAGTAGTGATTAAACGGAACGGCTGTCAGGTACCTTTTGATGAAATTCGTATCCGTGAGGCGGTCGAGCGAGCCGCCAGCGCTACGGGCGTTAACGATCTCGATTTTTGCGCCACCGTGGCGGCCGCCGTCACCGAGCAGATGCAAGATCGCTCACGCGTCGAAATCCGAGAAATTCAGGACGCGGTCGAAAACCTGCTGATGTCGAGCAATTATAAGCCTGTCGCGCGCGCCTATATCGAATACCGGCATGACCGCGACGTCTCGCGCGAACGTCAGGGCCGCCTGACGCAGGAAATCCGCGGTTTGGTTGAACAGAGCAACGTTTCCCTGCTTAACGAGAACGCCAACAAAGACAGCAAGGTGATCCCGACGCAACGCGACCTGCTGGCCGGTATCGTCGCTAAACACTACGCCAAACTGCATATCCTGCCGCGTGACGTGGTGCTGGCGCATGAGCGCGGGGAAATCCACTACCACGATCTGGATTATTCGCCGTTCTTCCCGATGTTCAACTGCATGCTGATCGACCTGAACGGCATGCTGACGCGGGGCTTCAAGATGGGCAACGCCGAGATCGAACCGCCTCGCTCCATCTCCACGGCGACCGCGGTCACCGCGCAGATCATCGCCCAGGTCGCCAGCCATATTTACGGCGGCACCACCATCAACCGCATTGACGAAATTCTGGCGCCGTTCGTCACGGCCAGTTACAAGAAGCATCAGGCCGTGGCGGAAGAGTGGAACATTCCTGACGCCGAACGCTATGCGCACAGCCGCACGGAAAAAGAGTGTTATGACGCCTTCCAGTCGCTGGAATATGAAGTCAACACGCTGCACACCGCCAACGGCCAGACGCCGTTCGTGACTTTCGGTTTCGGGCTGGGCACCAGTTGGGAATCTCGCCTGATTCAGGAATCTATCCTGCGCAATCGCATCGCCGGGCTGGGTAAAAATCGCAAGACCGCCGTGTTTCCGAAGCTGGTCTTCGCCGTGCGCGACGGCCTCAACCACAAACCGAGCGATCCAAGCTACGACATCAAACAGCTGGCGCTGGAGTGCGCCAGCAAGCGCATGTACCCGGATATCCTGAACTACGATCAGGTGGTGAAAGTCACCGGTTCGTTCAAGACGCCGATGGGCTGCCGCAGCTTCCTCAACGTCTATGAAGAGAACGGCGAGCAGATCCACGATGGCCGCAACAATCTCGGCGTGATCAGTCTGAACCTGCCGCGCATCGCGTTGGAAGCCAAAGGGGATGAGTCCCGGTTCTGGAAACTGCTCGACCAGCGACTGGCGCTGGCGAAGAAAGCGCTGATGACCCGCGTCGCGCGTCTGGAAAACGTGAAGGCCCGCGTAGCGCCGATCCTCTATATGGAAGGCGCCTGCGGCGTGCGTCTGAAAGCCGACGACAACGTCGCTGAAATCTTTAAAAATGGGCGCGCGTCTATTTCTCTCGGCTATATCGGCGTGCATGAGACCATCAACGCGCTGTTCGGCAATAAGAAGCATGTCTTCGACGACGAACGGCTGCGCGAAAAAGCGGTGGCGATTGTGGTGCATCTGAAAGCCGCGACCGACCGCTGGAAAGAAGAGACCGGCTACGGCTTCAGCCTGTATAGCACGCCGAGCGAAAACCTGTGCGACCGTTTCTGCCGTCTGGATACTGCGGAGTTCGGCGTGGTCCCGGGCGTCACAGACAAAGGCTACTACACCAACAGCTTCCATCTCGACGTCGAGAAGAAAGTGAACCCTTACGAAAAAATCAATTTTGAAGCGCCGTATCCCGCATTGGCGAACGGCGGCTTCATCTGTTACGGCGAATACCCCAACTTACAGCACAATCTGAAAGCGCTGGAAGACGTCTGGGATTACAGCTACAGCCGCGTTCCTTATTACGGCACCAATACGCCGATCGACGAATGCTATGCGTGCGGCTTCACCGGCGAGTTCGCCTGCACCAGCAAAGGCTTTACCTGCCCGAAATGCGGTAACCACGACTCCTCCCGCGTTTCCGTCACCCGCCGTGTCTGCGGCTATCTGGGCAGCCCGGACGCGCGTCCGTTCAACGCGGGCAAGCAGGAAGAGGTGAAACGCAGAATCAAACATCTGGCCAATGGTCAACTGGGTTAATCCTGCGTCCGCAGCGCCTGGCCGATAACGTCTATACGTGCGGTCAGGCGTTGCGCTTCCCTCTGCGCATCGCGTCTTCATACGCAGTCGCCTTGTGGATTCTACCTCTCGCTTATCAAAACAGGCCGTCTCTGGACGCCCCCGGATAGGGACACCGTGATGAATTATCTTCAGTACTACCCCGTGGATGTCGTCAATGGACCCGGCACGCGCTGCACGCTGTTTGTCGCCGGGTGCGAACACCAATGTCCGGGCTGCTATAACAAAATCACCTGGCGGCTCAGCGCCGGTCAGCCGTTTACACAAGCCGAGGAGGATCGGATCATCGCCGATCTGCAAGATGCCGACATCCCGCGTCGGGGAATCACCCTCTCCGGCGGCGATCCGCTGCACCCACAGAACGTGCCGGACATTCTGCGGCTGGTGCAACGCATCCGCCGCGAGTGCGCGGGTAAAGATATCTGGATGTGGACGGGGTATGTGCTGGCGGAGCTGACGCCGGAACAGCGTCAGGTGGTGGATTTCATCAACGTGCTGGTGGACGGGAAATTTGTACAGGATTTGAAAGACCCCTCGCTGATCTGGCGCGGCAGCAGCAATCAGGTCATCCATCACCTGCGCTGAGGATTTATCGCGATTGCACGTCTGCGCCGTCCCGTTGCCACTGCAGACAGGTCCCGAAGCTGAGCCGGTGTCGGTTATTTTACGGATAGTCCCCACAGAGTTAGGCGTGTCGCGTGTCCGCAAGGGTCACCATGTCGAAGGCCGCCCTCTCCACGTCATAAACGTAGAAACCGTTGGCGCACCATAGATTGGCGGCGTTGACGCATCGTCAGTCAAATGACGTATTCACAAGGACAGCGGTGGCGACGCATTGCCGTCTTTATCTCGTGCAGGGTTTTGCGACCGCTTGCTTCCCTATCGGGTGCACTTTCATGAACGCGCCTACCAGCCAACGATTTCATCCATCATATTCACGGCGAGCAACGACTTCATCACATCAGCAATTTTGGCGAAAAGGCCGGTTTCTTTTCACCGATTCACGCCTCATTTAAGGATCATTGTGTGCGGTTGTCGACATTAGCTGCATGAAGGTATTGATTAGCTAAACCGATTCTTCTATTTTAGCGGCCGGTTTATCAATCCCTGTAAAAGAGCATAGTTATGTCACATAAAGTGTGGGTCATGGGCGACGCTGTGGTTGACCTGATTCCAGAAGGCACGGATCGTTATCTGAAATGTCCTGGCGGCGCACCGGCGAACGTCGCCGTGGGTGTGGCCCGTCTCGGCGGTGAGAGCGCATTTATCGGCCGTGTAGGCGAAGACGCCTTCGGTCGCTTCCTGCGCACGGTGCTGATTGAGGAACAGGTGGACACCGGTTTTATGCAGCTGGACCCTAAGCATCGGACATCTACCGTACTGGTAGAGCTGGACGACCAGGGAGAGCGCTCCTTCACCTTCATGGTGCGCCCCAGCGCCGACCTGTTTATTCAGTCTCACGACCTGCCTGATTTCCAGCGCGGGGAATGGCTGCACCTGTGCTCTATCGCTCTTTCTCAGGAACCTTCGCGCAGTACCGCGCTGGAAGCCATGAAGCGCATCCGTGAAGCCCAGGGCTGGGTCAGCTTCGATCCGAACATCCGTGAAGACCTGTGGGAAAGCGAACAGGAACTGCGTGACTGTCTGGATCAGGCGCTGTCTCTGTCCGATGCCGTTAAACTTTCGGAAGACGAATTCGTATTCCTGGGCGGCACGTCCGAGATCGAACAGGGTACGGAAGCGCTGATGTCCCGCTACGGACTGAAACTGCTTCTGGTCACGCAGGGCGGCAACGGCGTGTGGCTGCGAGACAGCAAGAACCTGAAACACTTCGACGCGCCATACGTGACCCCTGTCGACACGACGGGCGCCGGCGACGCCTTTGTCGCGGGTCTGCTGCAAGGTTTGGCGCAGCACGACGATTTGAACAATATCGCCCAATGGATAGACATTGTGGATCAGGCGCAACGCTGCGGCGCGCTCGCGACCACTGCTAAAGGCGCGATGACGGCGCTGCCTTACGCGCACCAGTTAGCCACGCCGCTTTCCTAAAATTTACCTGTTCCCTCGTAACAAAAACGACGCGGGAACAGGTATTTTGTAGCCAGGATCACAGATAAAGAATCGAGTTAGCAAAAACTCTTGCCAACCCCCTCTCTCCCCTTTAATTTCGCTGCGCAACCGGTTTAGCAATTTAGCAAAAATAATATAGCTCAACCTAAAAAGAGAATAAAAACCATGAAACTCAACTACCTCTCTGCAACGATAGGGCTCCTTCTGTGTTCTCATTATGCCGCCGGAGCGGAAACCACCACGCTTGAAGATCGGCTCAATGCGCTGGAACAGCGTGTACAGCAAGCCGAACGCCGCGCTCAACGGGCGGAAGCTCGTGCCGACGCGGCGGAAAAACAGGCGCAAACGCTCGCTACCCGCACGGCTCAGATCGAACAGCAGGCTCATCAGGTCGAACAGCGCACCGCGCAAAACGAGCAGCAAACGCGGCAGGTCGCGGAACGCACCACCGCGCTGGCCGACAAAAGCAGCCTCGCCGATGGCTTTGAATTCCACGGCTATGCGCGATCCGGTCTGGCGATGCACGACTCCGCCACCAGCAGCAACGCGGATATTGGTCCGGGCATGTCGCCTGCCGGCAGCGTAGGCGGCAACATCGGCCGTCTGGGCAATGAAGACGACACCTATCTGGAACTCAAGCTGGAACATAAAACCAAGTTGGATAACGGCGCGACCACCCGTTTCAAGGTGATGATGGCCGACGGACAGCGCAGCTATAACGACTGGACGGCGGACAGCAGCGACCTGAATATCCGCGAAGCCTTCGTGGAACTGGGCTCGTTGCCCACGTTCACCGGCGCGTTCAAGGACACTACGCTATGGGCAGGTAAACGCTTCGACCGGGACAACTTCGATATTCACTGGCTGGATTCCGACGTCATATTCCTGGCCGGCACCGGCGGCGGTATCTACGATGTTCAACCCGTCGACGGTTGGAAAACCAACTTTTCCCTGTACGGCCGAAGCCTGGGCGACAACGAAGCGCTGGATAACGAGATCCAGAACTATATCGTGACCAGCAACAACTTCGTCGGTCCGTTCCAGTTCATGCTGAGTGGACTGAGAGCGAAGAACAACGATCTCACCACCAACACCGGTGGCAACAGCGCCAGCCATATCGTCAACAGCCAGGCTGGCGATACCGGCGTGCACGCCGCCGTGGCATGGCGCGGTGATAACTTCTACGGCCTGCGGGACGGCAGCTCGCTCGTCGCATTGCTGTACGGTCACGGCCTGGGCGCGGAAGTCAAAGGGATCGGCTCCGACGGCAATCTGACGCAAAACGCCGATACCTGGCGTCTGGCGACCTACGGCACCACCGCGATCAACAAAACCTGGAGCTTCGCGCCGTCGCTGATGGCGCAGAGCAGTAAAGATCGTTATGTCTCCGGAGATGACTATCAGTGGGTGACGCTTAACGCCCGCTTTATTCAGGAAATCACCCCCAATTTCGCATTGGCGTATGAAGGTAGCTATCAGTATATGGATCTCGATCCGCAAGGCTATTTAGCGCGCAATCAGGTCAGCGGCGGTTTTTACAAGCTGACCTTTGCACCCACCTTCAAGGTTGGCGATATCGCCAACTTTTTCAGCCGGCCCGAGCTGCGCGTTTTCGCCAGCTACATGGACTGGGATAAACGTCTGGACAACTACTCCAGCGAAGATGCCTTCGGCTCCACCGGCTTTAGCGCCGGCGGCGAATGGACCTTCGGCGTTCAGATGGAAACCTGGTTTTAATTGATTCAGCCTTCACCCGCGGCCTTCCTCGGATTGCCGCGGTTTCCGCTGATGTAGTGTTGTTTGATTGATGAGGAAACTTATGGACATTAAAGCCACTGCGGCTTCTCTTCTCCCCCTGCTGGGCGGAAAAGACAATATTGCCAGCGCGGCCCACTGTGCCACCCGTCTGCGTCTGGTGTTAAAAGATGATAATAAGGCGGACAAAGCCGCTATCGAGAAACTGGAAGGCGTTAAAGGCTGTTTCCAAAACTCAGGGCAAATGCAGATCATTTTCGGCTCCGGTTTGGTCAACAAGGTTCACGCGGAATTCATCAAAGCCGCAGGCGTCCATGAATCCAGCAAAGCGGAGGCCGCGTCGGCCGCCGCCAAAAAGCTGAATCCGTTGCAGCGTCTGGCGCGTCTGCTGTCCAATATCTTCGTTCCCATCATTCCGGCTATCGTCGCCTCCGGCCTGTTGATGGGCCTGCTGGGGATGATAAAAACCTATAACTGGGTGAATCCGGATAGCGCCATTTTCATCCTGCTGGATATCTTCAGCTCCGCCGCTTTCATCATTCTGCCGATCCTGATTGGTTTCACCTCCGCGCGCGAATTCGGCGGCAACCCGTATCTGGGTGCGACGCTCGGGGGGATTCTGACCCACCCCTCGCTGACCAACGCCTGGGGCGTCACCGAAGGGTTCAAGACCATGCACCTGTTCGGCTACGACTTCGCCATGATCGGCTATCAGGGTACCGTGTTCCCGGTACTGCTGGCCGTCTGGTTCATGAGCATGGTGGAAAAACGCCTGCGCAAAATCATCCCTAACGCGCTGGATATCATCCTGACGCCGTTCCTGACCGTCATCATCTCCGGCTTCGTCGCCATGCTGGTGATTGGTCCTGCGGGCCGGATACTGGGCGATGGTATCTCCATGGTACTGAGCACCCTGATCGCGCATGCAGGTTGGTTTGCAGGTCTGCTCTTCGGCGGTCTCTACTCTATTATCGTGATTACCGGGGTGCACCACAGTTTCCACGCCATCGAAGCCGGTCTGCTGGGCAATCCGAATATCGGCGTCAACTTCCTGCTGCCGATCTGGTGTATGGCTAACGTCGCTCAGGGCGGTGCCTGCCTGGCGGTTTACTTCAAAACCAAAGATGCCCGAATTAAAGCGATCGCCATCCCTTCCGGTTTCTCCGCACTGCTGGGGATTACCGAAGCGGCGCTGTTCGGCATCAACCTGCGCTTCGTGAAACCGTTCCTGGCCGCTATCGTCGGCGGTGCGCTGGGCGGCGCCTGGGTCGTGGCGAACCACGTCGGCATGAGCGCCGTGGGCCTGACCGGTATTCCGGGCATGGCGATCGTAAAACCCGACTCATTTATCAGTTATGTGGTCGGCATGCTGATAGCCTTTGGGACAGCCTTCGTGCTTTCACTGCTCCTGAGATACAAAACGGATAGCAAATAATGAGAGAAACCCACTTATTAAAACGTATGGCTCATGCCTTGATGTCGGCTCAATCGCGCCAGTGCTATGACCCTTACCGTCCGCAGTGGCACCTGTCGCCGAATGTCGGCCTGCTGAACGATCCTAACGGATTCATTCAGCATAGAGGGCGTTACCATCTGTTTTATCAGTGGAATCCATTAGCTTGCGCCCACGGTGCCAAATTCTGGGGGCACTGGAGTTCAGCCGATCTGGTCAACTGGCGCCACGAACCCGTGGCGCTGGTACCGGCGGAGAGTTATGAAAGCCACGGCTGCTACTCCGGCTCTGCGGTGGAAGACGACGACGGCGCGCTGACGCTGATTTATACCGGCAACGTAAAGTACGACGACGGAACCCGCACGGCCAACCAGTGTTTGGCGCGGGAAAATGCAGACGGAGGGTTCGACAAGCTCGGCCCCGTTCTGACGCTGCCGGAAGGGTATACCGGCCATGTGCGCGATCCGAAGGTGTGGCGTCATGACGGCAAGTGGTACATGGTGCTCGGCGCTCAGGACAACGATTTGCAGGGCAAGGTGCTTTTGTTCTCCTCCGACGATCTGCATCAGTGGCGGTGTCTGGGTGAAATCGCCGGTTCCCGCCTCGGCGGATTGGGCGATTTCGGCTACATGTGGGAATGCCCGGATCTGTTCCCGTTAGGGCAGCACGACGTGCTGATTTGCAGTCCGCAAGGTCTGGCGGCTGAAGAAGAGCGTTACCTGAATATCTTTCAGGCGGGCTACTTCGTCGGCAAGCTTGATTATGACAAAGCGCAGTTCATTCATGGAGACTTCCAGGAGCTGGATCTGGGCTTTGAGTTCTATGCGCCGCAGACCACGACGAGCCGGGATGGCCGTCGCCTGATGTTCGGCTGGATGGCGGTTCCGGATCAGGATGAGTTCCAGCAGCCCACCATCGAATACGGCTGGGTGCATACCATGACCTGTCCGCGTGAGCTCACGCTTCAGGACGGCATGCTTTATCAGCAGCCCGCCCGGGAGTTGCAGAGCCTGCGCACGCAGAAGCACGCCTGGAAAGGCGTAGCGGATTATGCTCCGGTACTACCTGCGGGCAGCGCGGAACTGATTGTGGATACGCAGGGAGAATTCCAGATCAACTTCGCCAATCTGATGGTGTTGTGCTGGGATGGCGAACGGCTGACGCTGAGTCGTCATAACCTGCATACGGGCGAGCCGGAACATCGTTACTGGCGCGGTGAACTGCACTACCTGCATATCCTGTGCGATAGTTCCAGCGTAGAGATCTTCGTCAACCACGGTGCCGCCGTGATGTCGGCCCGCTATTTCCCACAGCGGGATGCCACCCTCAGTTTCAGCGGTTCAGGGAGGTTAATGCTGCGGCACTGGCTGTTAGCGCCATGCGTGATAGAATAGTTTCCCTTTTTTCTACCATTAAGAACGAGTGGTGAAACAAACTAAGCGCGTAACCATCAGTGATATCGCCAAGCTGGCGGGGGTTTCCAAATCCACCGCCAGTTTGGTTTTAAATGGTCGTAGTAAGGAATTTCGCGTCTCAGACGCCACGCGCGACCGCGTTCTCGCTCTCGCTCAACAGCATCGTTACCTACCCAGTATTCACGCCCGCTCGCTTCGCTCTACCCGCAGCAATACGCTCGGCCTGATCGTCCCGGAAATGACCAACTATGGCTTTGCGTTAATTTCTCACGAGCTGGAAATGCTGTGCCGCGAAGCCGGTCTGCAACTGCTCATCGCCTGTACCGACGAGAATCCCAGCCAGGAAATTTTGGCGGTGAATAGTCTGATTCAACGTCAGGTGGACGGGCTGATTGTCGCCTCCAGCATGCTTAACGACGCCGAATATCAGAAGATCAACCAACAACTGCCTGTCGTACAGTTCGACCGCATGATAGGCGACTCCGACCTGCCGTTGGTCATCACCGAGTCGATAGAACCCACGGCGACGCTGGTGGAAACCGTCGCGCGTCAGCACCGGGGAGAGTTCTATTTTATTGGCGGCCAAGCCCGCATTTCGCCTACCCGCGACCGATTGGCGGGTTTCCAATTAGGGCTGGAACGCGCCGGAATTAGCTGCCATCCAGACTGGATCATTCACGGCAACTATCGACCCAGCTCCGGCTATGAAATGTTCGCCGAGCTGTGCGCGACGCTGGGGCGGCCGCCCAAAACCCTGTTTGTCGCCGCCTGCGGCCTGCTGGAAGGGGTGCTACGCTACCTGAATCAGCACAACCTGATGAACAGCGAGATCCGACTGTGCAGCTTCGACGACCACTATCTGTTCGACTGTCTGCCGTTGCGAATCGACACGGTCGCGCAAGATTGCGAAACGCTGGCAAGCAGAAGCTTCGATATGATTACCGCGCTGATCGACAGCCGTGTGCTGCCCGAAAAACGCGTTTACGTGCCCAGCCGCATCCACTGGCGGCATCCTGACTCACGCGGTTAAGCCGACTCCTCGGCCTATTTCCCGGCGGTGCGGCCTTTCGCCGCATCTCTGGCGAAAACATCGCGCCTGCGGCTGAAGGGCCAACCTCGTCGGCGAAAAAGGGCGATAGGCCACAGGCGAGGTTTATAGAAACGAAAAAGCGCGGCAAAAGCCGCGCTTAAAGTACAGGATGTTGCGTGAGTCATTAACGAGACACTTTTTCCATCCCCATCAACCCCACTTTGAGATACCCGGCGGAGCGGAGCGCGTCCATCACCTGCATCATGGTCTCATAGTCCACGCTTTTATCCGCCTGGAAGTAGATGGTGTTCTCTTTATTGCCGTTGGTTTTCGCATTCAGCGTCTGCGCCAGCGTATCCTGCGTGACCGGATCTTCACCCAGATACAGCTGTTTGTCGGCTTTAATCGTCAGATAGATCGGCTTTTCACGCGGCTGAGGCGCAGCGGAAGAGGCAGGCAGGTTCACGCGAACATCGACCGTCGCCAGCGGCGCCGCCACCATAAAGATAATCAGCAGCACCAGCATGACATCGATAAACGGCGTGACGTTGATGTCATGCATTTCGCCGTTTTCGTTCTGTCCGTCGTTCAGATGCATCGCCATGCTCAGCCCGCCCGCAGTTTCTGCGTCGAAGAAGACGCCGCGTTGCTTTCGCTGGCGGCAATATCCAAATCGCGGCTTTGGAGCAGCAGCACCTGCGCCGCCACATCGCCGACCAGCGCCTTGTAGCTGGTCGTGGAGCGGGCGAACACGTTGTAGATCACCACCGCCGGAATCGCCGCAATCAGACCGATAGCCGTCGCCAGCAACGCTTCGGCGATACCGGGCGCGACAACGGCCAGATTGGTCGTTTGCGTGTGGGCGATGCCGATGAAGCTGTTCATGATGCCCCAAACCGTACCAAACAGACCGATAAACGGCGCGATGGCGCCGACGGTCGCAAGGTATCCGGTCCCACGCGACATGTGGCGTCCGTTGGCGGCGACACGCCGCTCAAAGCGGAACGCGGTGCGCTCTTTGATGCCTTGATTATCGTCGGAACGGGCCGACAGTAAGATTTCGTCCTGCGCATCGGCGACGAACTGTTGCGCGACGCTGCCCATTTTGCAAAGACGCGCCATTTCCGCAGCTTCGTCCAGTGAGCGTAAGTTGCTCAGCGCGTCATGCTCGCGACGCAGACGGCGCTTGGCGCCGATCAACTCGGCGCTTTTGCCGAAGAAGATGGCCCAGGTCAGCACCGACGCCAGGATCAAGCCGATCATTACGATCTTGACCACAACGTCCGCATGTTGATACATCCCCAGCACGGATAAATCCATCTGCATCAAATTGCCCGGCGCGGCCGCGTCGGGACCCGGCGGCGGCGCGAGCGGTGATGCCGCCGCCGGGTCACCGCCGTTCGTGGAGAGAGGTAAAGATGAAGGCGCGGCAAACGCATAGCCGCTAAAGCCCGCCACCAGCAATAACGCCAGCAGGCTCCGGTACACTGCGCCAACGGCGCCGCCGATCGTCCGCCGGGCTGATGAAACCTGCTGCTTTCCTTTAATGTCAGCCGTATTCACGCTGTTCCTCCGCCAATCATTCAGTGCTGTTCATGGGTCAACTATTTTGGCCAAAATGATACCAAAGCCAAAATTAATTGATAGCTATTCTCATTATTATTGCGCATATATCTCCGTGGCAGCCGGCCCTTATAGCCGGAACTCCGCCTTTCCCTACAGCACAATTCCCTTTGACTGCCCTGACTGGCAGCAAGAGTGTGCTTTTTAGCCTTCCGCCCGACACACTCGGTGTCAGCCATGATAACGTAAAGAGAAAGGTGTTAAAGAGTTAAAACCGCCGCGCTCCTCAATGACAGGAGCCATCAAGGCCGATGAGCAACAGGTGAAGCATGACGAGTAAAAAAACCGCCACAGCACTGGTATCCGCCGGGAGACAGAAGAAATTTACCCAAGGTTCGGTTAATCCCGTGATTCAGCGAGCCTCCTCGCTGGTCTTCGACAGCGTGCAAGACAAGAAACAGGCGACCATCAATCGCGCCAACGGCGCGCTGTTCTACGGCCGCCGAGGGACGCTGACGCACTTCTCTCTTCAGGAAGCCATGGCTGAGCTGGAAAACGGCGCGGGCTGCGCGTTATATCCCTGCGGCGCAGCGGCTGTCGCCAACGCCATCCTGTCATTTGTCTCCGCGGGCGACCATCTGCTGGTGACCGGCTCCGCCTACGAGCCAACACAGGACTTTTGTAACAAAGTGCTGGGCAGGATGGACATCAGCACCACCTATTTCGACCCGCTGGTCGGCGGCGACATCGCCAAGTTGATCCAGCCGGAAACCAAAGTGGTATTTCTGGAATCCCCAGGCTCCATCACGATGGAAGTGCAGGACGTACCCGCCATTGTCACCGCCGTGCGCCGCGTCAACCCGGAGATCGTCATCATCATGGACAACACCTGGGCGGCGGGCATCCTGTTTAAGGCGTTGGATGCCGGGGTGGATATCTCCGTGCAGTCCGGCACCAAGTACATCGTCGGGCATTCCGACGCCATGCTTGGCACCGCGGTCTCCAATGCGCGCTGCTGGGACAGACTGCGCGAGCAGTCTTATCTGATGGGACAGATGGCGGACGCCGACAGCGCCTATATCGCTAGCCGCGGCCTGCGTACGCTGGGGGTCCGTCTGAAGCAGCATCAGGAAAGCAGTTTGCGCATCGCGCGCTGGCTGGCGGAACGTCCGGAAGTCGATGTCGTCAATCACCCTGCGCTGCCGGAATGTAAAGGCCACGCGACCTTCGCGCGCGACTTCAGCGGCTGCAACGGGCTTTTTTCGTTTGTTTTAAAACAAAAACTCACGCCAGCCCAGTTGGCCAGCTATCTTGATAACTTCAACCACTTCAGCATGGCCTATTCTTGGGGCGGTTTCGAATCGCTGATTCTGGCTAATCAGCCGGATGAGCTAGCCAAAATCCGACCGGCCGGCGGCGTTGATTTCAACGGAACGTTGATTCGGTTACATATCGGACTGGAAGATTGCGACGATCTGATCGAGGATCTCGCCGACGGGTTCAGAAGAATTCAGGAATCGTAAAGGTTTCTGTCGCGCTACATCCCCTGATTTCGCTGCGGTTGAATGGGGGAAACGTGTATTATGGTCGTTGTACGGCAGTTATAACGACAAACCCACGTTTTTCACCCTAATTACGTACCCGAACCGCGGCACGGAGCAGCAATACGTTGTTCACCTCAGGGGATTCCAGCAAAACCAGACAGGACGCAAAATGAGTGTTGTTCACGAAATAATTCAGGCGCTATGGCAGCAGGATTTCAGCGCACTGGCCGATCCTCACGTGATTTGGGTGGTCTACGGCATTCTCTTCGTTACCTTGTTTCTTGAGAATGGCCTGTTGCCGGCGTCTTTCCTACCCGGAGACAGCTTGCTGCTGCTGACGGGCGCCATGATCGCCAAAGGCGTGATGAGTTTCATCCCAACCATGGTGCTGCTGACCATTGCGGCCAGCCTGGGCTGCTGGCTCAGTTATCTGCAAGGGCGATGGCTGGGCCATACCCGACTGGTCAAAACCTGGCTGGGACAACTGCCGGTGCATTATCACCAGCGCGCTTATTCGCTGTTTCATCGGCACGGACTGGTGGCGCTGTTAATCGGCCGTTTTCTGGCGTTTGTTCGCACGCTGCTTCCGACCATCGCCGGGATTTCCGGGCTGAGCAATACTCGTTTTCAGGTTTTCAACTGGCTAAGCGGCCTGCTGTGGGTCTGCGGCATTGTCTCGCTGGGCTACGCCATCAGCCATATTCCGCTGGTGAAACGCTACGAAGACCAGGTGATGACCGGGCTGTGCTTGCTGCCGGTCGTGCTGCTGGTCAGCAGTTTAGTCGGTATCGCCGTCATACTTTGGCGTAAAAAACGCGTCAGCGTCTGACGCCACCTTCCGCCGCCGGGCTGAACGCCTGTGCGGCGACGCAAGTTAGTTACCTTCCACCAACGTGCTGCCCGACCGTAACCGAATCACCTCGTCGCCCGGCGTCGTGCCGAAATAGCGTTTAAACTCCCGGCTAAACTGCGACGGGCTTTCATAACCTACCTGCAGCGCCGCCGCGCTGGCTTTCAGCCCATCATGCAACATCATTAGCCGCGCCTTGTGTAAGCGGTAAGACTTCAGATATTGCAGCGGCGAGGTATTCGTCACCGCCTTGAAATTATGATGGAAGGCCGACACGCTCATATTCACGTCCGCCGCCAACTGCTCTACGTTCAGGCTGTCCGCATAGTCGTGTTCGATACGCCGTAGCGCACGCGCGATCTGGCTAAAGTGGGTATGCCGGTTGACCACCGCCTGCAGCGCCGCCCCGCCGACGCCGCAGAGCACATGATAGATGACCTCCCGGACAATCCCCGGCCCCAGCACTCTGGCGTCTCTGGGCGTCGCCATCGCCTCCAGCAACCGCTCCGCTGCACACAACATCTTGTCGCACAACGGTACGCTGCATACGCCGGTGGTATCGGAGCGCGGACGATCCGGGCACTCATCGTCGCCGAGATCCATTAGCAGATCCTGCAACATCGCGCTTTCCATGCGAATCGAGAGGCCGATCAGCGGATGCTCCGTCGTGGCGAATGTTTCGCACTCAAACGGCAACGGCACCGTCATCAGCAGATAGTTTTCCGGATCATAGCGAAAGGTCTTTTCGCCCATATATCCGACCTTATGACCCTGAAACATGATGACGATACTGGGGTCATACATCACCGGCCGACGCACACAGTGCTCTTCGGCGTAGATAACCCTGACCTGCGGGATCGGCGTGACGGTGACACAGCCCTGCCCCACGTATTGCCTGGCCATGTTCGCCAGCCGCTGGCGATGCGTTTCGCTTTGCATATCTTCACCTTTTGCAGATTATGGCAATAAAATGACATAAATCCGGCCTTCAATCATCAATTCCTGCACTCGTTTGCAGAAATAGGCAATAACGAAACAGAAATGTGCATTGTACCCGCGCCGGCAGATCCCGAGAATGAATAACAGACAACGCCGTCGGACAATCCGGCGAAGAGAAGATAATCAACACTAAAAGGGGTGGAGAATGAACGAGACAATTAAGTTATTAAAGAGCCATCGTAGCGAACGCAGCTATCTGGACAAAACAATCCCCGAAGACATCCTTTCCGCGATCATCGACGCCGCCTACCTCTCCCCCACCTCCGTGAATTCACAGCAGGTTTCCGTTATCGTCACTCGCGATCCGGCGCGACGCGCCCGCATCGCCGAACTGGCTGGCGGACAAACCTGGATAGCCCAGGCCCCGGTCTTCCTGACGCTGGTGCTGGACATGCATAAAAGCGAGCGCGCCATTGCTCTGGCGGGCTTCGAGCAGCATGCCCATGAAAGCGTGGAGAGCATCGTCTCCGGCAGTACCGATGTGGGCATCGCCCTTGGCAGTCTGATCGCCGCCGCCCATTCCTATGGGCTGGGCATCGTGCCCATCGGCGGCGTCCGCCGCAATCCCCAGGCGATGATCGAACTGCTCGAGTTGCCGGAGCACACCTTCCCACTGGTAGGACTGGTAATTGGCTACGTCGACCAGCCTGCGCACCAAAAACCGCGGCTCCCCATCAGCACCTTCCGTCACGAAGAAGTATATCGGGACGACACGTTGAACGACGCCATCAAGCAATACGACGAAACGCTGACAAAGCACTGGGGAAAGATCGGCCGCACCGACGGCGCCGCCTGGGGCGCCAACACCGCAGACTATTATCAGCATATTTACTTCCCCGAAGTCCTGCCCGCCCTGCTTCAGCAAGGCTTCAAACTGGATAAGTAATCTATGAACAATTTTACCCTGCATACCCCGACAAAAATTTTGTTCGGAGAGGGACAGATCGCCAACATTGCCGCCGAAATTCCTGAAGACGCGCGTATTCTGATCGTCTACGGCGGCGGCAGCATCAAACGCAACGGCGTGCTCGGTCAGGTCCACGACGCATTGGCGGGCCGCACCATCACCGAGTTTTCCGGCGTTGAACCCAACCCGACTTACGAAACGCTGATGAAGGCCGTCGATGTGGTTCACCAGGAACACATCGACTTCCTGCTCGCCGTGGGCGGCGGTTCGGTCGCGGACGGCACCAAATTCATTGCCGCGGCGGCGAACTACACGGCGTCGGAAGATCCGTGGCATATCCTGCAGACTCACGGACGAGACGTCGCCCAAACGCTGCCTATCGGCGTGGTGCTGACGCTGCCGGCGACCGGCTCCGAGTCCAACAGCGGCGCGGTGATCACGCGGAAAGCCAGCGGCGATAAGCAGGCGTTTCATACGCCATTGGTTCGCCCGCAGTTTGCCGTGCTGGACCCGGTCGTCACCTATACTTTGCCTGAACGCCAGATTGCCAACGGCGTCGTCGATGCCTTTGTACATACGCTGGAGCAATATCTAACCTATCCGGTCGACGCGAAAGTGCAGGATCGCTTCGCGGAAGGGCTGCTGCTGACGCTCATTGAAGAAGGTCCGCGGGCGCTGAAAGAACCGGATAACTATGCCGTGCGCGCCAATGTTATGTGGAGCGCAACCTTGGCGTTGAACGGACTGATCGGGGCGGGCGTGCCGCAAGACTGGTCTACTCATATGCTGGGCCATGAGCTGACCGCCATGCACGGTCTGGATCATGCGCAGACATTGGCAGTCGTTCTGCCAGCTATGCTGCGCGACCGTAAAGCGCAGAAACGGCATAAACTGCTACAGTACGCTGAACGGGTATGGAACCTCCGTGACGGCGGCGAAGAGCAACGGATTGACGGCGCCATTGAAGCCACCCGCGAGTTTTTCGAACGTATGGGCGTCCCCACTCGGATGTCGGACTATCAGTTGGACGGCAGCAGCATCCCGGCGCTGGTGGAAAAACTTAAGGAGCACGGCATGACGGCGCTGGGCGAACACAAGGACATTACGCTTTCCGACAGTCAACGCGTCTATGAGGCCGCTCGCTAGGGCAACGCGCACCCCTTCAGCTTTCAGCTACACTGCTGTTTAGCGCTGCGGATCGGGAGAGCATCCCCCTGCGGCGACGAGCACTCCGGCGGTTTCTCACCTCGCGGAAACCGCCGGTATTCGCTTTACGACAAGCCGGAAAGCGAATCTGCAGTCTGCATCGACCGCGCTTTGTGGTCGGGCCGGAACAAGGAGAATGCTATGACGACACAACCCATCATTAAACTGAGTGACGGCAAAACCCTCCCGCAGTTGGGGCTGGGCGTATGGCAAGCCAGCCATGAAGAAACGATCGTTGCGGTGAATGAAGCGCTGAACACGGGTTATAAGGCCATAGATACCGCGGCCATCTACCAAAATGAGGCCGCCGTGGGCGAAGCGTTACAGTCCGTGGGGCTGCCGCGCAATGAGCTGTATATCACCACCAAACTCTGGAACAGCGACCAAGGCCGCCCGGCACAGGCGCTGACGGAGAGCCTGCGCAAGCTAAAGCTGGACTATGTCGACCTCTACCTGATCCACTGGCCCTGGCCGCCTAAAGGCAGCGCCGAGGATACCTATATCGAGGCCTGGCGGGGCTTGATCCGACTGCAGGAACAGGGGCTGACCAAAAGCATCGGCGTCAGCAACTTCCATCCGCACCATCTTCAGCGTCTTAAAGAAGCCACTGGCGTGATGCCGGTCATCAACCAGATAGAACTGCATCCGCTGCTGCAACAGCGCTCGCTGCATGCCTGGAATACCACGCACCACATTCAGACAGAGTCCTGGAGCCCGTTGGCGCAGGGCGGTAAAGGCGTGTTTGATACGCCCATTATCCGGGATTTGGCGAAAAAATACGGCAAGACGCCAGCGCAGATTGTGATCCGCTGGCACCTTGATAACGGATTAGTGGTGATCCCGAAATCGGTGACACCGGCACGCATCCGCGAGAACTTTGATGTATTGGATTTTAAACTGGAGCAAGAGGAATTAAGTCAGATAGCCACGCTGGACAGCGGCAAGCGTCTGGGGCCCGATCCGGATCAGCCTCCCGCTGAGGCGTAATACCGTCCCGTCGCAGCGCCGGCCAGCCCGGTGCTGCCCCCCGCGAGGACGTTAGTCAGACACTTCAAATTCGTAGACATCGCTACGGCAATAAATTTCGCAGTATTCCAATAATTCGCCCTTGGCGTCGAAGGTGTGCTGACGGCTAAACAGCAGCGGCATGCCGTTTGGCACTTTTAGCAGTTTCGAAATTTCCCGCGTGGCGCTAACGGCACGAAGACGATAACGCCGATTTTCTGGAAAGATTTGCCGCTCGCGCCAATAGCCGTACAGAGAATGTTCAATCTCTTCCGGTTTCGGTAACCACCGCTGTGGGATCCATACCGTCTCGAGCGACGCAGGCTCATCATTCAGCAGCCTGACGCGACGAAGTTTGGTTAACACGGTGCTTGCCGGAAGATGCATCGTCAGCGCCAATGTCGGGGTGATGGCGACGTCGGTGATACGTTCCAACCAATTGTTGCTGGCTACGCCGCCCCGCTCGTGAACCAGCGCGGAGAAACCCGGTTCATCGCTGGTCAGCGCATAGCCGATCTGGAGAACGATGCGCGTGCCGACGCCCTGCTGGCGGAGAATCAACCCTTTATGCTCAAGCAGCGCCAGAGAACGGGAAACGGTGACGCGGGATAGTCCCAACAGTTGCACAAGCTGGCGCTCCGGCGGCAAAAAATGCCCGCTGAGATCACGCCGTTGCTGAATGGCGAGTTCGAGCGCTTCCGCCAGTTGCATGTAGCGCGGAGCGGATGACGGCTTGTCCAGCAAGGACCGTAATTGAATAAAAAATTTTTCCATAGTTGCCTTGTGGTTAGGGTCTTAAATGAGGCAATTTTTTATCAAATCCCCACCGACGGATACTCATAATATGCAGGGTAATAGACTTAGGATTTACATTGGCATCATAAAGGCTTTAAATTGGACTTGCAATTAACGCACGCTTTTTATACATTAGCCACGGTATTAGGAAACTAAGCCAACACCAGGGGTCTTCATGACCGAAATAAAATATCCCCACGACGCCATCCTCGGTTGTCTCTATGGGCAAGCGGCGGGTGACGCGATGGGGATGCCATCAGAACTTTGGCCTCAGGAACGGGTCCGCCAGCACTTTGGCTGGATCGATCGCTTTCTGCCGGGACCAGACTCCAACATTGCCGCCTGCGGTTTTATCGCAGGAGAATTCACCGACGACACCCAACAGGCTATCGCGCTGATCAACGCCGTGATTGAAGCCAAAGGCGCCATCGAACCGGAACGCATCGCCAGACATATTCTGGCGTGGGCGACGCGCATCAACGCATTCGAAAAAAACGTGCTCGGCCCCAGCTCCAAGGCGGCGTTGAACGCCATTCGTTCCGGCACGCCCGTGCATGAAATCAACGCCAATGGCGTGACTAATGGCGCCGCCATGCGCGTCGCGCCGATGGGCTGCCTGATGTCCACTGCCGACAAGGCCGCGTTTATCCACGCGGTGCGTCTGTCCTGTAGCCCGACGCATCAGTCCGATATCGCCGTTGCCGGCGCGGTCGTGATTGCCTGGGCCGTCAGCCGTGCCGTTGACGGCGCGGAGTGGAAGACGATCAAGAATGAACTGCCGCGGTTGGCGGAGGAAGTCCAACTGCAGCGCATCACCACCTTCAGTCCAAAGCTGAGCCGCCGCATCGAACAGGCATTCAGCCTGGCCGCCACGCTACGTCATGTTCCGGACGCCCTGGCGCTCTCGGAGCTTTACGATACGCTGGGCGCAGGCATGGATACGCTGGAATCCGTGCCGATGGCGCTGGCGCTGGTCGAACTGGCTGTCACCCATCCTCAACGCTGCGCTATATTAGCTGCCAATCTTGGCGGCGATACGGATACAATCGGCGCTATGGCTACCGCGATTTGCGGTGCGCTTCAAGGCATCAATGCCTTTCCCGCAGCATGGGTTTCCATCATCAATCAGGCCAATCAGATTGACTTCACTCCTCATGCTGCAAAAATTTATGCATTCAGAATAAAGAGGAGCACATTGGAATGGATGGAACGCAACGAGGTGATACACAACCTTCATCCAAAGGTTGGAAGGTAGAAGAAACCGGCATTGATCTGGTGCCCGAAGCCGAACGCACGGGCACCCCGCTACAGCTTTTCTGGACCTGGTGCGCCGCCAACATCGGCATCCTCGGCATCGTTTACGGCGCCATCATCGTCTCCTTCGGACTCTCCTTCATTCAATCCGTCCTGGCCGCCGTCGTCGGCGTCGCGAGTTTCTCTCTCGTCGGCTATACCTCCTTTGCCGGACAAACCGGCCGCACCTCGACCCTAACGCTCTCCCGCGTCATCTTTGGTCTACGCGGCAACATCGCCCCCACCGCGTTTAGCTGGTTCAACCTGATCGGCTGGGAAGCCGTCAACGTCATTACCGGCACCATGACGCTGGCCGCGCTGTTTGAAGCCGTCGGTTTCAGCGCCAGCCACACGCTGACCGCTATCTGTCTGGTGCTGTTCGCCGGCCTGACCATCATCGTCAGCCTGCTCGGACAAAACGTGCTTTTCGCGATGCAGAATGGGTTCAGTAAAATTTTCGGCACCATGACGCTGATTGTAGTCATCTACATTCTGTTCAATACGCCGTGGCAGCAGGTGCTGGCGATGCCGTCCGGCAGTTGGCTGACCGGCTTCCTGCCGGCGGTTTCCGTCATCGCCGCAGGCACCGGGATCGGCTGGGCCATCGCGGGGGCGGACTACAGCCGCTATCAACATCCGTCCACGCCGCGCCGCAGCATTTTCTCCGCCGTGGTCGGCGGCGCCTGCCTGCCGCTGGTCCTGCTGATGCTGGCGGGCATATTGCTCTCTTCCCAACTGAAGGATCTTGCCAGTTCTGCCAATCCCATCGCGCTGATCGGCACCGTGCTTCCGTCGTGGATGTCCGTTCCCTATCTGTTGACCGCCACCGCGGGCGTCGTCACCATCGCGGTACTGAGCCTCTATTCAGCCAGCCTTAACCTGCTGACCATCGGCATTAAAGTCCGCCAGTCGGTGGCGGTGACCATCGACGCCATTCTGATGCTGGGCGTAGCGATTTACGTCCTGTTCGTTTCCGGCGATTTTCTCACGCCATTTATTTCATTCCTGATCTTTTGCGGCGTGTTCCTCGGCTCATGGGCGGCGATGTTCATCCTCGACTATCTGAGCCTGCGGCAGCATCGCGGCTATTCCGCCGCGTCGCTCTTCGGCCTGAACGGAGAAAACCGCGGCTTACGCTGGATCCCGCTGGGCTGCTGGCTCTTAGGATCGGTCTGCGGCCTGCTGGTCACCAAAACCGGATTTATCGACGGTCCGCTGGCGGTCGGGATTTTCGCCAATTCCAGCCTGGGCATTTTCCTTTCCTTTGGCATCAGCCTGGCGACGTACGGTCTGTATTTGCTGTGTAAACCCAAGGAGAAATCATGAAGAAGGACTTTCATGCCACCACGCCTGTGGTGGTGATCGGCGCTGCTGTCGGCGACAACGTCATGGCCGTGAAGCGGCTGCCGAAGAGCGGAGAAGATATTGAAGCGAAAGATCTGGGCTACCAGATCGGCGGCTGCGCATTCAACGTCGCCCGCGCCCTCCGTCAACTTCAGGTGCCGGTCATCAACGGAATGACCGTAGGCAACGGACCGTGGAGTCAACGCGTCGCGGCGGAGATGGCCGCGCTGGGGTTGGACGTGCGGCTCCGCAGCGATGATCAGGATAACGGCTGGTGCCTCGCGCTGGCCGAAGAGAACGGAGAACGCACGTTTATATCGGTTTCAGGCTGCGAGTCGCAGTGGTCGAAGGAGAAGCTGGCTCAGTTGGTCATTCCGGAAGACGCGCTGATCTATACCAGCGGCTACGAGCTGAGCGGTGAAAACGGCGCGCTGCTGCGCGACTGGCTGCTGGCCCAACCTCAGCGCAAGCTCGTGGATCTGGGGCCGCGTATCGCAGACGTTCCCCCCGCCTTTATCCAGGCGTTGGACAATACAAATACTCTGCTGACGCTGAACCGGGATGAAACCCGCTTCCTGTGCGGCGACGGCGATCCTATCGCGCTGTCCGCAGAGTACGCCGCCCGCCATCATCTCACGCTGATTTGCCGGTTGGATAAGGACGGCGCCTGGCTGTGCGTACCGGGAGAGTCCCCTCGCCACGCGCCGATCTATCCGGTGGAGGTGGTCGATACCATCGGTGCCGGTGATGCGCACAGCGGCGGGCTGCTGGCCGCACTGTCGGCGCACTGGCCGCTGGCCGACGCGGTGGATCTGGCGAATCGCATCGCCGCCTGCGTGGTATCACGGCCCGGCGCGAACGGCGCGCCGGACTGGCAGGAGCTGCAACGGCGTTTCGCCACAGCCCCCAGCGCAGAGCCGCATCACTAACCTCATCGGGCGAACGCGCTTAGGCGTTCGCCTGCACCACCAGTTGCCCGGCCGATCCTTTGTCGGCCATCTCCAGCGTATGGCTATAGTACAGGAACGGGAAAAGGTCGACGGAAGGCTGATTGAAGTACACCAGCAGTTCCACGTCGTTCTCCACCCATACCGTATCTTTCCAGCCATTATCTTCCGGCGGAATTCTGCCGCCGTTAACGCTGCGCACCAGGAAGGAAGCACCCTGAATATGGAAGGGCTGCGCCGTATCCGCATGCACGAGCCAGCGCTCACAGCGCCCGGCCTGCGTCTGCACATCCGTCCGGTTCATATCCCACATCGCGCCATTGATGCCCGGTAAGGTATCGCCCAGCCGGAATTCACGGGTGCGGCTGATGGTGCTATCTACAATGTTGTCCGCCATCAGCCGCATCGGCAGCGTGTCGGTCACCAGCGGCAGCATCCCGGTCGGCTTCAGGGTCAGAATCTGACCGGAGACCAGAATCGAGGACGGCTCGAACAGGCCGCGCAGGCGGTCCATAATGCCGGCAGACTCGCCGGCGGTCAGCGTCACCTGGTCGCCTTTCGACATATCGATCAGGATTTCACGACGTTCGCCCGGCGCGATTGGCAGCAGGTTCAACGCCAGCGGCGCGGGTAGGAAACCCTGATCGTTGGCGATCAGATGCATTGGTCGGCCATCGCTCATCTTTAAAACGTAGCGGCGCGCGTTGGAAGCGTTCAGCAACCGCAGTCGCACCCAGCCGCGAGACACCTCGACAAACGGGGTCTGCATGCCGTTGACCAGTAGGATGTCGCCGACGAAACCGCCGTGGCTCGGCGGGTCGTACTGCGGCGTGCCAAAGCCGTCGAGCCGTTTGTCCTGAATTATCAGCGGAAAATCGTCGACGCCATAATGGTTGGGGATCGGCAACGATTGGCTGATGCGATCTTCCACCAGCCACAGGCCCGCCAGACCGTTATAGACATGCGGCGCCATGCGGTTCGGCGTATTGGCATGATACCAGCAGGTGGCGGCTGGCTGGCGGATCGGCAACACCGGCGACCAGTCCATACCGGCCGGAATGATGCGGCCAGCGCCCCCCATCAGCGAGCCCGGCACCTGCAAACCGCTGACGGTCATCGATACCGGCTCAGACAAGCGGTTACTGTAAATCAGCTTGACGTCATCATCGCTGTACACCCGGACCGTGGGGCCGAGATAACGGCCGTTGATTCCCCAGACCGCAACTTTGCGATTGCCGGAAAAAACCCAGTGTGCGCGCTGTAGGGTCAGAAAGACCGGCTGCCCGCGACGGGACTCGATGAGAGGGGGAATAGGTAACATGTTGGTAGAAACATCAGCCTTGGCCGTCAACGGTATGGCACTGGAACACAGGGCCACACCCGATGCCCGAAGAAACTGACGCCGGCTTAATGACATAATCACTCCGAAAACCTGTAAAACCGCATGCTGCCTATCACTTCCCGAAGGCAGTACAGAGCTGCTGATACGCCGCCACCGGACCGTGCGGCTGGACTAACGGCTACCGTTTTTTAGCGGCTTCCCGAGCGGCGACTTCCGCATCGAGCTGCTGAATTTTTTCAGCCATCACCGCGTGACAGTGCGCCGCCAGTTCCCGGACCTGATCCTTACCGTAGGCGCTGCAATCCACCGGCGGCAGCATTTCGACGATGACCAGGCCGTTGTTCCAGCGATTGAGCTTGACTTTGTTATGCGTGTTGGAGATGCAGATCGGCACCACGGGAACGCCCGCGCCAATGGCCGCATGGAAAGCGCCGGTTTTAAACGGCATCAGGCCGCGCCCGCGGCTGCGGGTGCCTTCCGGAAACATCCACACGGAAATATGCTGTTCTTTGATGTGCTGCACCACCTGCGCAATGGTGCCGTGCGCGCGCGCGCGGTTGTCACGGTCAATCAGCAGGTTGCCGGTAATCCAGTACAACGGGCCGAAAAACGGGATCCAGGACAGGCTCTTTTTACCGACCGTAATGGTGCGTGGCTGTACGACGTTGGCCGCCGTGATCATGTCATAGTTGTTCTGATGATTGGCGATGTAGATACAGTCGCCATAGCGAGAGACATCGTCAGGAACGCGAATTTCGACCTTCAGGCCGAATAACCGCGAAAGCCGGCCGAACATACGACCAAAAGTCGATACGTGCTGTGGATTTCTCGGGCTGAATAAACAGTAGATAAAGCCAAACAGACAAATCAGGATAGCGGACACTATCACGACCACAAAGCGAAGAAGAAATACCATAACAACCTCATTAGCCAACTGCCGCCGGTAGTATAGCGGCTTCCTTCCAAAACACACGGCGAACCTTGCTTTTGAATGTATCCAATATTCAGCATGAACGCCGTGGTCAGAAGCACAACCTAAAAACGCCTTATCCCCCGGTGAAACACACCGAAAAATAAGGCGTCAGTTATCTCAGCCGCGATTGCCGCGGCGCTGATAACGCGCGCGCGTTAGGCGTCGCCGCTCTTATCCTCGGGGGCCGGCGGAGATACCACTTCTACCCGATCCACCCGTTGCAGGCCGCGCGGCAACAGCGTGCCTTTACGGCCGCGTTCCGCACGGAATTTCTGCAAATCTTCCGGCCGCAGGGTCAGCTTGCGTTTACCCACATACAGCGTCACGGAGGACTTCGACGTGATGATAAACAGCCAGCCGATCTTGTCTTCGCCGCTGGCCGCCTGAGCGGCAGGGATGGAGACGATTTTGTTGCCCTTTCCTTTCGATAACTGCGGCAGGTCCGTCACAGGGAAGAGCAGCATTCGCCCGGCGGCGGTGATCGTCAACAACAAGTCGTCGTCGCTATGGACGCTCAGCGGCGGCATGACCTTCGCGTTGTTCGGCAGCGTCAGCACGCTTTTCCCAACGCGGTTGCGCGCCACCAGATCGCTGAAGGTGCAAATAAAGCCGTAGCCGGCGTCGGAAGAGAGCAGCAAGCGCTGGTCGTCCGCCGCCATCAGCACCTGTTCCACCGTCGCGCCCGGCGGCGGCGTCAGCTTGCCGGTCAGCGGCTCGCCCTGCCCTCTGGCCGATGGCAACGTCAGCGGGTCGAGCGCATAGCTGCGGCCGGTGGTGTCGATGAAGACCACGGGCTGGTTGCTCTTCCCGCGCGCAGCCGCCCGGAACGTATCGCCGGCGCGATAGCTCAGCCCGGCAGGATCGATATCATGGCCTTTGGCACTGCGCACCCAGCCCATCTCAGACAGGACAATCGTCACCGGCTCGGACGGCAGCAGGTCGTGCTCATTCATCGCCTTCGCTTCGCCACGCTCGCGCAGCGGCGAACGGCGCTCGTCGCCGTACGCCTTGGCGTCGGCCTCGATCTCTTTTTTCAGCAGCGTGTTGAGTTTGCGCTCGGAGGCCAGCAGGGCCTGCAGCTGATCGCGCTCTTTCGCCAAGTCATCCTGCTCGCCGCGGATTTTCATTTCTTCCAGTTTGGCAAGGTGACGGAGTTTCAGTTCGAGAATCGCTTCCGCCTGCGTTTCGCTCAGGCTGAACTGCTTCATCAATACCGGCTTAGGTTCGTCTTCGGTGCGGATGATGTGGATCACTTCGTCGATATTCAGGAACGCGACCAGAAGACCTTCCAAAATATGCAGGCGTTTAAGCACCTTCTCTAGCCGGTAGTCGAGCCGACGCCGGACGGTGGCGCGTCGGAAGACCAGCCATTCCGTCAGGATCTCGCGCAGCCCTTTCACGCTGGGCCGAGCATCCAGACCGATCATGTTCATGTTGATGCGGTAGCTTTTTTCCAGATCGGTGGTGGCGAACAGGTGGTTCATCACCATCTCCAGATCGATACGGTTCGAGCGGGGAACCAGCACCAGACGCGTCGGGTTTTCGTGGTCCGACTCATCCCGCAGATCTTCCAGCATCGGCAGCTTCTTGGCGCGCATCTGACTGGCAATCTGCTCCAGCACCTTGGCGCCGGACACCTGATGGGGCAGCGCGGTGATTACGGCGGAGCCATCTTCTTTCTTCCACACGGCACGCATGCGGACGGAGCCGCGACCAGTCCGATACATCTTACGCAGCTCTTCGCGCGGCGTGATGATTTCCGCTTCGGTCGGGAAGTCCGGTCCCTGCACCCGCTCCAGCAGCTCCTCCAGCGTCGCGTCCGGATTGTCGATCAGCGCGACCGTGGCGGCGACGATTTCACGCACGTTGTGCGGCGGTATATCCGTCGCCATCCCGACGGCGATGCCGGTGGTACCGTTCAGCAGCACGTTCGGCAGCCGGGCCGGCAGCATTTTCGGCTCCTGCATCGTGCCGTCGAAGTTCGGCGTATAGTCCACCGTCCCCTGACCCAGCTCGCCCAGCAGCACTTCGGCGTATTTAGACAGGCGGGATTCGGTGTAACGCATCGCGGCGAAGGACTTCGGATCGTCCGGCGCGCCCCAGTTTCCCTGACCGTCGACCAGCGGATAGCGATAGGAGAACGGCTGGGCCATCAGCACCATCGCTTCATAACAGGCGCTGTCGCCGTGCGGATGGTATTTACCCAGCACGTCGCCGACGGTTCGAGCGGATTTCTTGAATTTGGCGCTGGCGTTCAATCCCAGCTCGGACATCGCATAGACGATGCGGCGCTGAACCGGCTTCAGGCCGTCGCCGATAAACGGCAGCGCCCTATCCATGATGACGTACATGGAGTAGTTGAGATAGGCGTTCTCTGTAAACGTGTGCAGCGCAAGGCGTTCTGCGCCGTCATGAGTCAATTCACTCATTCATTGTCCTTAAACCGTGGCGTTGGCTGTCCTAAACAGATCAACCCCGTCAGTGTGATAGAAACTGCCCGCGATAGTACCGCAACTTGTGGCTGACTGTCACAGTGCCCGGTACGGCCGTTGCATCCGGGTATTGGCGTGTGATTATTGCTGTTTAGTCAAAAGTGTTGTGCGCTACCGCACATTTTTCTCCCCCACGCCGCTGAATACACTACTCTTCTATTCATTAATGACTCATCGAAGGTGGGATAACGGCTATGCACAACATTTTGCTTATCAATGCGGGAAAAGCTTTTGGCCATTCCAAAGGACGGCTGAACGACACGATGACAGACGTGGCGGCCAGTTTCCTGCGCGAAAAAGGCGATGATGTCCGCGTGACTAAGATAGACGATGGTTACGATATCCAGCAGGAAGTCCAAAATTACCTGTGGGCCGACACCATCATCTATCAGATGCCCGGCTGGTGGATGGGCGCGCCGTGGACGCTAAAAAAATATATCGACGAAGTCTTTACCGGGGGTCACGGCTCGCTGTATGCCAGCGACGGTCGCACCCGTTCCGACGACAGCAAAAAGTATGGCTCAGGCGGTTTGCTGCAAGGCAAAACCTATATGCTGTCTCTGACCTGGAACGCGCCGTTGGAAGCGTTCACCGACAAAGACCAGTTCTTCCACGGCGTCGGCGTGGATGGCGTCTACCTGCCGTTCCATAAAGCCAACGAGTTCATCGGACTGGCCGCCTTGCCGACGTTCATCTGCAACGACGTGATCAAGCAGCCCGACATCGACGGCGACATCGCCCGTTACCGCGAGCACTTGGGAAAAATCTTCGACTGATCCTCATCGGCGCGGCCCTCGCTCCTGTGTCCAGGTTATAGCGGATGCTGCGCTATCTCTTCACTCAGAAAATCAAGAAAGCAGGCGATTCTCCCCGCCAACGGGTGCGCGCGGTAATACACGGCATTCACCGGCAGGCGCATATCAACGGTGTGCTCCGGCAGAATCTGCACCAATCGACCCGCCGCCACATCCTCGCAGGTCATAAAGTCCGACAGCCGGGTTATTCCCTCTCCCCGCAGCGCCAGCTGGCGCAGCATTTCCCCGTTAGACGCCGAAATGGTCGGCGTGATGGTGAAGAACTCTCCGCCCGCGTGCCGCAACGGCCACTGATTCAAGCTCTCTGATTGAGTGAAACCCAGCAGCGTGTGCTCATTCAGCGCCTCTACTGAACACGGCGCGCCATGTCGCCGTAAATAGTCCGGGCTGGCCAGGACGCTCACCTGACTGGCGCCGAGCGATCGGGCGTGAATCGTCGAATCCCGCAGTACGCCGATGCGGATGGCGATATCGGTATGCTGTTCGAGCAGATCGATAAAGACATCATCCGTATTCAACTCCAGGACGATGTGCGGATAACGGCGGCGAAATTCGGGAATGAGGGGGACGATGACGTGCTGCATAAAGGTTGTCGCGGCATTGATCCGCAGACGCCCACAGGGCTGCTCGCGAGATAGAGCCAGTTGCTCTTCCGCCTGCTCTACCGCCTGAATGACGCCGCGGGCATGCACTAAAAACAGCTGCCCTTCTTCGGACAAGACCAGCCGACGCGTCGTGCGGTGCAGCAGCGTGACGCCGAGTTTGTTCTCCAGCCGGCTTAACGCCCGGCTGATGCCGGAGGTGGTTTGAGCCAGTTGGTCGGCGGCGGCGGTGAAGGAACCGCTGTCCGCCACCACGACGAACGCCTGCATTTCTTCCAGCGTGACTTTCATCGGAGTACCATTGCGTTAGCCGTCAGACCTCAATTTCCGCTTCATCGCCTTTCTCCTGTAGCCAGTTGCGGCGATCTTCAGAACGCTTCTTCGCCAACAGCATATCCATCGTCGCCATCGTCTTTTCGACATCCTCTTCGCCGATGGTCAACTGCACCAGACGGCGCGTGTTCGGGTCCAGCGTCGTTTCACGCAGCTGGAGCGGGTTCATTTCGCCCAGACCTTTGAAGCGCTGCACGTTAGGCTTGCCTTTTTTGCGTTTGAGACGCTCCAGAATGCTGTTTTTTTCCTCTTCATCCAGCGCGTAGTGCACCTCTTTGCCGAGGTCGATACGGTACAGCGGCGGCATTGCCACATGCACATGGCCGCCTGCGACCAGCGAACGGAAGTGCCGGACAAACAGCGCGCACAACAGCGTGGCGATATGCAGGCCGTCCGAGTCGGCATCCGCCAGAATGCAGACTTTACCGTAACGCAGCTGGCTCAGATCTTCGCTGTCCGGATCAATGCCGATCGCCACGGAGATGTCGTGAACTTCCTGCGATGCCAGCACCTCGTCGGAAGAGACTTCCCAGGTATTCAGGATCTTGCCTTTCAGCGGCATGATCGCCTGATACTCACGGTCACGCGCCTGTTTGGCGGAACCGCCCGCGGAATCGCCTTCCACCAGAAACAGTTCGGTTTTATTCAGATCCTGCGCCGTGCAGTCCGCCAGCTTGCCCGGCAGCGCCGGTCCGCTGGTCAGCTTTTTACGTACCACCTTCTTCGCGGCGCGCAGGCGGCGCTGGGCGCTGGAGATCGCCATTTCCGCCAGTTGCTCGGCCGCCTGGACGTTCTGGTTCAGCCACAGGCTGAAGGCGTCTTTGACGACGCCGGAAACGAAGCCCGCGCACTGGCGTGACGACAGACGCTCTTTGGTCTGCCCGGCGAACTGCGGATCCTGCATTTTTACGGACAGGACGTAGGCGCAGCGCTCCCAGATATCGTCCGCGCTCAGCTTCACGCCGCGCGGCAAAATATTGCGGAATTCGCAAAATTCCCGCATCGCGTCCAGCAGCCCCTGACGCAGGCCGTTGACGTGCGTACCGCCTTGCAGCGTCGGGATCAGGTTAACGTAGCTTTCCGTCAGCAGCTCTCCGCCTTCCGGCAACCACAGCAACGCCCACTCAACCGTTTCGCTGTCCCCCGTGATGGCGCCGGTGAATGGCTTCTCCGGCAGCGTCGGCAGGCCGTTGACCGCCTCACAAAGATAGTCGTTCAGTCCGTCCTGATAGCACCAGCGCTGCTCGGTATTATTGACGCCGTCTTTGAAGACGATCTCCACGCCTGGACACAGCACCGCTTTGGCTTTCAACAAATGCGTCAGTCGGGAGACGGAGAAGCGCGGGCTGTCGAAGAAGCTGCCGTCGGGCCAGAAATGAACGCGGGTGCCGGTATTGCGGCGGCCGCAGGTGCCGGTCACGTCGAGATCTTTCACCTTGTCGCCGTTCTCAAACGCCATATCGTAGACTTGACCGCCGCGACGGACGGTGACTTCAACACGCGTAGACAAGGCGTTGACCACCGAGATCCCCACGCCGTGCAAACCGCCGGAAAACTGATAGCTTTTGTTGGAGAATTTACCGCCTGCATGCAGACGGCACAGGATCAGCTCAACGGCGGGCACCCCCTCTTCCGGGTGGATATCGACGGGCATTCCGCGGCCGTCGTCAATGACTTCCAGCGATTGGTCGGCATGCAGAATCACCTCGATACGATGCGCATGACCGGCCAGCGCCTCATCGACGCTGTTATCGATGACTTCTTGTCCCAGGTGGTTCGGGCGGGAGGTATCCGTGTACATACCTGGACGGCGGCGCACCGGCTCCAGTCCGCTGAGGACTTCAATGGCGTCAGCGTTATAACTTGATTGTGTCATGGTTTGAATGAGTTAAGTCGTTGTTTGAATGATATGACGTCGTACAACCGGCACTCGGATGACGGGCCCCCTGCGCTGTGGCTCCGGCCCGTTCACGCCATTGACATCATGGCAGTCAGCGCCTGGTCAGCCCCAGAAAATCAACGATAGGCGCAAAAAAGTGCTCAAATCCTATAAACGCGTGGTTACCGCCGGACTCCACCGTCTGACGACAGGCGGTGTAATAGGCCACGGCCTGCCGGTAGTCCAGACGTTCATCGCCGGTTTGCAGCAGGCACCACAGCAGATCCGGGGATTCCAGCGGTTCGACCTGCATAGTTTTAAGATCGTAAACGTGCCGAGACTCTAGCACATATTGCTCGCCGGTGTAGGGATTGTGCTGAGGCCCCAAATGGTCGAGCAACAGCTCGAACGGCCTGACGGCGGGGTTCACCACCACCGCGGGCAGCAGGAAGCATTGGGACAGCCAGGTGGCGTAATATCCCCCCAACGAGGAGCCCACGATGCCCAGCGGCCGGCCGGCGCGCTCCATGACCAGACTCTCCATCAGCTCTGCCGCTTCCGCCGGGTAGGCAGGCAGTTGGGGAACAATCATGTCGATGTCGGGATGATGTTCGGACAGCCACCGACCTAACGCCGTTGCCTTTGCCGAATGGGGCGAACTATTGAACCCATGAAGGTAAAGCAAGGTAGGCATCAGTAACCGTCCGAGTCCATATCAGGCTGGAAGGCGTTGCCTTCCAGACGGACAACCTGCGTTTCGACGCCGCCATCCGGCAATAAGTCCAGATAACGCCAGCCGGGAGCGGCGTTGTCTATCGTGAAGTTGGTGCAATGCGGTTTGAACTGCACGCAGGTGGAGGGCGTCGCCAACAGTCGGCGGCCGTGCCAGTCCAGATCCAGTTCCTGATGAATATGCCCGCAGAGCACCGTGTTGACGAGGGGATAGCGGGACAGCACGTCATCCAGACTGTGCGCGTTGCGCAGGCTGTGTTGATCGAGCCAGGTGCAGCCCGAGGGCAAAGGGTGATGGTGCAACATCAGCAGGGTAAAGCGTTCGGGATGGCCGCTCAGTATCCGCTCCAGCCACTCCAGTTGATACTCGCTCAGCTCGCCATGCGGTACGCCGAACACCTGGCTGTCCAGCAAGATAACCTGCCAGCTCTCCCCCAGCAGCACGTGTTTGGACGGCGCGATGCCGGCCAGCGCCAGCGCATCCACCATCGCCGGTTGGAAGTCGTGATTGCCGGGCAGCCAGACGCAGGGAGCGTTGAAGCGGCGGATCCCCTCGGCGAAGTGTTCATACGCCGCCAGCGACTGGTCCTGCGCCAAATCGCCCGTGGCGGTGATCAGGTCGAAGTCGTGTTGCCGTGCGGCGATAGCCTCCAGCACCGCGTGATAACTGTGATAGGTATCCACGCCAAGCAGAGTTTCCTGCTTGCCAGCAAACAGGTGGGTATCTGTTATCTGTAAAATCCTGATTCTGGCCCCACGCGCCACAGGAAGTGTCAACAGGCTTTCCAAATGGTGTCCTTGGTCTGTGAAATCTGTCTAATAAACCGGAACCGACATCGAACCATACGCTAAACAGTATTTTAGCCAATCAGCGAGGAACTGATTGATTTGATGCTTTTCGTCACGTTGGTGTAGCTTTTTATTGGGATAATCATAACGTGCCTTAAAGCGAAAGATCTGCTGACTGGAACACACTTCCGCGACCATTGCATCGTGATAAAGCCGCACAACCAGCGTCGGCAGGCTCCAGTAGCTTACCGCTGGCGCAATCTGCTGGATCTCCACCAGCGAGGTGTAGCGGGTAGACTCAAGAATCGTTAAACGATAGCGAGCCTGCTGCACGTGATACTCCACTTTTTCACCCACTTCATCCTGACGCGGCAGCAGACGGCGCAACTGCGCGAAGTTCATTTCGCACAGCCGCATCATTTCGGGAAAGTCGGGAGTATAACGTTTCATCAACTCAGTCCACCCACTCAGTTTTCAGTTTTTCATGGTGCAATGCCAGCCATTGCAAGGCAATGACAGAGGCTGCGTTATCAATCACACCCTCTTCGACCCAGCGATAGCTCTGTTCACGGCTGACCACCTGAACGCGAATATCTTCGTTTTCCTCAGCCAGCCCATGCACGCCCTGTGCGGTACGAGTATCCACTTCCCCGACCATAATGGTCAGGCGCTCGCTCGTGCCACCCGGACTCGCCAGGTAGCTGAGCACCTCGCGGCAACGCCCTACCGTCAGACCCGCTTCTTCCTGAGCTTCGCGCCGCGCAACGTCTTCATGGCTTTCGCCGGGATCAATAATGCCTGCGACCAGCTCAAACAGCCACGGCGAATCACTGGTATCGTAGGCGGCAATGCGAATCTGTTCAATCAACACCACCTCGTCGCGCACCGGGTCATACGGCAGCAAGACGACGGCATGGCCGCGTTCGAGAATCTCACGGCTGACCTCGCCGCTCATGCCCCCCTTGAACAGGCGGTGACGGTAACGGTAGCGGTCCAGCGAAAAAAAACCTTTATACAGCGTTTCACGTGCAATAATTTCAACATCGTCTTTGTTAAAGGTGAAGGGCCGAGTCTTTGAAGACGCCATCTTTGTACTCCTGTGATATGTCTCGTCATCTCAGTGTATATTGCTGCTGGGGATGCTGGCCGGAGTACCCGTCGATTGAAGCGATATTGACCCGAACCTGACGTCAGACGTTGCCGTCACGACAGAGCGAAACCGTCAAAAACGGAGAATTTATGCCCACGGCCTTTTGACCGTACCGGACGCATCAACGGGAATTTTTCCCCACTTTGCGGCAGTCGATAAAATACGTCAGGGCGCGGATGTCGCCTCAGGATGGCACATTCAGCCACCTCATCTTATTGTAAGATTCTGCTAGAATCGGCAACTAATCGTCCCCAGATGGCGCTACCATAGCAACTTTGCTGCACAACAAGGAATGCAAATGAAGAAATTGCTCCCTCTTCTTATCGGCTTGGGTCTGAGCGGCTTCAGCTTTATGAGCCAGGCGGAAGATCTGCTACAGATTTATCAGCAGGCTAAAACGACAAACCCCGATTTACGCAGTTCTGCAGCGACTCGTGACGCCGCCTTTGAAAAAATCAACGAAGCGCGTTCTCCCTTGTTGCCGCAATTAGGTCTGGGTGCGGATTATACCTATACCAGCGGTTTCCGTGACAGCAAAGACGTGAATAACAACGTGAAGAGCGCCTCGCTGCAACTGACCCAAACCCTGTTTGACATGTCCAAGTGGCGCGCGCTGACGCTGCAGGAAAAACAGGCCGGTATCGAAGACGTCACCTATCAAACAGCGCAGCAAACGCTGCTGCTGAATTCCGCCACCGCCTATTTTAACGTGCTGCGAGCGATTGATTCACTGTCTTACGTCACCGCCCAGAAAGCCTCTATTTATCGCGAACTGGATCAAACCACTCAGCGCTATAACGTCGGTCTGGTCGCCATCACCGACGTGCAGAATGCCCGTGCACAGTACGACAGCGTGCTGGCGAGCGAGGTCACCGCCCGCAATGCGCTGGACAACTATATGGAAGTGCTGCGTCAGGTGACCGGCAACGTCTATCCTGAACTGGCCAGCGTGAATACCGCCAACTTCGCGGCTCAAAAACCCGAGCCTATCAATACGCTGATGAAAACGGCGGAAAGCCGCAACCTGAGCCTGTTGTCCTCCCGTTTGAGCCAGGATCTGGCTCGCGAGCAAATTCGTTCCTCGCAGACCGGTTATATGCCGACGTTGGATCTATCCGCCTCAACCGGCGTGAGCAACACCCGTTATTCCGGGTCTCGCTCAGCGGAAGGCAGCTTCAACGACAGCGATGTCGGGCAGAATCAGGTCGGCCTGAGTTTCTCCCTTCCGCTGTACAGCGGAGGAGCGACCAACTCTCAGGTTAAACAAGCGCAGCATAACTATGTCGCCGCCAGCGAAAATCTGGAGAGCGCGCACCGCAGCATGGTTCAGACCCTGCGTTCGTCTTACAACAACATCTCTGCGTCCATCAGCAGCATCGCCGCCTATAAGCAGGCCGTCGTTTCCGCGCAAAGTTCTTTAGACGCCATGGAAGCCGGTTATCAGGTAGGGACGCGCACCATCGTTGACGTTCTGGATGCGACAACCACGCTGTATAACGCGAAACAGCAGCTATCCAGCGCACGTTACGACTATCTGATTAACCAGCTGAACTTGAAATATGCGCTGGGAACGCTGAACGAAAACGATCTGCGCGCGCTGAACGCCACGTTGGGCAAACCGGTATCCACGACACCGGCGCCGACCGAGGACGACAGCACCCGCACCGTTTTCGCGGCCGGTCACTGATCGCTTTTGGCAAATCCTGACATGATACGGCGGGAGCGTGCTCCCGCCGTATCAGTTAACGATGGATCACTTCACGGCGAATTCTCTTCAATGCGAATGATCTTTACTGCGAATTGTATAGCTGCGTAAAAAAGCCCGCGCCCACTTGTGCTTGGCTTTTAAAACCCAAGCCGTTCACCTATTCTACAAACCTTTACTGATATGTTGGGCAAGATGCCCTTTTCCTCGGGAAGACACCACACCATGAAAAGAACACGCAACATCAACTATGATCGCTTCCGTAAAAGTTGGCGCCGCTTTCCTTTGGCACCGCTGACGCTGGCCATGGGGTCCATCTTTATGCTGGCGGGCTGCGAAAAGACGGATGAAACCGTGTCCCTCTATCAGAACGCGGATGACTGTACTCGCGCCAACCCGTCCATGAAGGACCAGTGCACCACAACCTATAACAACGCACTGAAAGAAGCCGAGAAGACCGCCCCGAAATATCGGAGTCAGGAAGACTGCGTCGCTGAATTCGGCGAAGCGCAGTGTATTCAGACCCCCGCGACCACCGCATCGGCCCAAAACTCGCCGGCACAGGCCGGTATGACGGCGCAGCCGCAGGAAAGCGGCAGCTTCTGGATGCCGTTAATGGCGGGCTATATGATGGGCCGCATGATGGGCGGCGGCGGATATGCCCAGCAGCCGCTGTTCAGCCCGCGTTCGGCGGCTAGCCCGGCGAATGGTCAGTTCGTCGACGCGAGCGGCAAAAACTATGGCAGCGCGGCAACCGGCCGCACCATCACCGTACCTAAAACCGCGATGACGCCGAAACCTGCGACCACGACCACAACCATGCGCGGCGGCTTCGGCGAGTCCATCACCAGACAGCAACAGCAGTTGAGAAAAGAGCGAGATAACACCGCCTCCCGCTCAGGTTCAAGTTACCGCAGCCACAATTCTATGGGTGGGTAAGGCTCAGACACAATGGAAAGAATAGCGATAGCGGAACGCCCTGGCTGGCGTGAAAAAGCCACCGAGTTCGGCTTCAATTTTCACACGATGTACGACGAACCCTATTGGTGCGAAGAAGCTTACTATCGGTTCACACTGGCCCAGATCGAAGAGCTGGAGTCTACGACGGAAGAGCTTAACCAAATGTGCCTGCAGGTGGTGGATAACGTCGTCAACAGCGAAGCGCTGCTGACCCAATTTCGAATCCCCAAGCACACCTGGGATTTCGTGCGTGAATCGTGGAAGAGCCAGCAGCCCGCGCTGTATTCCCGGCTGGACTTGGCTTACGACGGCATCAATCCGGCGAAACTGTTGGAAAATAACGCCGACACGCCCACCTCGCTATTCGAGGCGGCATTCTTCCAATGGGGATGGCTGGAAGATCAGATCAACGCTGGGAAACTGCCGCAGAACGCCGATCAGTACAACAGCATTCAGGAGCAACTGATTGAACGCTTCACCGCGCTGCGTCAGCAATATGGTTTCGGGATGCTGCACTTTACCTGCTGTCAGGACACCGAGGAAGATCGCGGCACCGTACAGTATTTGCAGGATTGCGCAGAGGAAGCCGGCATCACGACGGATTTTCTCTACATCGACGAAATCGGTCTGGGTGAACGCGGCCAGTTCACCGATCCCCAGGATCAGGTGATTAGCAACCTGTTCAAGCTCTACCCGTGGGAATTCATGCTGCGGGAAACGTTTTCCACCAAGCTGGCCGACGCGGGCGTGCGCTGGCTGGAGCCAGGTTGGAAGAGCATTATCTCCAACAAGGCGCTGCTGCCGCTGCTCTGGCAGATGTTCCCCAATCATCCGAACCTGCTTCCCGCCTACTTCGCGGAAGAGGAGCATCCGCTGATGGAGAATTATGTCGTCAAACCGCTATTTTCACGTGAAGGCGCGAATATCGAGATCGTCCAGAACGGTCAGAAAATCGCCTCTGCCGACGGTCCTTACGGCGAAGAGGGAAAAATCGTGCAGCAGTACCATCCGCTGCCGAAATTTGGCGACAGCTATACGCTGATCGGCAGCTGGCTGGTCGGCGATAAAGCCTGCGGTATCGGTTTGCGAGAAGATACCTCGTTGATTACACAGGACTTATCTCGGTTCTATCCGCACATCATTCTGAATTGACGCCACCGGCAGGCGGCGCCACGGCCCGCCGTCTGCGTCTTTGCTTTTCACTCTTCGTTTTTATACTCTCAACAAGAAATTCATTTTCTGCCTTTTATTCTCCCTTTGAAAACGTCTCTGTTTGATTAAATATCGCATTCAGCCCCACTAAAAATCATTGATGGCCAGATTCATCTCGATAAGGGCTGCTTTATTTTTTGATGGAATTGAACACAAGGGACGATCATGAAAAACATGCTGGTGATGGCACTGCTACTCGGTCTTCATGCGGCTTCGTTCGCGCAATACGAATTCGCCGCGCCAGAAACGACGCCCCACTCTTTGGCGCAGGAAATCACCCGGGAAGAACAACTGCTCAGGACGTTGAGAGAAAAGGCGGAGCACGGCAGCGAAGAAGACCGACATCAGCTCACCGATCGGTTGCTTCACAGTAACTGGCCGCCATACCGGGCGGAAGGCATTGAATGGTTGAAGCAGGAAGCGGACGCCAACGACGCGCGGGCGCAATTCCGGCTAAGCAAAATTTACCTTGGCAGAATGCCCAATGAAAACGACCCGGAAAGCGGACTGATTTACCTGAAAAAGTCGGCAGAAGCCGGTTTCGCTCCCGCGCAAATACTGATGTCTGTCGTGTTGAGCAAGCACCCGCAGTTGCCGAGAGATTTAGAGCAAGCCAGACAGTGGGCTGGAAAAGCCTTAAACAACCCAGACGCCACGCCGCAGTTGAAAGAGGGCGCAGACAATATGATCGCCTTCATTGAAGGACACTCGGCGCCCTAAACCAACCTAACACGGAGTGAATGTACGCAAGAGCCGCTCACTCGGCGCTTCTGCGTTCGACATCATCAGCCAACCTGCACCGATAGCATACTGAGAGAGCCCATTTCGATACCGTCGACCAGTATCGATACCGGCTCTTTATCACGTCGGCAGCCCAAGACATACAGCAGCGGCAGGAAGTGATCCGGGGATGGGTTAGCCATTGCCGCATCGGGGTGCTGCATGAAGTTCACCAGCGGGTGTTTGTCGCCGCTATACGTCAGGTTGTCGCGGACAAACTGGTTAAAGACGCTAGCCCAGGGATACGGCGTCATATCCCCTTCCCACTTCACCTGAAGCAGGTTGTGGACAACGTTGCCGCTGGCGACCATCATCACCCCCTGATCGCGCAGCGCGGACAAACGCCGCCCCAGTTGATAGTGATACTCCGCCGGCTGTGTACCATCGACGCTCAGCTGCACTACCGGAATATCCGCCTGCGGGAATACCTTGATTAATACGCCCCAACTGCCGTGATCCAGCCCCCATTCACGCTCGTCGAGATGCACCTGAACGGGTGCCAGCAATTGCTGGATCTGACGAGCGAGCGCCGGAGATCCCGGTGCAGGATATTGGGTATCAAAGAGCGCCTGTGGAAAACCGCCGAAATCATGGATCGTCCGCGGCGCGTTCATCGCAGTCACCGCAGTGCCGCGGGTAAACCAATGGGCGGAGACGGCCACTATCGCCTTCGGCCGGGGCAACGCTTCACCCAATTTCCGCCACGTCGCCGTATAGATATTGTCTTCCAGGACGTTCATCGGGCTACCATGACCGAGGAAAAGTGCGGGCATCCGGGAAACGTTCATAACAGTACCTCTGATAAAGTGGAAATCGCGCGAGTCGTAAGCGCTACTGTACGCGCAGAAGGGGCATAAAATCGTCGGATAACCATGACCAAGACCATCAAAAAATTTGAATCGACAGACTAAACGACGGTTTTCACAAGGGACGGTCAGACGCGGCTGGATGAGTCTTATGCTCGGAAAGAAGAGGACTGAAGAAGAGATGCGCGGCAAGTCCGCTATCTGTACATATCGAAAACGCCGTCCGTGCTGCCGATGTGCTGCCGTTCCCGAAAGGCGGCCAGGAACGCCGTCAGGGCCGCCGAGCGATTTTCCGGATGCCAGGCCAGAGCCAATTCGATGGTGGGCGACGCTTCAGCTAGCGGCAGCGCCACGATACCTTGAGGGAAAAGCCGGACCGATTGTTCCGGCAGCAGACATACACCGCCAACCGAGTTGATTAACGAGAGAGCCATCATTAGGTTCTCCGACTGATAGGCCGCATCCAGCGCCACGCCGTGTCGATTGGCGTAATCATGGATGGCATCGTACAGCACCGGCGCATGCTCGCGCGTGACACAGATAAAAGGCTCCCCGACGAATTGCGCGAGATGGATGACAGATTCCTGTGCCAAGGGGTGATTGGCAGGCAGTGCGGCGATCAGTTTTTCGCTGCGCAGCGTTTGGATACTCAGTCCTTGCGCCTGACGGGAAGGCCGTATGAACGCCGCATCGATCTGCCGTTCCTTTAGCTGTGTGATCAGCACGGGGGAAGACTGGCTGTGCATCGCCAGCTCAACATGCTCCAGTTCTCCATGCAGCGCATTCATCACCCGCATCAGTTGTTCGGCCTCCACGCCGAACACAAATCCCAGCGTCAAGCGCCCCGACTGCCCGCGCGCAACCTCCCGAGCCCGTTCTACTGCGCGGTCGGCCTGAGCTAGAGTGAGTCGAGCCTCGTCCAGGAACGCACGACCGGCCTGGGTCAATTCGATATGACGGCCCGAACGTTCGAATAACGAGGTGCCGACGTAGGACTCCAGATCGCGAATTTGCCGGCTCAGCGAGGGTTGCACCGTATTCAGACGTTTGGCGGCGGCGGTGAAGCTCCCGGTCTCTGCAACGACGACGAAATAGCGGAGATGACGCAGTTCCATTTCACTCACCCCATACCTGTAAAGTATCTATCAAATGAAACAAAGCATTGGATAGAATTTATACCTATACCTAAGATAACAATACCCCCTCATCTAAACCAGCCATAAATCGCTACAAAACCAGGAGATATTCTATGCCAGATCCTTTTGAGTCCACCAAACCGGAACAGCTCACCCAGTTCATCGGCAAGCATTTCATCTATACCTACGAGAACGGTTGGCAATACGAGATATATCTGAAGAACGACCGCACCATCGACTATCGCATTCACAGCGGCATCGTCGGCGGGCGCTGGGTACGCGACCAAGAGGTCCACATCGTCCGGCTCTCCGACGACGTGTGCAAAATCTCCTGGGATGAACCCACCGGCACGACGGTCAGCGTAGCGATCAATTTCCATGAGAAACAGTTGCACGGGGTCATTTTCTTCCCGCAATGGGTCGCCAAAGACCCGGGCAAGACGGTCTGCTTACAGAACGAGCACCTTGATCTGATGCGCAGCTATCGCGATGCCGGGCCGACCTATCCGAAGCTGGTGATCGACGAGTTCGCGCAGGTCACCTTCGTTGAAGACTGTGGCCAGAACAACCAGGAGGTGATCGCCTGCGCGCCCTCCGAACTGCCAGAAGGCTATGCGGCGAGGCGCAATTAACCTTGGCATCCTGTCTTTCCAGCTACCGCTTGGAGAGGGTTATGCCTTCATGGATCGCTTTGCCGTGTCAGAGCCCGGGCTGCGTGGAGAAGTCATCGTGAAATAAAAAAACCGGCGCATTGCATCAGCAACACGCCGGTCGAGAGTGAGGGAGTTGACCGTTAAGCCGGGTTCTGTCGTGGACAGTCATTCATCTAGGCCAGCAATCGCTCACTGGCTCAAGCAGCCTACCCGGGTTCAGTACGGGCCGTACCATGTGAACCCCTATTTGGCCTTGCTCCGGGTGGAGTTTACCGTGCCACGATCTGTTGCCAGCCGCGCGGTGCGCTCTTACCGCACCCTTTCACCCTTACCTGATCCCGCTTACGCAGGCCATCGGCGGTTTGCTCTCTGTTGCACTTGTCGTGGGCTTGCGCCCCCCAGGCGTTACCTGGCACCCTGCCCTGTGGAGCCCGGACTTTCCTCCCCTCCATCTGTCTCCCCCGAAAGGGACGGCAACGAAGCGGCGACTGTCTGGTCAACTCCGGCGCGGATGATAGGGCAAATCGTCGCCCTTGTCATCCCCGTTGGCTCACTTTGTACCGTCTTGCTCCAGCGCATAACGGTACAAAGCGTTCTTTTTCACGCCGTGGATCTCGGCGGCCAGCGCCGCCGCCTTTTTCAGGGGTAGCTCGGCCTGCAGCAGCGCCAGCGTTCTCAGCGCCTCCGCGGGCAACGCGCTGTCGTCGGGATGATATCCTTCAACGATCAGCACCATTTCGCCTTTGCGGCGGTTATCGTCCTCTTCTACCCACGCCAGAAGCTCGGCCACCGGCGCGCCATAAATGGACTCCCAGGTTTTAGTGAGCTCACGCGCCAGCACGACATAACGCTGCGGTCCCAGTACGGCGACCATATCGCGCAGGCTATCCAGCAATCGATGCGTGGACTCGTAGTAAATCAATGTACGCGGCTCTTCCAGCATCGCCTGCAGCGTGTCTTTTCTCGCCTTTGTTTTCGCCGGCAGGAATCCTTCATAACAGAAACGGTCCGACGCCAGCCCCGCGGCGGAAAGCGCGGCAATCGCCGCACACGCCCCCGGCAGCGGCACTACGCGCACCCCCGCTTCACGGCACAGCCTCACCACGTGATAACCCGGATCGTTAATCAACGGCGTTCCCGCGTCAGAAACCAGCGCCACGCTCATTCCACTTTGCAAACGGCTCAGCAATTGTTCCGCTCTCTGTTGTTCATTGTGATCGTGCAGTGCGAACAGCCGCGCATTAATCGCGAAATGCTGTAACAATAAACCGGTATGACGAGTATCCTCCGCCGCAATGAGATCGACGCTTTTCAAAACGTCCAACGCGCGCTGAGTAATGTCTCCCAGGTTGCCGATAGGCGTCGGGACAATGTAAAGGGTAGAGGCGGAAATCTCTGCTTGTTGGTCTTGTTTCATTGTTTCATCCGGGTTGCCGATTTAATATTGAGCATCTCTGAATTTATCACTGGATACAGTATGCTTCCCTTAAATTATGTCCGCGCCCATATAGGCCGAGTCATTCCTGTTGTGTTGGCGGCACTATTTCTCGCGGGCTGCCCAAGCCAGGCACCCCAAAATCCGTCTAACCAGCAAGTGGCGGTAAAGGCTGGTGCCGCATCTGATTATTACCTACAGCAGATGCAGCAAGGCGGGGATGATAACAAGGCTGACTGGCAATTACTTGCTATTCATGCCCTGATTCAGGAAGGCAAGCTGCCTCAGGCCCTCGCGCAGTGGAGCGCCCTGCCCGCTTCGCTCAACGACAGACAACAGCTCGAACAGCGTCTGCTGAATGCAGAACTGGCGGTCGCACGCAATGATATGAATGCCGCCAACGGCGCATTGTCCCCGCTGGATGTCAACGCGCTGTCCGGCCAGCAACAAGAACGCTACTACCAGGCGTTGATTAGCGCCAATCAAGCGCAACCGTCGCTGACGCTGCTCCGCGCGTATATCGCTCAGGAACCGCAGTTGCAGAGCGATGCCCGCCAGCGCAACATCGATCTGACCTGGTCTGCGCTCACGCGCCTTAGTCCTCAGATCATCGATTCCATCGCGATCAACGCCGACGAGAATACCCTGGCGGGCTGGCTCGACCTGCTGACGACCTATCAAAGCAAAACCGCAGCGCCTGCAGAACTGAAAACGGCGATTGCCGACTGGCAAGCGCGTTATCCGCGTCACCCGGCTGCTAAAACGCTGCCGACGGTGTTAATGCAGCAGGGGACAGGGCCGAATCTGTCGACCTCCGGCAGTATTGCGCTGCTGTTGCCGTTAAACGGTCAGGCGCAGGTCTATTCGAAAGCCATTCAGGCCGGTTTCAGCGCAGCACGGGACGGCCAGGCCATGCCGAATGCTCCGGTGCAAACGCCAGAGGTTGCTCCGATAACCACAACGCCGGAAGACTCTACTCCCGCCGCGACGGCGAATCAGGCACTAGCGGCACCAGCGCAAGAACAACCGGCTTCCGTGACCGCTGCCCCGGCGCCATACAGCACAGCCGCTACGCCCGATCCAACATCCAGCCGCGTGGCGGTGAAAGTCTATGACACGACCGGCCAGCAGCTGGCCAACGTCATTGCTCAGGCGCAAAAAGACGGGGCCACCATGATTGTGGGGCCGCTGCTCAAAAATGACGTAGAGCAATTACCGGCGGCCCAAACCACGCTGCCGGTGCTGGCGCTGAATCAGCCGGAGCACGTGCAGCCGAGCCCCAATATCTGCTATTTCGCCCTGTCGCCGGAAGATGAAGCTCGGGATGCTGCGCAGTTCATTCATAGTCAGGGTAAACAGCAGCCGCTGGTTCTAGCGCCGCGCGGCAGTCTAGGCGATCGCGTGACGGCCGCTTTCGCTGCCGCCTGGCAGCAACAGGGCGGCGCCGCGCCGTTACAGCAGCGCATCGGCAGCACCGCCGAGTTGAAACAGGCCATCAACAACGGCGCAGGCATTTCACTGAGCGGGCAGCCGATTGTCGCTGAACCAACGTCACCTCAACCACAGTCAAGCACCACCATCGGCGGCCTCAATATTCCGGCTCAGGTGCCTCCAACACCAGCTGAAACCAGCGCAGGCGGCGTAGATGCGGTCTATATCATCGCCACACCGGACGAGCTATCGTTAATCAAACCCATGATCGACTTGCGCAACAAATCACGCGCTCGCGCCGCGCTCTATGCCAGCTCACGCAGCAATCAGGCCGGTTTCGGACCCGATTTCCGTCTGGAAATGGAAGGGCTGCAGTTTAGCGATATTCCGCTGCTGACAGGGGCGAATCCGTCGCTGATGCAGCAGACTACCGCTCAGTTCCGTAACGACTACTCGCTGGTACGCCTGTTTGCTATGGGAATGGATGCCTGGACGCTGGCGAACAACTTCTCCTCACTGCGTCAACCGCCGGGCTATCGTCTGGAGGGTTCGACAGGGCAACTGAGCGCTACGCCGGATTGCGTAGTGAACCGCAAACTCACCTGGCTACAGTTCCGCCAGGGGCAACTGGTGCCTGCATCCTGAAGACCCGCGAAACTGGGAACGATTACGAACGACGGGCTCGGCGCTACCTGGAGCGCGCGGGCCTGATGTTTGTCGCGGGCAACGTGACGCTACGCGGCGGCGAGCTGGATTTGATCATGCGCGACGGCCCGATATGGGTTTTCGTAGAAGTACGCTACCGGCGTAACGCGGACTTTGGCGGCGCAGCCGCCAGCGTGACCCGACGCAAGCAGCAAAAGTTACTGCGGACGGCCGCAGTGTGGCTATCACATCAAGGCGGCGGCTTCGAACATACCGACTGTCGTTTCGACGTACTGGCTATCACCGGCGACCAGATGGAGTGGTTGCCGAACGCGTTCGGCAATCAGGAATAATTGGTTAATTCCGAAAACAAAAGAATAGGTTACCCAAACGTGCTGGATAGAATTAAAGTCTGTTTTACCGAGAGCATCCAAACCCAGATCGCCGCGGCAGAAGCCTTGCCGGATGCCATCTCACGGGCAGCGGTCACAATGGTGCAATCTTTGCTCAACGGCAACAAAATCCTGAGCTGCGGGAACGGCACTTCCGCCGCCAACGCCCAGCATTTTGCCGCCAATATGATTAATCGTTTCGAAACGGAGCGTCCCAGCCTGCCCGCTATCGCGCTGAACGCCGACAACGTGGTGCTGACGGCGATTTCAAACGACCGGTTGCACGAGGAGATCTATGCAAAACAGGTCCGGGCTTTAGGACATGCGGGGGATATCCTCCTGGCGATATCCACGCATGGAAACAGCCGCGACATCGTTAAAGCGGTAGAAGCCGCCGTGACCCGTGACATGACCATCGTTGCGTTAACCGGCTACGATGGCGGCGAACTTGCTGGTTTGCTGGGACAACAGGATGTGGAAATTCGCATCCCGTCGCACCGCAACGCTCGAATTCAGGAAATGCACATGTTGACTGTGAACTGCTTGTGCGATCTGATAGACAACACGCTCTTCCCACACCAGAACGATTAAGGAGTGCCTCATGAGGATATATTCTTGCATTGCCGTGCTGTCCGCCGCTCTGCTGCTACAAGGTTGTATCGGCGCGGTCGCTATCGGCAGCGCAGCCGTCGCGACCAAAACCGCGACCGATCCCCGCACGGTAGGGACTCAGGTTGATGATGGTACGTTGGAAATGCGCGTTTCCAATACGTTGGCAAAAGACCAGCAGTTAAGTAAAGAAGCCCGCATCGTTGCGACGGTGTATCAGGGCAAAGTCTTGTTGACCGGGCAGTCGCCGAAGGCGGAGCTGTCCAGTCGAGCCAGGCAGATTGCACTGGGTGTGGAAGGTACGACGGAGGTGTATAACGAAATCCGTCAGGGAACGCCAATTAGCCTGGGCACCGCTTCAATGGATACCTGGATCACCACCAAAGTACGCTCTCAGTTGCTGGCCAGCGATCAGGTCAAGTCCTCTAACGTCAAAGTGACCACTGAAAACAACGAAGTCTTCCTGTTAGGGCTGGTCACTCGTCGCGAGGGCGCCGCCGCAGCGCAAATCGCCAGCAAAGTCAGCGGCGTCAAACATGTCACCACAGCATTTACCTATCTGGAATAAACACAACATGCCTGACCCGCTTTCACGGCGGGCTCAGGACTTCCTGGTCCTGTCGTTGACTCACCTCACCGCCCAATATCCCTTCATACCCGCGATGCCGATGGCAGAATGACTTTGTTTTGCACCCCATCGATGGCTTGGCCGCATTGCCTGAAAATGCCGCGAAGTGGCAGAACATCATGCTGGATTTACGAATACATTAGCCTGGCTATTGTTTTTTTTGGCCTTCTCGACGCAGACTATGCTGGACGGATCGATAAATCCTGCGATAAGCGCCGGGAGTTTTAGAAACGGAACCGTAGCATTATCGTAACTCGTTGTTTTTAAGGAAGGCTTCACCACCAATCTGGCTCATTTGACGAAGTACCCACTGTTGTCGGCGAATCATATAGCCCGAGGGTCTGTCGACGCGAAAGCGAATAGGATTGGGCAATACAGAAGCCAGCAACGCCGCCTCGCTGGCGGTTAAGCGACTGGCCGACTTGTGGAAAAAATGCCGGGAAGCCTCTTCAACACCGAAAATCCCGGGGCCAAACTCCACGATATTAAGGTAGACGGTCAGAATCCGGCGCTTGCTCCACGTCAGCTCCATCACCGTCGTCAAGCCGGCCTCAAGTCCTTTGCGCACCCAGCTGCGCCCATCCCACAACAGCAAATTTTTGACCGTTTGCTGAGACAGAGTGGAAGCACCGCGAATGCGTCCTTCATTCTCTTCGTTATGCCGCAAGGCGGCATCGATCGCAACGAGGTCGAAACCCCAATGTTGTGGAAACTTTTGGTCTTCCGCCGCAATCACCGCCAGCGGCATGGCATAGGCAATCTCATCCATTGAAACCCACTCGGAATGGGCGATATAAGAAAAGTCACCGCGCAGCCACGCGCTGACCTGACGATCGATCATCACCGCCGAGAAGGGAACCGGCAGAAAGGCAAACAACGCAATCGCCAGCAACCAGATCCCCAGAATGATCACAACGGCCCGGACAATAGCGCGTTTAAAACCACTCGCAAAATGACTTAGGGCTCGGCCTGATTTCATTTCGTCAATTCCAAAACATGGGCAACCAGTTTCTCAATTCCCCTAGCAACCTCGCCGATGGAGTTCGCTAGCATGTAGGCCGGGGTCGTCACAACTTTGTGTTCTGCATCTACAACAATGTCGTCAACCGGACAAGTCACGTGCATTCCCCCCATCGCTTCGATGGCTTCCGCTGTATCGATATCGTTACCAATTGTAAGTCTGACAGGAGCACCCAGCAGTCTTGGCAACATGGCTGGGGAGATGCAAACAAAACCAATTGGTTTACTTTTCTTATAAATTTCCTGGGTGAGTATTTTTAATTCTTCATCGACCTGACACTCGCTTCCTCGGGTCGCAAAATCACTTAAATTTTCCGCCGCGCCGAAACCACCGGGAACAATCAATGCATCGAGCTGTTCCGCGTCAGCCGCGGACAGAGGCTGGATTTTTCCACGTGCGATCCGTGCTGACTCCGCGAGGATATTACGTTTTTCATCAGTCACTTGGCCACTAAGATGATTCACGACACGCCGCTGATCTTTGTCCGGCGCAAAGCAGATGGCTTCAGCTCCGGCTCGGTCGATTGCAAGTAGAGTCAAGACAGCTTCGTGGATTTCTGAACCATCATAAACACCACATCCGCTGAGTACGACACCGACTTTTTTCATCATTAAGTCCTCATTTCATTACATCAACTAATTGATTTTTTAATTGACAAACACTAATCTACATCACACATTTTAATGATACTCGTAACGAGCAACGGCATTTTGCTATGTTGTCAGTTGCCTGAAATGTACTTACTACACTTGCGAGCCAACAAACCTGAAATCAATGGCAGGTGTACCAGTTTCCCTGGTGTTGGCGCATAATTCGCGCACCCCGGCTTCGGTCGGGGTCATTTTTTTCCAGCCTTGGCCACCCACGCTTTCAACACGCCGACATCATGTCGCCAATCTTGTTTCAACTCGTCAATCCATTCATGCACATTGTCCCACCATGCAGGCAACGTCGTCGTTTGAATCTGTTGAGCCACCTGCTGCAGATGCCGCAACCCGACAGACCCCGCCGCGCCCTTGATTTTGTGACCTTCTTCTGCGATGCCCTTCTGGTCGCGCGCCGTCATGTTGGACTCCAGCACCGCCAGATAACCCGGCATCATCTGCTCGAACATCTCCAGGCTCTGGTGAATCAGCGAGGGGCCGACCAAATCCAGGTACTGCTGCAACATGGCGACGTCCAGCAACGACTCAAGGGTGGAGTCATCGACTGTCGCATCGGCGACCGTCTCTGGCGCGCGATGTTCGGGAGCATCCCAGTGCTGTTTGATGATCGCCGTGAGCGCCGGAACCACCAGCGGTTTGCTCAGCACGTCATCCATGCCCGCATCCAAATAGTCTTTCTTGTCCTTCAGCACGTTGGCGGTCAGCGCCACCAGCGGAGGCAACGTTTTCTGGCCGTAGCGGATACGCAGCTCGCGCGCCACATTCAGTCCGGTCATGTCCGGCAGTTGGATATCCAGCAACACCAGGTCGAACTCTTCGGGGTCGAACATCGCCAGCGCTTCCTGACCGGTCATCGCCACTTCAACGCTGCTACCCAGTTTTTCCAGCACCGAACGCGCGACGACGACGTTCAGTTCGATATCTTCCACCAGCAGGACATGCAACGCAGGCAACGGCAGCGTTTCATCGCCGTCCTCATGTGTTTCCGCTTCTTCCACCATCGGTGCGGATACCGTCAGCGTGAAGCAGGAGCCTTCGCCCAATTTGCTGGTGACCTGAATATCTCCGCCCATGTTTTGCGCGAGCCGTTTGGAAACGGCCAGACCGATACCGGTGCCGGTAGCCGGTTTACCGCCGTTCTGATCTTTCACCTGGTAATACATGGAAAATATTTTTTCGAGTTCATCATCCGGGATGCCCATGCCGGAATCCGCAACCTCGAAACGCAGGCCATGGTTCTGGTCGTGCCCGACACGGATCACCACCTTGCCGCTCTGGGTAAATTTCACGGCGTTGCTCAGCAGATTCCACAGAATCTGACGCAGACGCGTACCGTCGGCGATGATGCATTTCGGCAATGGCTGCTGCAGGTCCATCTCCAGTTGCAGACCTTTAGGTTCGGCCAGCAGGCCGCCCAGATTTTCCAGATCGGCGACAAAGCCGATGAAATCTACCGGCTGGTTGTCGAGCTGGACCTTGCGCCGCTCCTGCTTGTCCATTTCGATCACGTCGTTGAAGATATTGCCGAGGGTGATGGCGCTAACGTGAATGGTTTTCAGATATTTTCGCTGCTCCGCATCCAGGTGGGTGTCAAGCAAAATTCGGCTGAGGCCGACAATGCCGTTAAGCGGCGTGCGAAGCTCGTGGCTGATCGTTGAGATAAAAGTGGTCTTCTCCCTGCTGGCTTTCTCTAACGCGTCCTGGTAACGCTTACGTTCCGTTATATCGCGGCCAAATCCCATGAGCCCATGCCGCTTACCCTGATGGTCGTAAAATGGCACCTTGCGCAACTCGAAACAGGATTTTCGTCCATCCGGATACACCAGCCACTGTTCGTAGGTCAGGGAGACGTTATGGCGGAACACTTTTTCGTCCGTCTCAACCACCTTGGCCGCGATATCCTGCGGATAGACGTCGAAGGGAGTCAGGCCGATCATCTGCTTCTGGCTCTTGCCCAACAGCAGTTCCATAGCGCGGTTGCAGCCGGAGAACGCCTTGTTTTCGTTGCGGTAGTAAACCAGATCCGGCGACGCATCGAGGAAAGAACGCAGCAGCGCCGACTGCTGCTCCAGCTCCACCTGCGCCTGTTCACGCCGCGCCATTTCTTCGCGCAGCTTGCTGAGCATTTCAAAGCGCGACTTTTCGGCTTTAATGCGATCGGTGATTTCTTGATTGAGCTGGCCGATGTTATTTTGCAGTTTGGCGTTCAGCTCCTGATCGCGATGTCGCATCACCTCTAATTTGGCCACCAAACGCGACAAGCGCTGTCGAGACTCTTCAAGCTGCTCGACCACTACCGACAGGAAATAAACCGCCCAGGGCGTGATTAGAAGGCCAAAAAAGATGGATCGCACCACATCGATGCGTTCGACCTGACCGCTGAGCAACATGGTCACCGCCATCTGGACCAGCAGCGCCAATAGCACCAGCGCTGAAGCCAGCAGAATGGAAAAGCGAACCAGCCCAAGTCTCACCATTAAATCAACGTAATACTGGGCTAATAGCCGAATTTGCTTCATAGAATTCTTCCTTCATCGAGATCCCGCAAATCATACCGTAAAAGTGATGATGCGCGGGAAATGAGCAGAGGGTTTGAGAACGGGGTATAACGTCAGGTGGGAACAAAACGGAACGCATCGCCCAGAGCGGAACCCTGAACGCCGTGCTGAGACAGATAGCGGTCGATCTCCACCATCCCGGTCCAGCGATTTTCGCACCACAAGGGAGCCAGCAGCGTCGGACGACGGGCGCTGGCGGAGATGCGATGGTAGACCACATCGGCAGGCGTGTGACGAATCATTTCACCAGCCGTAGTCACATACTGCGCCAGCGGCAGCTCCGGCAATCGACCCGCGCGCCAGGCTTTGCCCATGATGCTGCCATCAACGATATGGAGAGGATGCAGCTTCAAACCGTCGGCCCCGGCGTCAACCACCCGGCGCAGCGTCGACAGACAATCCTTTTCGTCCTCTCCCGGCAGACCGACGATCAGATGCGTGCAAACTTTGAGGCCGCGCTCCCTGGCCCGGCGCGTCGTCTGCTGGTAGCAGTCAAACGTGTGACCGCGGTTGATACGATACAACGTCTTGTCATTCGCCGTTTGCAGGCCCAACTCCAGCCAGACCTCATAGCCCTGCTCGCGATACTCGGAAAGCAGGGCCAGCACAGCGTCCGGGACACAATCAGGCCGGGTGCCGACGCACAGGCCCACCATATCGGCCTGTGTCAGCGCTTCGCGATACATGGATGCCAGAACCTGCACCTCCGCGTAAGTACTGGTGTAGGCCTGGAAATAGGCCAGATAACGCTTGGCTCGATTGACCTTACCGGCCTGAGCGGACAGCTGATCGGCGATACTGCGCTGCTGCATCTGTTCGTCGGCGAACGATGCCACATTGCAGAACGTGCAGCCTCCCCGGCCTAAGGTGCCGTCGCGATTCGGACAGTTGAAGCCACCGTGCAGGGTCAGCTTGTGAATTTTTTCGCCATAACGACGCTGGAGATCGCCGCCAAACATGTTGATTAATCTTTGTAATTGCATATTCTGACTTTCCTCCTCCGCGGGAGGAGCCTACCTTTTCCCCGCCCTGCGTGCGATGACGCCGATCAAGTCCCCCTTACCGCCATTTTGAATAATTATTCTAATTTAGTGAAAATAAAGTCATGGATGGCTTGATTAATTTTGCTAATCACCTGCGCGCGTCGCATTAGAAGTTGACCAGAGATTAAAAAACAGTGGCATGAGTTAAAAAACGGAAATCTGTCAGAATAAGATGCCATTAAGTCGAGATAATGCAGCACGTCGGGACATCAATCCGGCATTATTATAGTGATACACCTCACATTTCGTCCGGACTTCGCGTTGATAAAATGTGTTCTTTTTGTTGTAAAAAACCTTATTTATCATAGCCATAAGTAAATATTATCCTTGAAATACCGATTTATGTAGGGGATTTGACCTGAACAGGGTTTCTCGCTAATTTGGGAAATGGCTGGAAGCTTTCCTGACGAGACGACAACTCGTCATATTTATGCAGTAACAAGAAGACTCCCTCATCAAGCAAGTCATCACCCCTTGTGAGACCGTCACGAGAGTCCGGAAATAGAGAGCGTCATTTTCCGCTGAGATATTCACTCTCAGTGAGGGGCCGCTCGCGGTAAAGTCGCCTGCATTGAGCTGGCGATGAGGTAGTCATACAGAGCCTGGGGAGGTTCATTCATATGTTGTACGATGCATCCCATGAAAAAGACAACTGTGGCTTCGGACTAATCGCCCATATAGAAGGTGAGCCGAGCCACAAGGTCGTGCGTACCGCCATTCACGCACTGGCCCGTATGCAGCACCGTGGTGCGATCCTTGCCGACGGCAAGACCGGCGACGGCTGCGGCCTGTTACTTCAGAAGCCCGACCGTTTCTTCCGTCTGGTGGCGGAAGAGCGCGGCTGGCGGCTGGCGAAAAATTACTCCGTCGGCATGATGTTCCTCAGCCAGGACGAAGAGGTCGCTAAAGCGACCCGCCGGATTGTGGAAGAAGAGCTGCAGAACGAGACGCTGTCCGTTCTGGGCTGGCGCGAAGTGCCGACCAATCCGGATGTTCTGGGTGAAATCGCCCTCTCCTCCCTGCCGCGTATCGAACAGATTTTCGTTAACGCCCCTGCCGGCTGGCGCCAGCGCGATATGGAGCGACGCCTGTTTATGGCCCGTCGCCGCATTGAAAAACGCGTGCAGGATAACGATTTCTACGTGTGCAGCTTCTCCAATCTGGTGACGATCTATAAAGGTCTGTGCATGCCGGCGGATCTGCCGCGCTTTTATCTGGACCTGGCCGACCTTCGCCTGGAATCAGCCATCTGCTTGTTCCATCAGCGTTTTTCAACCAATACCGTGCCGCGCTGGCCGCTGGCGCAGCCGTTCCGTTATCTGGCCCACAACGGCGAAATCAACACTATCGCCGGCAACCGCCAGTGGGCGCGTGCGCGCGCTTACAAATTTAAAACACCGCTGATCCCGGATCTGCGCGACGCCGCGCCGTTCGTCAATGAAACCGGCTCGGACTCCAGCTCGCTGGACAACATGCTGGAGCTGTTCCTCGCCGGTGGTATGGACATAGTGCGCGCCATGCGTCTACTGGTGCCGCCCGCCTGGCAGAACAACCCTGACATGGATCCTGAGCTGCGCGCGTTCTTCGACTTCAACTCCATGCACATGGAGCCGTGGGACGGTCCGGCGGGCATCGTGTTGTCAGACGGTCGCTACGCCGCCTGTAACCTCGACCGCAACGGGCTGCGCCCGGCGCGTTACGTCATCACCACCGACAAGCTGATCACCTGTGCTTCCGAAGTCGGGATCTGGGACTACCAGCCGGATGAAGTGGTGGAAAAAGGCCGCGTTGGTCCCGGCGAACTGATGGTGATCGACACGCAGGAAGGACGCATCCTTCACTCCGGCGAAACCGACAACGATCTGAAAAGCCGCCATCCTTACAAAGAGTGGATGGAAAGAAACGTTAAACGTCTGGTGCCGTTCGAAGAGATGCCGGACGATCAGGTCGGACGGCGCGATCTGGACGACGTGCAGCTCGAGGCCTACCAGAAGCAATTCGGCTACAGTAACGAAGAGCTGGACCAGATCCTGCGCGTACTCGGCGAGAACGGCCAGGAAGCCACCGGCTCGATGGGCGACGATACGCCGTTTGCGGTACTGTCCAGCGGTCCGCGCATCGTCTATGACTACTTCCGCCAGCAGTTCGCGCAGGTCACCAACCCGCCGATTGACCCGCTGCGTGAAGCACACGTGATGTCGCTCGCCACCTGCATCGGCCGTGAAATGAACGTCTTCAGCGAAGCGGAAGGACAGGCTTACCGCCTGAGTTTTAAATCGCCGATTCTGCTCTACTCCGATTTCAATCAGCTGATCCATCAGGATCAGGAGCACTACCGCGCCGACCAAATTGACCTCACCTTCGATCCTCAGCAGCAGTCGCTGCAGGAAACGATTGAGAAACTGTGCGACGAAGCGGAAAGCAAAGTGCGCGACGGCACGGTGTTACTGGTGCTGACCGACCGTGCGATCGCCAAGGATCGCCTGCCGGTGCCCGCCCCAATGGCAGTGGGAGCCATTCACAGCCGTCTGGTCGAACAGAGTTTGCGTTGCGACGCCAACATCATTGTAGAAACCGCGAGCGCCCGCGATCCGCACCATTTCGCCGTGTTGCTGGGCTTTGGCGCCACCGCGATTTACCCGTATCTGGCCTATGAAACGCTGGCGCGCATGGTGGATAACCGCACTATCGATAAACCGCACCGCGTGGTGATGCTGAATTACCGCAACGGCATCAACAAAGGCCTGTACAAGATTATGTCCAAAATGGGCATCTCGACCGTGGCGTCCTACCGCTGCTCCCGGCTGTTCGAATCGGTCGGTCTGCATCAGGACGTCGCCCGCAGTTGCTTCCCGGGCGTGGTCAGCCGCATCGGCGGCGCCAACTTCAGTGACTTCGAGCAGGATTTGCAGAATCTGGCTAAACGTGCCTGGCTGAAACGTCAGCCGCTCGAGCACGGCGGCCTGCTGAAATTCGTCTATAACGGCGAATATCACGCCTATAACCCCGACGTGGTCAAAACCTTGCAGACCGCCGTCCAAAGCGGCGAGTACAGCGACTATCAGCACTACGCCAAACTGGTCAATGAACGTCCGGCGGCAACGCTGCGCGACCTGCTGGCCGTCAAGCCGCAGGAGAAAAGTACGGCAATCGCTCTCGATCAGATAGAACCCGCATCAGAGCTGTTCAAACGCTTCGACACCGCCGCCATGTCCATCGGCGCGCTCAGTCCGGAAGCGCACGAATCGCTGGCTGAGGCAATGAACACGCTGGGCGGCTACTCCAACTCCGGCGAAGGCGGCGAAGACCCGGCGCGTTACCGCACTAACAAGGTATCCCGCATCAAACAGGTGGCCTCCGGCCGTTTCGGCGTCACCCCGGCCTATCTGGTCAACGCCGACGTGATTCAGATTAAAGTGGCGCAGGGCGCAAAACCGGGCGAAGGCGGTCAGTTACCGGGCGACAAGGTCACGCCTTACATCGCCAGACTGCGTTATTCCGTTCCCGGCGTGACGCTGATTTCGCCGCCGCCGCATCATGATATCTACTCTATCGAAGATCTGGCGCAGCTGATTTTCGACCTGAAGCAAATCAACCCGAAAGCGATGATTTCGGTGAAGCTGGTGTCCGAACCCGGCGTAGGTACCATCGCCACCGGGGTGGCGAAAGCCTATGCGGACCTGATCACCATCGCCGGCTATGACGGCGGCACCGGCGCCAGCCCGCTGACCTCCGTGAAGTATGCGGGCTGTCCGTGGGAGCTGGGTCTGGTGGAAACACAGCAGGCGTTGGTGGCCAACGGCCTGCGCCACAAAATTCGCTTGCAGGTGGATGGCGGACTCAAAACCGGGTTGGACATCATCAAAGCCGCAATTCTGGGGGCGGAAAGCTTCGGCTTTGGCACCGGACCGATGGTCGCACTCGGCTGCAAATACCTGCGTATCTGTCACCTGAACAACTGCGCCACCGGCGTGGCGACGCAGGACGACAAGCTGCGCCGCGATCACTATCACGGCCTGCCGGAACGCGTGATCAACTACTTCCATTTCATCGCGCGGGAAACCCGCGAGCTAATGGCCGAACTGGGCATCAGCCAACTGGTGGACCTGATCGGCCGCACCGATCTGCTGACGGAGCTGGACGGTTTTACCGCCAAGCAGAACAAGCTGGATCTGGCGCCGCTGCTGAAAACCGCCACGCCGCAGCCGGGCAAAGCCTTGTACTGCACCGAAAACAACCCGCCGTTTGACCAGGGGCTGTTGAATAAAGCACTGCACGAACAGGCGCTGCCGCACGTCGAAGCCCGACAGAGCAAAACGTTCTATTTCGACATTCGCAACACCGACCGTTCCGTCGGCGCCACGCTCTCCGGCGCCATCGCCGAGAAATATGGCGATCAGGGGCTGGCGAGCGATCCGATCAAAGCCTACTTCACCGGCACCGCAGGCCAGAGCTTCGGCGTCTGGAACGCCGGCGGCGTGGAGCTGACGCTGACCGGCGACGCCAACGACTATGTCGGTAAAGGCATGGCGGGAGGCATGATCGCCGTCCGTCCGCCCGTCGGCTCGGCCTTCCGCAGCCACGAAGCCAGCATCATCGGCAACACCTGCCTCTACGGCGCCACCGGCGGCAAACTGTTCGCTGCCGGGCGCGCAGGTGAACGTTTCGCCGTGCGTAACTCCGGCGCCATCACGGTGGTGGAAGGCATTGGCGACAACGGCTGCGAGTACATGACGGGCGGCATCGTCTGTATTCTGGGACGCACCGGCGTGAACTTCGGCGCCGGGATGACCGGCGGCTTCGCCTACGTGCTGGATGAGGACGGTGAATTCCGTAAGCGCGTCAATCCGGAGCTGGTCGAAGTCCTGAATGTCGATAGCCTGGCGATCCACGAAGAACATTTGCGCGGCATGATCACCGAACATGTTCAGCACACCGGCTCGTCACGCGGCGAAGACATCCTCGCCAACTGGCCGGTATGGGCGGCGAAATTCGCACTGGTGAAACCGAAGTCCAGTGATGTACAGGCGCTGTTGGGTCATCGTAGTCGTTCCGCAGCTGAGCTGCGGGTTCTGGCGCAGTAAGAGGTCATCATGAGTCAAAATGTTTATCAATTTATCGACCTACAGCGCGTAGATCCGCCGAAGAGACCGCTGAAAGTACGTAAGATTGAGTTTATCGAAATTTACGAACCATTTTCAGAAAGTCAGTCCAAAGCTCAGGCAGACCGTTGTCTGTCCTGCGGCAACCCTTACTGCGAATGGAAGTGTCCGGTGCATAACTACATCCCCAACTGGCTGAAACTTGCCAATGAGGGACGTATTATCGAAGCCGCGGAGCTCTCTCACCGGACGAACAGCTTGCCTGAGGTCTGCGGGCGCGTTTGTCCGCAAGATCGCCTGTGTGAAGGCTCCTGCACACTGAACGATGAGTTCGGCGCGGTGACGATCGGCAACATTGAGCGCTACATCAACGATAAAGCCATTGAAATGGGCTGGAAACCGGATATGTCCGGCGTTCAGGCCACCGGCAAGAACGTGGCGATCATCGGCGCCGGTCCGGCCGGTCTGGCCTGCGCAGACGTTCTGGCCCGCAACGGCGTCAAAGCGCATGTCTACGACCGACATCCTGAGATCGGCGGCCTGCTGACATTCGGTATTCCCGCCTTCAAGCTGGAAAAGAGCGTGATGACCAAACGCCGCGAAATTTTCTCCGGTATGGGCATTGAATTCCACTTGAATATTGAAGTCGGAAAAGACATACAACTGAATGACCTGCTGGCCAACCACGACGCCGTTTTCCTGGGCGTGGGCACCTATCAGTCCATGCGCGGCGGGTTGGAAAATGAAGATGCATCGGGAGTTTACGACGCACTGCCATTCCTGATCGCCAATACCAAGCAGCTGATGGGCTTCGAAACAGCCGCGCCGGAAGCCTACGTATCAATGGAGGGCAAACGCGTCGTGGTGCTGGGCGGCGGCGATACGGCAATGGACTGCGTGCGCACCTCTATCCGTCAGGGCGCTACTCATGTGACCTGCGCCTATCGTCGTGACGAAGAGAACATGCCGGGTTCCCGCCGTGAGGTGAAGAATGCACGTGAGGAAGGGGTTGAATTTCGCTTCAATCTGCAGCCGATAAGCATCGAAATCAACGAAGCGGGCAAGGTCTGCGGCGTTCGTATGGCGCGCACCGAACTGGGTGCGCCGGATGCCAACGGGCGTCGCCGACCGGAGATCGTACCGGGCTCCGAGCACATTCTGGAGGCTGATGCGGTCATCATGGCATTCGGCTTTCGCCCGCACAGAATGGACTGGCTGGTCGAGCACGATGTGGCCTTGGATGATCAGGGACGTATCGTCGCTCCGGAAGAGAACGACAGCGCTTTCCAGACCAGCAACCCGAAAATCTTCGCCGGCGGAGATGCCGTGCGCGGGTCGGACCTGGTCGTGACCGCCATTGCTGAAGGCCGTAAGGCCGCAGACGGGATCCTAAACTATCTCGAAGTCTGATTGACGATCCTTGATAGAACAAGGGCAGCCATCGGGCTGCCCTTTTTACTGGCGGGCCAGGCTAACCCTGAGATTGATACGAATCCAAAATATCCTGCTCCGTCATTTCCGGCGTTTGCTGGGTAAAGGCGTAAAAGCTCGGCTTTTTGTCGATATAGATTTGCGACACCATGCGGGTGTTCTCATCGCTGCCGAACAGTCCTACCGGCACGAAATAGGTCACCGGCGTCAGCTGCTTGTAAACAGGTGCGAGCCGCACTGACGGCGAAATGGATTTGTGAATATAAAAAAGGGCACCGGAGCCGTGCCCTTTGGTTCTGAGTTACTTCACGACCCGCAGCGCAGGACGTCCGCCGCGGGGCGGCGAAGGAGGCTCGTCATCCGGCATTTCGTCGCCGGAGGTAACCGTTTCAACATCTTCGACCGTGCGCAACGACGGCTTGTGTGGCTCATCGTCCTGCACCAGCGCGTCAACAGCGTCCCCACCGGCCTCATAGGCGGGTTCGGGCTCAAACATGGTGCCAGCGCCGTTTTCACGGGCGTAAATCGCCATGACAGCCGCCATCGGCACCATAACCTGACGAGGTACGCCGCCGAAGCGCGCGTTAAAGCGCACAAGGTCATCAGCCAATTCAAGATTGCCCACCGCAAGCGGCGCAATGTTGAGAACTATCTGTCCATCGCGGGCGAACTCCATCGGCACCTGCACACCGGGAAGCGTGACGTCCACCACCAGATGCGGCGTCAGTTGGTTATCAAGCAACCAGTCATAAAAGGCTCGCAACAAGTACGGACGGCGTGGTGATAGCTGAGACAGAGCCATATCGCTTAACCTCGGGTCTGTAACCGGATTTCACGCTCGGCTTCGGTTAGGGAAGCCAGGAAAGCATCACGTTCAAAGACGCGCGTCATGTAGCCTTTCAGCTCTTTGGAGCCAGAACCGCTCAATTCGATGCCCAGCAGCGGCAAACGCCACAACAGCGGAGCCAGGTAGCAATCGACCAAGCTGAACTCTTCGCTCATGAAATAGGGCGTTTCATTAAATACTGGAGCAATCGCCAGCAACTCTTCGCGCAGCTGTTTACGAGCTGCATCGGCCTGCGACGTCGTACCGGTGGAGATAGTTTTCAACAGCGAATACCAGTCCTGCTCAATACGGTGCATCATCAGACGGCTATTGCCGCGAGCGACCGGATAGACGGGCATCAATGGCGGATGCGGGAAACGCTCATCCAGATATTCCATGATGATGCGGGACTCATACAGCGTCAGTTCACGATCCACCAACGTCGGGACGGAACCATACGGGTTGAGGTCAATGAGATCCTGCGGCAGATTATCCGCATCTACCTGTTCAATCTCGACACTCACTCCTTTTTCCGCCAGTACTATACGTACCTGATGGCTAAAAATATCGGACGGGCCGGAAAACAGCGTCATTACCGAACGTTTGTTGGCAGCGACAGCCATGAAAACCTCCAAGTTTATCGAGAAAATACGGCATAGAACCGATCGAATATTATCCTGCAGGCCTTGCCGCGTTTGAACTTCTTACTGGAGTAAGAAACCGCTGACGACAGCTGTCGTTTTATCAAAACTTACTAGCTGGCAAACAGGTACAAAACCGGCGATTAGTGTATCAGATTTTGTGCGTTTTGGGGGGGGATAAGCGCCAATTCATCGTTAACCATAGAGAATTAAAAAGAATTTTTTAGACACGCAGTAAAACAGGCAAAAAAAACCCGGTGACGAGCACCGGGTTCTGACGTTGATTTCGCTGCAAAGCAGCCGGAAATTAACGTTTGGAGAACTGAGGACGACGACGTGCTTTACGCAGACCGACTTTCTTACGTTCAACCTGACGAGCATCACGCGTAACGAAGCCAGCTTTACGCAGCTCAGAACGCAGAGACTCATCATATTCCATCAGTGCACGAGTGATACCGTGACGGATAGCACCAGCCTGACCAGAGATACCACCGCCTTTAACGGTGATGTACAGATCCAGTTTGCCGACCATGTCGACCAGTTCCAGCGGCTGACGAACTACCATGCGGGCAGTTTCTCGACCGAAGTACTGATCCAGGCTGCGCTGGTTGATAACGATGTTGCCACTGCCCGGTTTGATGAACACGCGAGCGGCGGAGCTTTTGCGGCGACCAGTGCCGTAGTATTGATTTTCAGCCATTGCCTATAATCCCGATTAAATGTCCAGAACTTGCGGTTGCTGTGCCGCATGATTGTGCTCGTTACCCGCGTAAACTTTCAGTTTACGGTACATAGCACGACCCAGCGGGCCCTTCGGCAGCATGCCTTTAACCGCGATTTCAATCACACGCTCAGGACGGCGGGCAATCATCTCTTCAAAGGTCGCCTGTTTGATACCACCGATGTGGCCGGTGTGGTGGTAGTACACTTTGTCAGAACGTTTGTTGCCGGTGACAGCAACTTTTTCAGCGTTCAGGACGATGATGTAATCACCAGTATCAACGTGCGGAGTGTATTCCGCTTTATGCTTGCCGCGCAGACGACGAGCCAGTTCAGTAGCGAGACGGCCCAAAGTCTTACCGCTCGCATCAACAACGTACCAGTCGCGTTTTACGGTTTCTGGTTTAGCTGTAAAAGTTTTCATTAAAAGCTTACCCAATTTAAGTTACACGTTGGTGAACACACAAACGCTTCAATAAACAGTGTTGAGGTTCACACGGCTATCTAGTCCAGCAAACCTACCCCTTCGAATAGCTATTGCCAGCACGATTAAAGTTTCGGGAAAAAAACTTTGTTGTAACGTGGGGTCGCAGGATTATAGAGAAGCCGACATCAAAAATCGACCTTTTTTCTACCACATTGATAGAAAAGGCAGTGATGCCTCTTATGACAGATGGGGCAATTGCAGATAGTCTTCGCTTTGCATCTCCTGCAACCGGGACAGGCAGCGGCGGTACTCAAACACCAGACGTGCGCCCCGATAAAGATCCGACATTGGCACTTGCGCCGACATAATCAGCTTCACCCGGCGTTCGTAAAATTCATCGACCAGCGCCAGAAAACGACGCGCGACATCCTCTTCCGCCTCGCCCATTACCGTGACGTGATGCAACAGCACACAGTGATAGCGCTGGGATAACACAATGTAATCGTTCGGGCTGCGTGCATCGGCGCACAGCGTAGCGAAGCTTACCGCCAGCACGCCGTTACGGCTGCCCAGCACAGGCATCGCGCGGTGATTGATCTCCAGCGTTTCGCCGTTGGGAATGTGCCCAGACAGATCCGTGAACATTTGCCGCATCGCATCATCGGCATGCTCATCAACCGGAGAAAAATAGAGGTGGGCCTGCCGCAGCGTTCGCTGTCGATAATCGATGCCCGCATCAACATTCACCACGGCGCAATGCTGTTTAATCAGCGCAATGGCCGGTAAAAAGCGCGAGCGCTGAAGGCCGTTGCGATAGAGATCGTCCGGCGGGATGTTGGACGTCGCCACGAGCGTGATTCCTCGTTTGAACAACGCGCCGAGCAGCTCGGCCAGCAGCATGGCATCGGTGATATCGGAGACGAAAAATTCATCGAAGCACAGCACATCGGCCTGCGCTTTGAATTCATCCGCCACCTGCTCCAGCGGGTTTTCGTGTCCCTGTAGCCGATTCAGCGCTTCGTGAACTCGCAGCATGAAGCGATGGAAATGCAGACGCAGTTTGCGTTCGCCGGGCAGGCTGTGGAAAAACAGATCCATCAGCCAGGTTTTGCCCCGCCCCACGCCGCCCCATAGATAGAGTCCCTCAACCGGCGCTGGCAGCTTTTTTCGGCCAAGACGCTGGAGCCAGCCTCGCGGCTCGCGGGCTGTCGACGCCTGCTGACGCGCCGTCAGCGCACGGTGAATATCCTCAAGCCGCAGCACCGTTTGGCGCTGCGCCTCATCCGGCTGATAATCCTGCGTCGCTAAAGCCTGTTGGTAAAGCGTTATCGGCGTCCTATTCTGCATGGCGGCCAGATCCCTATTAAGAGGAGATAATCCGTCTTTTATGGTTGAAAAATCTCAGTTTAGCGGCTAAATCAGAGCAGTTAACGCTTTTACGACAGCCCACCGTCACCCACTGCTTTATTACATCCTGTTTCAGGACTCCACTCTGACAAGCTTAACGGTTATAGTGACTACAATTAAGTGAAAAATACGACGGAACAACGAAGTCAAATAGGAGTCATTATGACCTGGGAGTATGCGCTGATTGGATTTGTTATCGGTGTCATCATCGGAGCGATAGCGATGCGCTTCGGCAATCGCAAGCTGCGCCAGCAGCAGGTACTGCAACACGAGCTGGAGAAGAGCAAAGCCGATCTGGAGCAATATCGTCAGGAGCTTGTGAGCCATTTTGCCCATAGCGCTGAGCTGCTGGATAATATGGCGGACGACTACCGCAAGCTGTATCAGCACATGGCTAAAAGCTCGAACGATCTCCTGCCGGAGGGGCAGTCACGCGAAAATCCGTTCAACTATCGTCTGACGGAAGCCGAATCAGACAACGATCAGGTGCCGGTGAAGATGCCCCCGCGTGATTACTCGGAAAACGCCTCTGGGCTGCTGCGCGGCGAAATGCCGCTGCGTAAATAATTCCACTCATTCTCTACGCGCGGGGCATTCCTTGCCCCGCCCTTTTCTTCCGCAGCACAGGCTGCCCCTTACATTTCGCGCATAAAACAGCAGTGAACTTTACACGGGAATAGTCGGTCTGACTCTTCACCACAAGATTGAGTTTATATATCATCATTTTATTACTACTCAGGTCGAGAGAGAGAGTTAACAATCAATGAAAAAGACATCGATGTTATTCAGCGCACTAGCCATTAGTATCGGACTGTCCCTGTCTTCACTGCCTGTAGCCCAAGCCGCTCTGCCTGCAGCCGTCGCCGGTCAATCGCTGCCAAGCCTGGCTCCCATGCTGGAAAAAGTGCTGCCCGCCGTGGTCAGCGTCCATGTGGAAGGCACTCAGGTTCAGAATCAGCGCATCCCGGAAGAGTTTAAGTTCTTTTTTGGTCCCAACGCGCCGGCCGAAAAACAGAGCCGTCCGTTTGAAGGCCTTGGCTCCGGCGTCATCATCGATGCCGCCAAAGGCTACGTGTTGACCAATAACCACGTCATCAACAACGCTGACAAAATTCGCGTACAGCTGAACGACGGCCGTGAATACGACGCCAAGCTCATCGGTCGCGATGCGCAAACAGATATCGCTCTGCTTCAGTTGAACGACGCCAAAAACCTGACTGCTGTGACGATGGCGGATTCTGATCGGCTGCGCGTCGGCGACTTCGCCGTCGCCGTCGGTAACCCCTTCGGTCTGGGTCAAACCGCTACCTCCGGCATCATCTCCGCGCTGGGTCGCAGCGGGCTGAATCTGGAAGGGTTGGAAAACTTCATTCAGACCGATGCCTCCATTAACCGCGGCAACTCCGGCGGCGCGCTGGTCAACCTGGACGGCGAGCTGATCGGGATTAACACCGCTATTCTGGCCCCCGGCGGCGGCAATATCGGCATCGGCTTTGCGATCCCCAGCAACATGGCGCAGAACCTGACCCAGCAGTTGCTGGAGTTCGGTGAAGTCAAACGCGGCCTGTTAGGTATCAAAGGCAGCGAAATGACCTCTGAAATGGCCAAGGCTTTCAAGGTCGACGCGCAGCGCGGCGCTTTCGTCAGCGAAGTCTTGCCGAAATCGGCGGCGGCCAAAGCCGGTATTAAGGCAGGCGACGTCCTGGTCTCTCTGGACGGCAAGACGATCAACAGCTTCGCCGAGCTACGGGCCAAAGTGGGCACCACCGCACCGGGAAAAACCGTGAAGATCGGCCTGATTCGCGAGGGTAAACAACAAGAAGTTACCGTCGTTCTGGATAATAGCGCCAATGCGTCCACTAATGCGGAAACGTTGTCTCCAGGCCTGCAGGGCGCCACGCTGACCGACGGTCAGTTGAAGAGCGGCGGCAAAGGCGTGACGATCGACAACATCGCCAAAGACAGCGCCGCGGATAAAATCGGTCTGCAGAAAGGCGACGTCATTATCGGCGTTAACCGTGAACGCGTGGAAAACATCGCTCAGTTGCGCAAGATACTGGAAGCCAAGCCTACTGTGCTGGCTCTGAATATCATCCGCGGAGACGAATCGATTTATCTGCTGTTACGCTAATACCGCTAAAAACTGGACGCCGCGCCGTGCGGCGTCCTACCATCTTTGTTATTCTGCGATTTACTCTTTTTTCAAGCCCGAAACGCTCATGCTAACCAAACTAATACGCTCAGCATTGATTGGTGTCGTCGTGGCCGCGATCCTGTTATTGGCCCTTCCTGCACTACGCTCCAGCAATATGCTGCTGAAAGAGGAGGCGTCGACGCAGGATCAAGCCCCCGTCAGCTATTACCAAGGTGTTCGCCGCGCCGCGCCCGCGGTCGTCAACGTCTATAATCGGGCCGGCGGCAAAGACGAACTCAACGTTCGCACGCTGGGCTCGGGCGTTATCATGAACAACAAAGGCTATATTCTTACCAACAAACATGTCATCACCGACGCCGAACAAATCGTCGTCACCCTACAGGACGGCCGCCTATATGAGGCGCTGCTGGTCGGCTCGGATTCGTTGACCGACCTGGCGGTGCTAAAAATCGAAGCCACCGGCCTGCCGGCGATCGCTATCAACGATCACCGCACCGCGCACGTCGGCGACGTCGTAATGGCCATTGGCAACCCCTACAACTTGGGACAGACCATCACGCAGGGCATCATCAGCGCCACCGGGCGAGTCGGGCTCAGCTCATCAGGCCGGCAAAATTTCCTCCAAACCGACGCATCCATTAACCGGGGCAACTCCGGCGGTGCGCTGGTCAATACGCTGGGGGAGCTAGTCGGCATCAATACCCTGTCTTTCGATAAGAGCAACGACGGCGGAACCCCGGAAGGCATCGGCTTTGCCATTCCCGTGGCACTAGCGACGAAAGTGATGGGTAAGCTCATTCGCGACGGTCGGGTCATCCGTGGTTATATCGGTATCAATGGCGCCCAGATTGAACGGGTGGGCAACAAGAATGCCGGGCTGGATCGCCTACAGGGCATCATCGTCAGCAAGGTCGAACAGGATGGACCGGCGGATAAAGCGGGGATCAAAGAAGACGATCTGCTGTTGAAGGTGAACAATAAACCGGCGCGGTCAGTTATAGAAACGATGGATCAGGTAGCGGAGCTGCGTCCCGGCACTGTGATACCGGTCGTGATTTTCCGCGACAACAAAGAGCTGACGCTAGACGTGACCATTCAGGAATTCCCGGCCAACTAATGCGTATCCTCAATCTGTGCTGGTCACAGAACAAGAAACGGGACGGCAGCCTCACGGCTACCGTCCCGTTTTTATGACAGGAGGGGCTTACTCTTCGCCAGCGATACGCTCGATATTCGCGCCAAGACCACGCAGTTTATCTTCGATACGCTCATAGCCGCGATCGATGTGATAAATGCGATCGACCAGCGTTGCGCCTTCCGCAATGCAGCCCGCCAGCACCAGACTGGCCGACGCCCGCAGATCGGTGGCCATGACCTGCGCGCCTGACAGCTTTTCCACACCGTGGCAGATAACGGTATTGCTCTCGATTTCCGCCTGCGCGCCCATACGGATCAGCTCAGGAATATGCATGAAGCGGTTTTCGAAGATGGTTTCCGTGATCACGCCCGTGCCTTCCGCTACCAGATTCAGCAGGCTGAACTGCGCCTGCATATCGGTCGGGAACCCCGGGTGCGGTGCGGTGCGGAGCGTCACGGCTTTCGGACGCTGGCCATGCATGTCGAGACTGATCCAATCTTCGCCGATTTCGATATCAGCGCCGGCTTCGCGCAGCTTGGCCAGTACCGCATCCAGCGTGTCCGGACGCGTGCTGTGGCACACAACCTTACCGCCGGAAATCGCCCCGGCGACCAGGAAGGTGCCGGTTTCGATTCGGTCAGGTAGCACGCGATAAACGCCGCCGCCCAGGCGAGCGACGCCGTCGATGACGATGCGGTCACTGCCCGCGCCGCTGATTTTGGCGCCCAACGTATTCAAAAAGTTGGCCGTATCGACAATTTCCGGCTCACGGGCCGCGTTTTCGATAATCGTCTGACCTTCCGCCAGCGTCGCTGCGCTCATGATCGTCACCGTCGCCCCTACGCTGACCTTATCCATGACGATATGCGCACCCTGCAAACGCCCGTCAACGTGGGCCTTTACGTACCCTTCTTCCAGGGTAATCTTCGCGCCCAGCTGTTCCAGACCGTTGATATGCAGGTCGACCGGACGCGCGCCAATGGCGCATCCGCCCGGCAGGGAAACCTGTCCCTGACCGAAGCGGGCCACCAGCGGCCCTAACGCCCAGATGGACGCACGCATCGTTTTCACCAGCTCGTAAGGCGCGCAAAAGACGTTGATTCCGCTAGCATCGACATGGACGGAACCGTTGCGTTCCACACGAGCACCGAGTTGGCTTAGCAGCTTCATCGTGGTGTCGATGTCCCGCAGTTTCGGGACATTCTGTATTTCTACCGGTTCTTCAGCCAACAGGGCGGCAAACAGGATAGGCAAAGCCGCATTTTTAGCCCCGGAGATAGTGACCTCACCAGAGAGCCGGGTCGGCCCCTGCACACGAAATTTATCCATAGTGACGATTTCTCAATAATTCAGTTCAATGGCGCAGCGCTATTTAAAAGCCGCTGAGCTTGCGATCGCGCTGCCACTCTTCGGGGGTATAAGCCTTGATTGACAGGGCGTGAATACGGTTGTCCGCAATATATTCCATCAGCGGCGCATAGACCGTCTGCTGCTGTTTAACGCGGCTCATGCCGGCGAATAAATCACCGACAACAATCACCTGAAAATGGCTTCCATCGCCGGATGCATGAACTTCCTGAAGTGCCAATGCGTTCAGCAGCACGGATTCGATTTCTTTATTTTCCATCGCTCTCGATTCTACGTCTGGGGGGGGGGGGATGATAGACAGCGGGTATCTTAGAGGAATCCGCCGCTGTCTTAAACAAAAGAAATCCCCCGTGGCGCAAAAGACAACGGGGGAAGAAGGCCCATAAAGGCCGCGCATTAGCGGGTTAATTGCACCGGAATGACGTCGTTCAGGTTATACAGATCGATCAGCGTTCTCAGCCGATCGCCCACGCCGGTAATCCGCAGTTTGCGGCCCTTTTGCGTTTGCCCGTGGTAAAAATGCACCAGCAGGGCCAGACCGGCGGAATCCACGCGCTGCAATTCGCTGACGTCCAATTCAACGGACGCCGCCAGCAGTGTCTCACGCTGTTGCCACAGCGGCAGCAGCGTTTCACGGTCCAGATCGCCTCTCAGCGCCAGCGTGCCTTCCTGCGATTGCCAGCTCAGCGGCTCAGCCATTTTTCTGGTCCAGCGTAATCGGCTGCTGCGCCGACATTTGCAGCTGGCGGGTCAGCCCGTCAACGCCCTGCTGACGCAGAATCGACGCCCATTCGTTCTGCTTGGTCGTGATCATGCTCACCCCTTCGGCGATCATGTCAAACGCCTGCCAGTTGCCGGTCTGGCTGTTCTTGCGCCACTGGAAGTCGAGCCGCACCGGCGGACGGCCGCCGCTATCAATAATGGTCACGCGAATAGGCACGATGTTGGCATCGCCCAGCGGCTGCGGCGGCGCGATCTGGTAAGTCTGACCGTGATACAGCGCCAGCGCCTGACCGTAAGCCTGTTCCAGATAGGCGGAGAACGCCTTGAAGTAAGCTTCCCGCTGGGCTGGCGTCGCGCCCTTGTAATATTGCCCCAGCACCAGCGCGCCCGCGTATTTCACCTGCACATAGGGCAACAGCTCTTCACGCACGATGCTGCGCAGATAATTAGGATTCTGACGGATACTCGGCTGTTCATTCTTCAGGCGGTCAAAGGTCTTCTGCGCGGCATCGGCCATCAGGCTGTAAGGGTTAGTCTGGTCGGCCGCCAGCGCTGCGGGAGCCATCACCAGCAGCGACGCCGCCATGAGTAAATATTTCAACATGCAGGTTTCCTCTTAGGAATGTGGAGTCACGGAGTTAGTCTGGGATTCCGGAGCGGTGGCGGGCGCGATGCCGTTCTGTTCAGCATGGTCGTTGTTGCTGCCGCTCTTATACAGGAACTGGCCGATCAGGTCTTCCAGCACCATCGCCGATTTGGTGTCTTGGATCGTGCCGCCGTCCTTCAAAATCGACGTTCCCATCTCGGGGTCTTCGAAACCCATATTCAGCGCCAAATACTGTTCGCCCAGCAGGCCTGACGTGCGGATTGCCAGCGAACTGGTATCCGGAATGCGGTCGTAACGCTTATCGATCTCCATCGTCACCCGCGGCAAATACGTATTCTGATCCAGATCGATACTGTCCACCCGGCCAATCACGACGCCGCCGATTTTCACCGGCGAACGCGCTTTCAGGCCGCCGATATTATCGAACGTCGCCGACAAACGGTACGTCTGCTGGCGCCCCAGCGCGCTCAAATCAGCCACTTTCAGACAGATAAAGATAATGGCGCCCAGCGTAATCAACATAAACACGCCGACCCAGATTTCATGTTTCTTCGTTTGCATCACTTAGTTCCCAAACATCAGTGCCGTCAGCAAAAAATCCAATCCCAAAACCGCCAGCGATGAATGCACGACGGTACGCGTCGTTGCACGGCTAATCCCCTCTGACGTCGGGATCGCGTCATAACCGTTAAACAAAGCGATCCAGGTTACGGTAATCGCAAAGACCAGGCTTTTGAGCAGGCAGTTCACGATATCCAGCCGCCATTCGACGGCGCCCTGCAAGGCCGACCAGAAAAAACCGCTGTCGATGCCCTTCCAGTCCACGCCGACCAGCGAGCCGCCCCAAATCCCCACGGCGACGAAAATCACCGTTAGCAGCGGCATCGTGATCACCCCGGCCCAGAATCGTGGCGCGACGACGCGGCGCAGCGGGTCTACCGCCATCATTTCCATGCTGGACAGTTGCTCTGTCGCCTTCATCAGCCCGATTTCCGCGGTCAGCGCCGATCCGGCGCGACCGGCGAACAACAGGGCGGTCACTACCGGCCCCAGTTCACGCAGCAGCGACAGCGCGACGATCATGCCGAGGCTGGCTTCCGCGCTGTAGGTCGTCAAAACCAGATACCCTTGCAGGCCCAGCACCATACCGATAAAGAGACCGGAGACCATGATAATCAATAAGGATTGTACGCCCACGCCGTACAGTTGGCGGCGCAGCAGCGGCCATTGTCTGGCGAGCTCCGGTTTCCCCACCAGCGCATTGAACAGCATGAGTCCCGCGCGTCCGAACGACGTGCATACGTTAATGCCGACGCGTCCGAAAGACGCTAATGCCTGAAATAGCATGAACAAATTAACTCCCCGCTTCCAACAGCTCGCACGTGTAATCTCCCGCAGGATAGCGGAAAGGCACCGGCCCGTCGGCAATACCGTCCAGGAACTGGCGGACACGCGGGTCGGCGTTCTGCTGCAGATCATTCGGCGTGCCTTCGGCAATCACGCGCTGATCGGCAATGATGTAGGCATAGTCCGCGATGCTCAACACTTCGGGCACATCGTGCGAGACTACAATACAAGTGACACCGAGCGCGTGATTCAGTTCATCAATCAGTTTGACCAGCACGCCCATCGTAATCGGGTCCTGCCCCACAAATGGTTCGTCAAACATAATCAACTGCGGATCGAGCGCGATGGCCCGCGCCAGCGCCGCCCGCCGCGCCATGCCGCCGGATAATTCGGACGGCATCATAGAGGCGGCCCCGCGCAGCCCCACCGCTTCGAGCTTCATCATCACGATAGTGTGCAGCAATTCCGGCGGAAGCTGGCTGTGTTCCCGCAGCGGCCAGGCGACGTTGTCGAACACGTTGAGATCGGTAAACAGCGCGCCGGATTGAAACAGCATGCTCATTTTTTTGCGGGCTTCGTACAGCCCGGAACGAGAAAGCGCAGGAATATTTTCGCCGTCGAACCAGACTTCGCCCTGATCCGGCGGCAGTTGGCCGCCAATCAGGCGCAGCAGCGTGGTTTTGCCGATGCCGGACGGCCCCATGATGGCCGTCACTTTGCGTTTAGGGACGTTCAGGGAAATATCGGTGAAAATCTGCCGATTTCCCCGGCGAAAACTGAGCCCGCGAACTTCAACCAGGTTAGAGACTTCGGGATTCATCATGTGTTTCCTTTCCGACTGCGCGAGCGGCGCAGTCATCAGTATTAAGACCGTCTGTTGAACCGCCCTTCTACGCCGGATGACGCATCAGGCATTCACTGTGACAAACGGCCATCACTAATTCGTAACCAAAGTTGCCATTGGTTTTACTTTTTCACACTACACAGTCAAAATTAGCGCCAAAGATGAAAAATGACTTTCTTGTTCACTATTCGTCCAAAAAATACTGGTTTGTGCGCCAATAAACCGGTGATTATACCTGAATAAAGGACGCTTCATGTTTTTTGCGACAGTACTCTTGATTGTTGGTTTGATTCTGCTGGTTTATGGTGCCGACCGCCTGGTTTACGGTGCTGCCGTGTTGGCCCGCTCCTTCGCCGTTCCACCGATGGTGATCGGCATTACCATTGTCGGACTCGGTACGTCGTTGCCGGAACTGATGGTTTCGGTCACCGCAGCGCTGAATCATCAGATAGATATGGCGGTAGGCAACGTGCTCGGCTCCAACATCGCCAATATTCTGCTGATCCTCGGCAGCGCGACATTAATTCGCCCACTGACCTTCCATTCGGTTCTGGTGCGTCGGGAGCTGCCGCTGATGTTGATCGTCACGGCGCTGTGCGGCGTCTTGCTGCATGACCATGTCCTTAGCCGACTGGATGGCGTGATACTCCTGCTGGCCGCCACGGCCTCCGTCACGCTGATACTGCGCATGGCCCGTACCGCCCAGCAAGCAGGCGTGGATAGCCTGACGCGCGAGCAGATGGACGAGCTGCCGCGAGACGATAACTCGACCGTCGCCTTACTGTGGCTGGTGCTGGGCGTCATTATTCTGCCCATGGCGACGCGCATCGTCGTGGACAACGCCACGGTGATCGCCCGCAGCTTCAATATTAGCGAATTGACCATCGGTCTGACGGTGCTGGCTATCGGCACCAGCCTGCCCGAACTCGCCACCGCGATCGTCGGCACGCTCAAGAAAGAGGACGACATCGCGCTGGGCAACCTGATCGGTTCCAATATTTTCAACATCGGCATTGTGCTGGGCGTACCGGCGCTGCTTTCCCCCGGCGCGTTGAACCCGTTAGCGTTCAGCCGCGACTACTGGGTGATGCTGGGAGCCAGCGTACTACTGGCGGCACTGTGCCTACGCCAGAAACGGTGCATCGGTCAGGGCGCGGGCGCGCTATTGCTGTGCGCGTTTATCGCTTACCTCGCCATGCTGTTCTTTTTTTCATAGCCGGGACTTATCGGCAACGCAGGACGTTTTGAATGTCACACTTTGAGCTACCCTCCCATTTCGATTTCCAGCGCGCAGGGAAACAGGTTTTATCCATTGAGCGCGAAACGCTGGCTCAATTGGATCAGTATATTGACGACAACTTCACCCGCGTCTGCGAGATGATTTTCCGCTGCTCGGGCAAAGTCGTTGTGATGGGCATGGGGAAATCCGGTCATATCGGCCGCAAGATCGCCGCGACCTTCGCCAGTACCGGCACGCCGTCCTTCTTCGTGCATCCCGGCGAGGCCAGTCACGGCGATCTGGGGATGATTACCGCGCAGGATATCGTCATCGCCATTTCCAACTCCGGCGAATCCCATGAGATTCTGGCGTTGATCCCCGTGCTTAAACGCCTGCACGTCCCGCTGATCTGCATGACCGGCAATCCGGAAAGCACCATGGGAAAAACCGCCGACCACCATCTCTGCATTCATGTTTCTCAGGAAGCCTGCCCGCTGGGTCTGGCGCCCACTTCCAGCACAACTGCTACGCTGGTAATGGGCGACGCCATTGCGGTGGCGCTACTGCAGGCACGGGGATTTACCGCGGAAGATTTCGCCCTGTCCCATCCGGGCGGAGCGCTGGGTCGCAAACTGTTACTGCGGGTGAACGATATCATGCACACCGGCGATGAAATCCCCAGCGTGCCCCGCGATGCCTCACTGCGCGACGCGTTGTTGGAGATCACCCGCAAGAACCTGGGAATGACCGCCATCTGCGCCCCCGACGGCACCATCGAAGGGATTTTTACCGATGGCGACCTGCGCCGGATTTTCGATATGAATATCGACCTGAACAGCGCGCGCATCGTCGACGTCATGACGGGCGGAGGTATCCGCGTCACGTCGCAAATGCTGGCCGTGGATGCGCTGAACCTGATGCAGTCGCGTCATGTGACGGCGCTGATGGTCGCCAAAGACAATCGCCTGGTCGGCGTCGTGCATATGCACGACATGCTGCGGGCAGGTGTGGTTTAATCCAGCCACAGCGTCACCTAGCATTGACCCAATGACTTCAACCCGGCTGCAAACTAAGGACAAGCGCGACATGAGGAAAACCCCGCCGAACACCGAGACCTGCTACGGCCCCGTCGCCGACGCGGTGATGAGCAAGGCCCGAAATATCCGTCTGCTCATCTGCGATGTGGACGGCGTGCTGTCCGACGGTCTGATCTACATGGGCAATCAGGGCGAAGAGCTGAAGACGTTCAACGTCCGTGACGGCTACGGTATCCGCTGCCTGCTGACATCCGACATCGATGTCGCCATTATTACCGGCCGTTCAGCCAAGCTTCTGGAAGACCGCTGCAGGACCCTGGGGATTTCTCACCTTTATCAGGGACAGTCTGATAAGCTTTTGGCCTTCCGCGAACTGTTGGATAAACTGGCGCTTGAGGCCCATCAGGTCGCCTATATCGGCGACGATTTGATTGACTGGCCGGTCATGGCGGAAGTGGGACTGAGCGTCGCCGTGGCGGATGCCCATCCGCTGCTGTTGCCCCGCTCGGATTATGTGACGCTCACCGCTGGCGGGCGCGGCGCAGTACGCGAGATTTGCGACCTGATTTTGCAGGCGCAGGACAAGCTGGAGTTCGCTAAAGGGTTGTCGATATGAATAAAACAAAGCGCTGGCTGACCGCCCTGCTGGTACTGATCGCGCTGGTGCTGCTCGGCTTGAATCTGACCGCGACCAACGATGACGCGACGCCCGCGATGTCGGAAAGCAATGCGCCGACCTATACCACTCAGCAAAACCTCACCGTAGTGTATGACCCAACGGGAAAGCTGACCTACAAGCTGGTGACTGAAAAAGCCGAATATTACGAAAATGACCAATTGACCTGGTTCACTCAGCCGGTAGCTACCATGTACAACGAATTAGGCGTCGCCACCTGGTCAGTCCGCTCGGATCGGGCCAAACTGACTAAGGATCGCATGCTGTATCTGTACGGCCATGTCGAGATGAACAGCCTGACGACAGATTCCCAGTTGGAGCGGGTCAAAACAGATAATGCTCAGGTGAACCTGATCACCCAGGATGTCTCATCCGATGATGAAGTCACGCTTTACGGTGCCAGCTTTACTTCCAATGGTTTGAAAATGCGTGGAAATCTGCGCAACAAGACAGCAGAGTTGATCGAAAAGGTAAAAACCTACTATGAAATTCCAAAAAATCAATAAAGCACTGCGCCACGCGCTGATCGCCAGCTCGCTGTTTTCCGCCAGCATGCCGGCATTGGCGCTGACCGGCGATACCGATCAGCCGATTCACATCGACTCCGACCAGCAGTCTTTGGATATGCAGGGCAACATCGTCACGTTTACCGGCAATGTCATCGTCACGCAGGGATCGATCAAGGTTCAGGCGGACAAAGTCGTCGTCACCCGTCCGCAGGGCCAGCAAGGTCGCGAAGTGATCGAAGGCTTCGGGAATCCGGCGACGTTCTACCAAATGCAGGACAACGGAAAGCCCGTCAAAGGCCACTCGCAGAAAATGCGCTACGAGCTGGATAAGGACAACGTGATTCTGACGGGCAACGCCTATCTGGAACAGCTGGACAGCAACGTCAAAGGAGATCGCATCACCTATCTGGTCAAACAGCAGCAGATGCAAGCATTCAGCGATAAAGGCAAGCGTGTGACAACGGTTCTGGTTCCGTCCCAGTTGCAGGATAAGAACGGCCAAAGCACGGCACCGGCCAAGTCCCCCAAACCGCAACAGCGAGCGACGCAATAACTCATGGCTACATTAATCGCAGAAAATCTGGCTAAGGCATACAAAGGCCGCAAGGTCGTGGAAAACGTCAGCCTGAAGGTCAACTCCGGAGAAATCGTCGGCCTGCTGGGTCCGAACGGCGCAGGCAAGACCACGACGTTCTACATGGTCGTCGGCATCGTCCAGCGCGATGAAGGCCGTATCATTATCGACGGCGACGATATCAGTCTGCTGCCGCTGCATGACCGCGCGCGCCGCGGCATCGGCTACCTTCCTCAGGAAGCCTCGATTTTCCGGCGGTTGAGCGTCTACGATAACCTGATGGCCGTGCTGCAAATCCGTAAGGATCTGACGCAGGAACAGCAGGCGGACCGCGCCAATGAGCTGATGGAAGAGTTTCATATTGCTCATTTACGCGATAGTCTGGGACAATCCCTCTCCGGTGGGGAGCGTCGTCGGGTTGAAATCGCCCGAGCGCTAGCAGCCAATCCCAAGTTCATTCTTCTGGATGAACCTTTCGCCGGGGTGGACCCAATTTCGGTGATAGATATCAAGAAAATTATTGAACACCTTCGCGACAGCGGTCTGGGTGTCCTCATCACCGACCATAACGTCCGCGAAACGCTGGACGTCTGTGAACGTGCCTATATCGTCAGCCAGGGCCATCTTATCGCTCACGGTTCACCGGCGGACATATTGGCCGACGAACAGGTCAAACGCGTCTATCTGGGCGAAGGCTTCCGACTCTGACGTCATACTTTTATTCGTATTATCCACGGGAAGTTAGCGCTATTTATGAAGCAAGGTTTGCAACTCAGGCTTAGCCAGCAACTGGCAATGACGCCACAGCTACAGCAGGCAATCCGTCTGTTACAGCTGTCCACGCTTGAACTCCAGCAAGAAATTCAACAGGCGCTGGAAAGCAACCCCTTGCTGGAACAAACCGACCCCCACGAGGAGGTCGAGACGCAAGAAAGCAGCAGCAGTGAAGCGCTGGATACCCGGGAAGCACTGGAGCAGAAAGAGATGCCCGATGAGCTGCCGCTGGACGCCGCCTGGGATGAAATCTACACGGCGGGCACGCCCTCCGGCACCAGTACCGACTACCGCGATGATGAGCTGCCGGTCTATCAGGGCGAAACCACTCAGACGCTGCAAGATTATCTGATGTGGCAGGTTGAGCTGACGCCGTTCTCCGACACCGATGCCGCCATCGCGACCTCCATCGTCGACGCCGTCGATCCCACCGGTTACCTCACCGTCTCTCTAGAAGAAATCCGCGACGGCGTCGGTAACGAAGAGCTGACGATGGAAGAAGTGGAAGCGGTCCTGAAACGGGTCCAACGCTTCGATCCCGTGGGCGTCGCTTCGCGCGATCTGCGCGAGTGTCTGCTGGTTCAGCTGTCGCAGTTCGACAATAAAACGCCGCGCTGGGAAGAAGCCAAGCTGATCGTCAGCGACTATCTGGACCTGCTGGCGAACCACGACTTCCGCACGCTCATTCGCGCCAGCCGTCTGAAAGAAGACGTGCTGAAAGAAGCTCTGGCGCTGATTCAGTCCCTCGACCCGCGTCCGGGACAGTCCATCAACACCGGCGAGTCGGAATACGTGATTCCCGACGTCCTGGTGCGTAAAGTTCAGGATCGCTGGTCCGTCGAACTCAATACCGACAGCGTACCGCGGCTGCAAATCAACCAGCAGTATGCCGCGCTGGGCAACAGCACGCGCAGCGACAGCGACGGTCAGTTCATCCGCAGCCACCTGCAGGAAGCCCGCTGGCTCATCAAAAGTCTGGAGAGCCGCAACGACACGCTGCTGAAGGTGACACGCTGCATCGTTGAACAGCAGCAGGCCTTCTTCGACCACGGCGAAGAATACATGAAGCCCATGGTGCTGGCGGATATCGCCCAGGCGGTGGAAATGCACGAATCCACCATTTCCCGCGTCACGACGCAGAAGTTCCTGCACAGCCCGCGCGGCATCTTCGAACTGAAATATTTTTTCTCCAGCCACGTCAATACCGACAGCGGCGGAGAGGCGTCGTCCACCGCCATCCGGGCATTAGTCAAAAAATTAATCGCTGCGGAAAATCCCGCCAAACCGCTGAGCGACAGCAAGCTGACCACCCTGCTTTCCGATCAGGGAATCATCGTGGCCCGGCGCACCGTTGCCAAATATCGCGAGTCTTTATCCATCCCACCGTCCAACCAGCGTAAACAGCTGGTTTGACCTTAACTGAGAAGGAAGACGCCATGCAGCTCAACATTACCGGACACCATGTTGAAATTACCGATGCCCTGCGCGATTTTTTAACCACCAAATTCGCGAAGCTGGAGCAGTATTTCGATCGCATCAATCAGGTGTACGTGGTGCTGAAAGTGGAGAAGATCCAGCAAATCGCTGAAGCCACGATCCACGTCAACGGCGGTGAGCTGCATGCCACATCAGAAGCGGACGATATGTATGCCGCCATCGATCTTCTCATCGACAAACTGGCGCGACAGTTAAACAAACATAAGGATAAACTGAAGCAGCACTGATTTTTCCTCCGCCTCCGGCGCAAGGCCCGGAACGGCCCGCTCCGTAAGGACAGCCGTTTCGGCCGCTGGAGGCCCTTGTGTTGCCAGGTGAGTATAAAATGAGTAACGATTCCATTATGCAACTCAGCGCCGTACTTCGACAGGAGTGCACCCGCAATGCCGTGAGCTGCCAGAGTAAAAAACGCGCTCTGGAAATCATCAGTGAACTGGCTGCGGCGCAGCTCAATCTGCCCTCACAGATTGTCTTCGACGCCGTTCTAACGCGGGAACGTATGGGCAGCACCGGTATTGGCAACGGTATTGCCATTCCTCACGGCAAGCTCGAGAACGATGACTCGCTAAGCGCCGTGGGCGTCTTTATCCATCTGGATCAACCCGTCGCTTTTGACGCCATCGATAACCAGCCGGTGGACCTGCTGTTTGCCTTGCTGGTTCCCGCCGAACAATGTAAAACCCATTTGAATACGCTGGCGCTGGTCGCCAGACAGCTGTCGGATAAGGCGCTGTGCCGCCGTTTACGGAGTGCGCAGAGCGATGAAGAGCTGTATCAGATCATGACCGAATCGGACAGCGCCGAACAGCCCTGATATAAGGGGAAAGCGCATCCAGACAAAGATTATGACCGTACCGGACGCCGTGTGTTAACGCCTGCGTCCGGTAAACATTCCGGCGAAGGCCGGATGACTAACATAAGCTAACGGTGGCAGCGAGACCTTTATCCTTCCGCTGCCTGAGGGAGTCGTCAGATGGTGCTGATGATTGTCAGTGGTCGTTCAGGCTCGGGCAAATCCGTGGCCTTGCGCGCGCTGGAAGACATGGGTTTCTACTGCGTAGATAACCTGCCTGTAATTCTGCTGCCGGATCTGGCCAATGCCCTGGCGGCGCGGAATATCTCGGCGGCGGTCAGCATTGACGTGCGCAACATGCCGGAAACGCCGGAAGTGCTGGAACAAGCGCTGACCCGACTGCCGAGCAGTTTCTCGCCGCAGCTGCTGTTCCTGGACGCCGACCGCAATACGCTGATCCGCCGCTATAGCGACACCCGTCGCCTGCATCCGCTATCCAGCCGGAACCTGTCGCTGGAAAACGCCATCGACGAAGAGAACAATCTGCTGGAACCGCTGCGCTCCCGTGCCGATTTGATCATCGACACCTCCGAGATGTCGGTGCATGAACTGGCCGAGATGCTGCGCGCCCGCCTGTTGGGCAAGCGGGAACGCGAGCTGACGATGGTGTTCGAATCGTTCGGCTACAAGCACGGCATCCCTATCGACGCCGACTACGTGTTCGACGTCCGCTTTCTGCCAAACCCGCACTGGGATCCGAAACTACGCCCCATGACCGGGCTGGATAAACCCGTCGCGGCGTTTTTGGATCGCCACACCGAAGTGCACAACTTCATTTATCAAACGCGCAGCTACCTCGAACTGTGGTTGCCGATGTTGGAAACCAACAATCGCAGCTACCTGACCGTCGCCATTGGTTGCACCGGCGGCAAACACCGCTCGGTCTATGTCGCCGAGCAGTTGGCTGATTACTTCCGCTCCAGAGGCAAAAACGTGCAGCTGCGCCACCGGACGCTGGAAAAACGTAAATCATGACAGCAAGACATACCGTTGAAGTCAAAAACCGCCTGGGTATGCACGCCCGCCCGGCGATGAAGCTGTTCGAACTGGTTCAAAATTTCGATGCTGAAGTCATTCTGCGTAATGAAAGCGGCATTCAGGCCGAGGCCAGCAGCGTTATCGCCATGCTGATGTTGGATTCCGCCCAAGGCCGCCACATCGAAATTGAAGCGACCGGTCCGGATGAAAACGAAGCGCTTGCGGCGGTCGTTATGCTATTTGACGCCGGTTTTGACGAAGAATAACCGTTCCCATGCCCGCCTTTCTGCGCCATCGGCGCATGCCATCCCTCTTTCGTCTCCCTACTCTGCTGGCAAGTATCAACGCCGAATAGCCGAAGGCTATTCGGCTATTTAGGATGAAGAATAAATACCGCTTTATAAAATCATTGTTCAATTATATATTTCACTTTTTATTTTGAATAAAAAATAAAGGCAAATATAGTATTACCTGCAACCATTCATTTCATCGTTATCCAAGAATATTTCTCAGTTCCAAAAACTAATTTCTCCGCTAAACAATGAATTATTCTTTTTATTGTTTAGCTCTGGCAGGGATTTGTACTATTTAAATTTCAATACCAATGCCGTTTTCTTGTTTAAGTTCAGAAAGATATACAAAACCATGCAAAATATAAAACCTGAGAATAGGTTTTGTCATTAACGAGAGAATTAATAATAATGATCGCCGAGGTTTGAATTAACCCAAATAAAACCAGTGAGTTTATAAATTCCGTTTTCTAAGAGGCTTCCCGACTTTTTAACGCGGGGTAAAGCTGGCTAGAATAATAACATAATGAAGAGGATATTATTATGTCTGTAAGCAAACCAATGAATGCCAAAAGCAGCACGCCGGATATACGCCGTGGCGCACTGAGGCAATTACTGAATAAAAAGAAATCAATTCGTGTTATGGAGGCTCATAGCCCATTATCCGCGCTGCTTATCGAAGAAGCAGTACATAGGGAAGGTGAGGACGAAATTAAATTCGACGCATTTTGGTCCAGTTCACTAACTGATTCTACATTACGGGGTCAGCCGGATACTGAATTATTGGATTACCACCGCCGTTTTACTGCAATTTCAGATATCTTTCATGTGACCTCCAACCCTTTAATTTTCGACGGTGATACGGGAGGTCAGATAGAGCATTTATCCCACCATGTGCGTCAGGCTGAAAACCTGGGCGTTTCCGCCATCATCATCGAGGACAAAACCGGTCTGAAGAAGAACTCGTTATTCGGCAATGACGTTAAACAGACCCAGGCGAGCGTTGAAGATTTCTGTGCAAAGCTGACGTCTGCCAAGCGGGCTCAAGTGACGCCTGAATTCATGCTTATCGCCCGCATTGAAAGCCTGATTCTGGAGGCGGGAATGGAGGATGCAATCAACCGGGCCTTACGCTATGTAGAAGCCGGCGCCGACGGCATTATGATTCACAGCCGTTGCCAGACACCGGATGAGATTCTGGAATTCGCCAAAATATTCCGCAGCTATTATCCAGAAATACCCTTGGTTTGCGTCCCAACAAGTTATAACAAAATAACATTCCAGCAACTTACCGATTACGGTTTTAATATTATTATTTATGCTAATCACATGTTGCGGGCTTCTTATCCGGCGATGAAGAATATTCTTCCTGAAATTCTAAAACATGGGCGAACAAAAGAAATAGAAAGTCAATGCTTATCTATTAAGGAGATTCTGAATTTAATCCCCGGAACGAAATAATTATTCACCCACCAATATATTTTATTATTAACTACTTGGCCTTAAAAAGGAATTAATTATGATTAGTCCTGAGGTTTTTTTGAGCCTTTTACGGCAAATGGGTATTCGTTTTTTTAGCGGAGTTCCTGATTCTTTATTAAAAGAGTTATGTTTGGCCGTTAATGGAAATAAGGAATACATTCATCAATTGGCAAGTAATGAAGGAACAGCCGTAGGTATGGCTATTGGTTATCACCTTGCGACCAATTCGATACCTGCTGTTTATTTGCAGAACTCCGGTCTTGGAAATATCGTCAATCCGATCTGTTCTTTGGCATCGAAGGATGTTTTCGGGATTCCGTTACTGCTCATTATCGGCTGGCGCGGTGAAATTAAAGATGATGGAACGCAACTGCATGACGAGCCGCAGCACGTCATGCAGGGCCGGGTCACATTAGCGCAACTGGATGTTCTGGATATCCCATATCAAATATTGGAAGGCGATCAAAACGTCGATTTCCCTTCCATTATTCGACTTCTGGAACTGGCGCACCAGGAGAAGAGACCTGTTGCTCTCGTCGTGCGTAAGAATACCTTTTCCGCCTGCACGCTGCCAAAAGCACCGTTGGAGACAACGGCCACGCTACTGCGCGAAGAGGCCGTCGCACACTGCCTGTCGGTCTTGCCGGCCGAAGTGCCGATCGTCAGCACGACCGGCATGTTGTCCCGCGAACTTTACGAACTGCGGGAACAGAGAGGCGAAAGCCATGAACGTGATTTTCTGACCGTGGGCGGCATGGGCCTCGCCAGCCAGATAGCGCTGGGCATCAGCGAGGGCCAGCCGGGTAAGAAAGTGGTTTGTCTGGACGGCGACGGCGCCATGCTGATGCAGTTAGGCGGACTGACCAATAGCGCGCTGTCTGCCAATTTGATCCACATCGTCATCAACAACGGTGCCCATGATTCGGTCGGGGGCCAACCCACGGCGGCATCGCGACTCCCCCTCTCCCCCCTCGCCAGCGCCAGCGGATATAGCAGAGTCACGTCAGTCGATAGCCAGGATGCTCTGCAATCTGCTCTCCGTCGGGCGCTGTCTATGGAAGGGAGCCAATTTATTGAAGTCAGGTGTCGCGTGGGTCATCGGGACAACCTGGGACGGCCTGCGACGACGCCCTCCCAAAACCGCACCAGCTTCATGCGGTTTCTGTCGCAGCCGGCTCATTCGCACTGATAACCCCCCCCCTCACCTTTTTTATGAAGCGGTGACGGAGTAAGGATGCTCAATATGATCAAACACGTTTCCCTGGTCGGAATCGGCGTTCTCGGAAAGGCTATCGCACTCAGACTGCGCCAATGCCAATACGACATCAGCCTTTACAACCGAACGGCAAGCAAAGCCGAAGCGCTCGCCGGCGATGGCATCAATGCGGTGAGTTCCGTTAGCCAATTATTTACGCGTCAACACCCAATCATCCTGATTTGCCTGACCGACGCGCAGGCTATTCACGAGCTTTTCTGTACGACGGAAATTGAGCGGAAACTGCAGGACTATCAGCCCGTTATCGTCAACGTGAGTACGATAGGTCCCCAGGACAGTCGACAAGTGGGCGACTTCTTCCTGCAGCACGGCGCGCACTATCTGGAAGCGCCCGTCTCGGGCGGTCCAGAAGGCGCACGCACCGGCAAACTGGCCTGTTGGACCGGCCCGATCCCGGCGGCGTTCAGCGAAGCGCTCACCGGGTTGCTCTCCAGCCTTTGCGGCGACTACGCCGTTATGGAAAGCAACTGCGCCGCGCAAACCATGAAAGTCATCAATAACTACTGCGAAGCTGTTCATTTGCTGGTGGCGGCGGAGTCTCTCTTGCTGGCGGAGAAATCCGGCATCAGTCCAGAAGCGTTAGAGAAAGCGCTGCCTCTGGGCCGAGGCCGCTCCACCTACATGGGAGTCATGCTGAATCGTTATCTGCATCCCAGCGATAAAATTTCTGTTCCATTGGCCATCCGAATCAAAGATTTGGAACTCGCCAATACCCTGTTTCACCAGTGTGCAGTCCACAGCGCCTTTTTCGAACATGCTCAGCATATCTACCTGAATACGGCGGCAGAACTCTCGCCGCCGCAGGACCAGACCCGATGCTTTGATTACCTGTCAAAACAAACACCACAGACCAAGACGGAGATGTAAATGGAGTCAAGTAAAAAAAAGAGAGCTTATTGGATGTCTGTGCTTTCCCACAGTAATTCTGAAATGCTCGATTCGTTCTTACAACCGCTCGAAATCGCGCCGAATTATCAATTGCTGCGACCGACACAGATTGGGCTGATCCAATTGCAAGGACGCATGGAAACGACCGGACATCGTTTCATGGTGGGCGACATCACGGTAACTCGAGCAGCTTTGCAACTTGATGACGGGACCTGCGGCTATAGCTACGTCATTGGCAGGAACAAGCCCCATGCGGAGCGATGCGCCTTCGTCGATGCGTTATTACAAACGCAGGCAACCTTCAATCGAGTGTGGAAACACGTTATCACCCCCCTTGCCCAGCAAC